>JALOPS010000095.1 GCA_025453745.1 Gemmatimonadaceae bacterium
ACGGGCTGCACGCTGGCGCGCGAGACCTTGCCGACGCCCGCGCGTAACATCGGCTCGGCGAAGTCGGCCGCGAGAATGCGACCGCGAAACCCGGGGCGTCGTGCGAGCTGTGCGCTCACGTCGAGCGTCCCGGCACACAGATCGAGATAGCGCGCGTCGGGTGCCGCCGTCCACGCCAGCGCCTCGAGCGCGGCGCGTCGCCAGCGGCGATCGATGCCGAGCGAGAGCACGCTGTTGAGCAGATCGTACCGCGGCGCGATGGCAGCGAACATCGCCTGGACATACGCGCGCTTCGCGGCGCGTGCATCGTGATCGTGCGCGCTCGCCGCATCGCGACCGGCGCGGGCGGCTGCCTGCGCCGAGTCGGCGGACTGGGCGGCCGGGGGCGAGTCGTCGAGCGAGAGGGCCATGGAGACCCGATAAACTCGGCATGGCCTGCACTGCGAGCAACGCCACGGCTACTTTCGGACCGGGTGACGCACCGCCGATGCGGGCGGGGTCACCGTCTTCCTGCCCGAATGGCGCTCATCGACGAACTCGCGACCCTGCCGGATGCCGACGTGGTGCGACTCGCCCAGCAAGGGCGAGAAGCCGCGTTTCGCGAGCTGATCCGCCGGTACGAACGACCGGTCTTCTCGCTCATCCTGCGGATGGTCCGCGATCGGGAGACCACCGAGGATCTCGCGCAGGACACCTTCATCAAGGTGCTCAACCACATCGATCGCTACAGCCCCGAGTTCAAGTTCTCGAGCTGGCTGTTCAAGATCGCGAACAACGTCGCCATCGATTTCCTGCGTCGACGACGGCTCGAAACGGTGAGCATGGACGGTTCGCCGCACGCGTCGTCGCAGGCGGAGATCGATGCCAGCTCATTCGACGTCGAAGCCATCCAGGAGACACCGCTCGAGGAGATGGAGGCGAAGGAGCTCGGCAGCGCCATCGAGCGGGCGATTGGCCTGCTGCGCCCCGAGTACCGCGCCTGCATCCTCCTGCGGCACGTGGAGGGGCGGTCCTACGAGGAGATCGCGACCACGCTGGACCTCCCGCTCGGTACCGTGAAGACGTACATCCACCGGGCGCGACACGAGCTGCGTCGGGCGCTGGAGCCGATCCGTGACTGACCCGCGGCGTGACGGTGCGGGCCATGGAGGAACATTGGCCCGCCGTGAAACCCCGTCCCCTCGCCGTTCGTATCCCTTTCGGAGACCATGATGACCAACCGCCCCCTGCGCCCAGACGAGATCGAGCTGCTGCTCGACGGCGAAGACGGCTTCGGCATGGCCGAGCTGCGCGCCGCGCTGCGCCGCAACCCCGCCGCACAGGCGGAGCTGCGGCGCTCTCGTGCGGTGGTGGACGCGCTCGAGGCGCTGCCGCACTTCTCGCCATCCCCGCTGTTCGCCGATCGCGTCATGGCCAACGTGCAGGTCTTCGAGCCGTGGCATGTGGCCGCGCTCGATTATGCGCGTCGTTTCGTACCGCAGTCTCGCCCCGCCCGCGTGATGGCCGGCGCCTTGGCGGCCGCATCGGCGGCGGTGTTCGTCGGCGGCGGGTACTGGCTGCTCGAGCGCGCGGACATCGCCGTATTGCTCACCCAGCTCGGCTTCGAGCAGTTCCGCAGCGCGGTCCTCAATGCGGGCACCGACATGTCGCGCCAGTTGCTGGGCGAACGCGGCGTTGCCCTCGTGCGCGATGCGGCGCCGTCGACTTGGGTGGCACTCACGGGCGGGTTCGTCTCTGCGGTGGGCGCCGGCGTCCTGGCGCTGCGGCGCCTCTCCATGGCTGCCTCACGGCGCGGCTGATGGTCGCGACCGGCCTTCCCCTGGTTCGTCGGGGACTCGCGGCCGCATGTCTGCTCGGGGTCACTGCGACCGTGGCCCATGCTGCCCCGGCGTTCGACGCAATCGCACCCACGCTTCGGCTCACGCTGGGGTGGGTCACGTTCGCCGCCCTGCTCGGCATCGGCGTGCTGGTCTTCGCCAGTCGCGCGCTCGAAGGGGTGCTGGACACCCTCGAGGTCGATGTCTCCCGCGCCTTCTGGATCGGTGTCGCCACCCAGTTGGCCGCCGTACCAGTGCTGGTCTTGAGCTGCGTCGTGCTCGCGGCGACCATCGTTGGCATTCTGGGCATCCCGATCGTTGCGGCCGCCTGGATTCTCGCACTCATCGGCCTGACGGCGCTCGGCGTCGTGGCGACGGCGCGCCTGATCGGCCATGGGCTGCTCGGTCAGCGCACGGTCGTGCGTGGGGCGGGCACCACGCGCCCGGACGCGCTCAGGGCCCTGTTGATCGGCCTGACAGTGCTGGTGGCGTTCTGGATCGGCGCGGCGCTCGTGGACGACATGCCGGTGGTCGGCGTCCTGCTGCGCGCCGTCGCCTTGGCACTGACGTGGGTGGCCGCCACGGCGGGAATGGGGGCGGCGGTGCTGTCGCGGGGCGGTCGGCGGCGCCCGGCCGTGCCGCGCGTTGCCCCGCGCGTGGGCGACCTGCCCGACTGGCAGACCCCGACCCCCGTGTCGGGTGTGGTGGCGGCCCGCCGGCCGCCGGTCCCCGACCCAGTCGACTGACCGACGCGTCGCGCGCGGCCGTGACGGAGGCCCATACCCGGCCGTCCCCGTCATGCCGATACTCGTTCGTGTGACCGCGCCGCCTTCTTCGACTTCCCCCCATCGCGGTACCGCGCGCCTGTGGCCTGCCCGCGGGCATTGGTTGCGTCGATACGCGCCGTGGCTCGTCGGGACGGTGCTCATCTGCGCCGCGGCGATTGGCCTCTCGGCGCTGGGCGTGCGCGATGTGCGTCGCATCAGTTCGACCGCATCGACGATTGCCGGCGATTGGCTGGTGCGGATGGATCGCCTGCTCGCGCTGGACGAGGCGCTGCGCTCACTGCGACAGCTCGAGGCGCGCGAAGCGCTCGAGGCCGTTGCAGCGCAGCGCGCACCGATGCGACACGCAGTCGACTCGCTCGCGCGCGTCATCGATGCCGGCTTGGTCGACGCCACCGTCGGCCTGCACGACGCCGCGACGCGGGAGGCCGGCGTGACATTGCGCGCTGCCTGGGCGCAGTACGCCGCCGCGCGCGAGAAGGCACAGGCGCTCCCCACCGGGCCGGGCAGTGCGGCACTCGCGGCGTTCCGCACGCGCGAAGGCGACTTCCGGTCGCTCACCACCGCGCACGAGCGATTGCAGGCGGCCACGTCGTCGCATGCCGCGCAGTTGGCGCGCGACAATCGCGCCGAGACACGCACCATCACGGGTATCGTGCTGGGCGGCGCGGTGCTCACGCTGCTGCTGGCGATGGCGGTGATTGCCCTCATCCGCCTCGATCGGCTGCGGCGTCAGGCGGAGCAGCGCTGGGAAGATGTCGCCGGCAGCGAACTCGGCATGGTGTGGGAAGTCGATGCGGACAATCGCTTCGTGTTCGCCTCCGAGCAGTTGGCGCGCTTCTTCGGCCGGCCGGTGTCCGACGTGCTGGGCCGTATGCCCCTCACGTTCGTCCCACCCGAGGAGCAGGCGGACGTCCAGGCGCGCTACGCACCGATCCGCGCCAGCGGGCTGCCGTTCGCCGACTTCGAGGTGCGTTTCGTGCGCGCCGACGGGGCCATCTGCGATGCGGTCCTCGCCGGTGTCCCGATCCGCGACGACACGGGACGCCACGCGGGCTTTCGCGGCACGGCAATGGACGTCACCGAACGCCGTCGCGTGGAAACCGCCATCGCGCGCGCACAGCGCCTCGACTCCATCGGCACACTCGCGGGCGGCATCGCGCACGACTTCAACAACGTGCTCCACGCGATCGGCACCTACGCGGATCTGATCGGGGGCACGATTCCCGGCGATCATGTCGCACATCGGGATCTGCAGCAGATCCGCGACGCCGGTACGCGCGGCAAGCGACTGGTCGAACGCATCCTCACCTTCTCTCGCGCACGGCCGCGCAGCATCGAGTCGGTCCGGCTGATGGAGGTCGTCGAGGAGGCGTTGGGACTGTTGCGCCCCACGCTGCCATCGACGATCACGCTCGACTGGCAACGACCGACGGTCGATCCCGATGTCCTGGCCGATCCCACCGAGTTGCACCAGGTCGTGATCAATCTGCTCGCCAATGCGCACTATGCGATGCGCGACACCGGCGGCACGCTTCGCGTCCGCATCGGCGTGGACACGCCGCACGGCACACCGCTGGCGCGGCTCGACGTGGCCGACACCGGAGCGGGCATGTCGCAGGAGGTGCTCGACCGCATCTTCGAACCGTTCTTCACCACCAAGCCGCAATCGCAAGGCACGGGGATGGGACTTGCCATGGTGCATGGCATCGTCTCGGGGCTCGGAGGGCGAATCGACGTCGACAGCGCGCCCGGCGAGGGCGCGCGCTTCACGGTGCGCCTCCCTGCCGCCCACGTGCGCGCCGAGGCGAGACCCACACCGAGCGATGCACCGCACGTCGCCGCCGGCCTCGCGGGCCGGCGCGTGCTGCTCGTCGACGACGACCCGATCGTGCTGCACGCGATGGAGCGCCTGCTCGTGCGCGAAGGGCTCGACGTGACGGCGTGCAACGATCCCATTGACGCGCTCGCGGCGCTGCGCACGACCTCGCCGGGGTTCGATCTGCTACTGAGCGACATCTCGATGCCGACGATGACGGGGCTCGACATGGTCGAGCGCATGCGTCCCGAACACCCCGAACTGCCGGTGATTCTCTGCTCGGGATACGGCGGTCCCGATGGCGCCGAACGTGCGCAGTCGCTTGGCGTGCACGCGCTGCTCGAGAAGCCGACGACGGCGCGCGAGCTGCGCGAGGCGATCACGGGGGCGCTCGCGGGGTGAGAAACCGTTGGCACGATGGCGCCGTCTGACCGGCATCATGCGTGCCGTCGCCATCGCTCCTGTCTTCTCTCTCGGCCTGCTGTTCGTGGCGCCAGGGCGTCCATCGTCGGCCGTACGCTCCGTCCCCGCCACCGCCGCCGTGCCGGAGACGCTCTCGGTGACAGACCGACTGCGCGTCGTCGAACAAATCGTCGAGCACACGCGCGCGCACTTCGCCCACTGGGCGGCGCTCGGTCCGCCGGCGGTCGCGGCCCGCACGTTCGACTCGCTGGCCACCGCCTTTCGCGCGGCCGCGCGGGACGCAGCCGACCGACGGGCCTTCGATCATGCAGCACTGGCGTTCACCGCCGGGCTGCGCAACTCGCACACGCAGTTCGACGACCGATGGCTGCGCGAACAGGACGGGCAGACGCTCTGGTTGACGCTCCGTCCGACCACCGATGGCTGGGTCGTCGCGACGTCGGAGATCGAAGGGCTCCGCGCGGGCGATCTCGTCACGGCCATCGATGGCGAGCCCTTCGAGCGCTTCTACGAGTCGCGCCGGCACCTCATCGCCGCGAGCAGCGAGACCACTCGTCGGCTGGCGCTGTCGTTGTCCGATCATCTCTTTCCACGGCGCTTCGTGTTGACGACCGCAGACGGGCGCTCGCACGTCATCGTGCGGGGAGAACCGGCCGACAGCGTCGTGCGCGCGCGTCGACGCGGGCCACCGCTGGTGTCGCATCGCTGGCTGGTGGCCGACAGCGTCGCGTATCTGCGCGTGCGGCGGTTTGCCCCGCGTGCCTACGAGGACAGCGCTGTTGCCACCATGCGACGCGCGCTCATGCAGGCCCCCGCAGTGATCGTCGACGTCCGGGGCAACAGCGGCGGCAGCACGCCGCGTCGACTGTTGCACACGCTCCGCGGTGATTCGGCCACACCGCGTCTCCCGATCGAGCGCTCGACCATCGGGAGTGATCGACTCGCCGTTCTCGCCCGACTGCGGCCCATACGCGGCCCACGCTATCGCGGCGTCCTCATCATCCTCATCGACCGGGGCTGCGCGTCGGCGTGCGAGGACTTCGTGGCGCCCTTGGCCGCGTCGCGACGCGCACTCGTGGTGGGCGATACCACCTGGGGCTCGACCGGCCAGCCGCAATCGATCGATCTCGGAGACGGCATGTCGTTTCGCGTGAGTGCCAGGCGCTACACGCAGGTGGACGGCTCGCCGTTCGAAGGCGTGGGCGTCGCGCCGCACATCGCCGTGGCCGTGCCGGCCGCCTCCCTGCAAAGCGGTGCGGATCCGGTGCTCGAGCGCGCGATGCGCGAAGCACGCCGCGCACTCGATCGCCGCGCGGGCGGCTAGCGGTCACTCGCGCGCCACACACGCACGCGCGTCCCGACGGAGAGCCCGAGCCGCGCGGCGGCCGACGCGCCAGCCATCGACAGCTCGAGCAGCCCGGACGAGCCGCTGAGCGCGCCCACTTCGCGCTCCCCCAGCGCTGCATACGTGCGGACCACGCGCAACGCCTGGTCTCCCACGCGCACCTCGGTCACGCCGCGCGCGAGCACGTTGGTGATCGCGTTGCCGAATCGGTCGATCGAGAGCACGACGCCTTCGATCCATCCATCGCGCATGCGTCGCGCTTCCGGTGTGCGCCGCACCACCGGTGCCTCGACGGGTTCACCGAGCGACTCGAGCGCCACACCACCCGCCATCCGCGCAGCGGCCGGCGCGAAGACGTCGCGCCCGTGAAACGCGGGCGCCAGCTCGGCGGGAACTTCCAGCGCCACAGCGCGCGCGCCCGGCGAGAGCAATGCGGGCGAGAGCACACCGTTGTCCGGCCCGACGAGCAGTCGTCCGTCCGCATGTACCGCGAGCGCCGCACGCGCGGACCCCACGCCGGGGTCCACCACCACGCAGTGCACCGTACCGATCGGAAAGCGCCGCCAGAACCGCGCGACCGTCAGTCGCGCGGCATCGACGTCGTGCGCCGCGATGTCGTGCGAGAGGTCCATCACCGTCGCGAATGGCGCGTGCGTCGCCAGCACACCCTTCATTTCGGGCACGTAGCCGTCGGCCGTGCCGAGATCCGTCAGCAAGGTGATGAGCGACATCGATCGCAGTCTACACGTGCGCGCGCATCCAGCGCCCAGAGCGCCACAGCGCCATCATCGCCACGCCGCGCGCTGCCGCCGTCATCGCCAGCACCCACCAGAGCCCAGTACTCCCCCACCGCGCGATCGCCCACGCCGCCAGCGGCAGTCGGAGCAGCGTGATCGTGCTCGATGCCACCATCGGCGGCACGCTCGACCCCGCACCGCCCAGGCACTCCTCGAGCACGAGTTCCGCTGCAATGAACAGCGTCGACAGCGACGCCGTGCGCAGATAGCGGATCGCTTCGTCGAGCACCGCAGGGTCGGTCGTGAAGATCGACGCAAACCAGCCGGGCGCGAGCAACTGGATGAGCGCGACGCCCGCGGCCGGCATCGTCGCATACGCCGTAGCGATCCATCCGGTGCGCATCGCGCGGTCGATCTGCCCGGCACCGAGGTTCTGCCCGACGACCGCCGCCGCCGCGGCGCCAAAGCCCACACCCACCATGTACATCCACCCTTCGAGGCGATGCCCGATGCCGAGCGCCGCAAGCGCGGGCGCGCCGAGCGGTGCGATGACACGGGCGAGGCGCGTGTAGATGCCGCTGAAGAGCACGCCCGTCAGTGCAATCGGCAGCCCGACGCGCGTGATCGTGGCCCACGTCGCCCAATCGGGCGCGCGCCACCGCAGCAACCCGCGACGCAGCAGCAGCGCGAGGCCCACGACACACGCCACGCCGCGCACGCCGACGGTCGCGATCGCAGCCCCGCGCACACCCATCGTCGGCAGCCCCCACCAGCCGAGGATCAGCGCCGGGTCGAGCACCAGATTGATCAGCACACTCGTCGAGAGCAGCACGAGTGGCGTCCGCGTATCGCCCGAGGCGCGGAAGGTCGCGTCGATCGCGAAGTAGCCGAAGAGCACCGGGGCACCCCACAGGTACGTGCCCAGGTACGCTTCGCCGAAGCGCTGCACCTCGGCGCTCACCGCCATCGATCGGAAGAGCGCGGGCAGCAGCACTTCGCCAGCCGTCGCCATCAGCACGCCGTACGTGAGCGCGAGCAGCAGTCCATCACTGGCCGCCGTGGCCGCCGATGCCGCATGCCCCTCGCCGTGGCGACGCGCGGCCACCGCCGTCAGTCCCACCCCCACGATCTCGGCGACCGAGACAATCCCCCAGATCCAGAAAATCGATGCGGTGACCGCGGCGACGGCATCGACGCCCAGATGTCGGGACACCCACCAGGTGTCGAACGACCCGAAGAGCGTCATGAGCAGATTGGACGCCACGGCGGGAAGCGCGACCCGTCGAATGGTCGCGCCGAGCGGGGCGTGCACGAGTGCGGGCGCGGACGCACCGTCCGCGCCCGTGTCCCGCGCCGCCACGTGAGTCGACGACGCCGCGTCGATCGCGCTCACGACGGCGTCGCGAGCCGTGCGGTCACCCGAGGCGCGCGGTGATCTCGCTGCGCACGCGCTCGGCGAGGCGCGTCAGCGCTTGCGCCGCCTTGAGCTCCGGCGCGGCGACCACGATCGGTCGTCCCGTATCGCCCCCCTCCTGTACGCGCGGATCGAGCGGGATCTGTCCGAGCAGCGGCAGCCCCACCTCGTCGGCGAGCCGCTGGCCGCCACCCGATCCGAACATGGCGATCGGCTTGCCCGTCTCCGGGTTCTCGAACCAGCTCATGTTCTCCACGATCCCCAGCACGGGCACCGCCACGCGCTCGAACATCTTCACGCCACGCAGCGCATCGCCGATGGCCACCTGTTGCGGTGTGGTGACGATGATGGCCCCGCTCACGTTCGTCGCCTGCACGAGCGAGAGTTGCGCGTCACCGGTGCCGGGCGGCATGTCGACGATGAAATAGTCGAGCGTCCCCCAGTCCACGTCGCGCAGGAACTGCGTGATGATCTTCATCACGATCGGTCCGCGCCAGATCGCCGGCTGTTCCTTCTCGATGAGAAAGCCCAGCGACATGATCTTGATGCCGAACGCCTCGAGCGGGACGATCTTCTCGTCGCGCACCGGCGGCGCGGCGTCCACGCCGAGCATCAGCGGCAGGTTGGGGCCGTAGATGTCCGCGTCCATGATGCCGACGCGCGCGCCGGCGTTCGCCAGCGCAAGCGCAAGATTCACGGCCACGGTACTCTTGCCCACGCCGCCCTTGCCCGACGAGACGGCGATGATGCGGCCGAGGTTCGGATACGCCACGGGTGTGGGCGCCGGCACGCGCTTGGGTTCCGGCGTCGCATTCATCACCGGCAGCGCGCGGGACGACGCGGGTGGTGCAGAGGGGAGCTGCGCCGCCGCGGCAGGCGATGCGCCGGCCCCCTTGGGAAACGCCGGCGTGCCCCGATAGGACGACGGGTCTTTCACATCGACGCGCACATCGGTCACGCCGTCGAGCCGCTCGACCGCTTCGCGCGCGTCGCGCACCAGGGTGGCCTCGTCGGCCGCGTCGAGGAGCAACGTGAAGCGCACACGACCACCGGTGGTGGTGGCGATGTCGCGGACCATCTCGGACGTCAGCAGATCGGCACCGGTGCGGGCATTCCGCACACGCGCCAGCGCGAGCGATACGCGCTCGGTCAATGTCTCGGGCATGGGAGGACTCGGGTCGGCCGACCGGGTCCGCGCACACGCTGCGCGACCACCCGACCGGATGCGAGCAAAGCTAGCAGCGGCCCCAAGGCTCCCGCCGTGACGCTACTCCGCGTCCAGGAAGCGCTGCGACGCATCGACCACGCGCTCCCGCACGGCCGACAGACTGCCCACCACGAGCGCACCAGCCGCCTTCACGTGTCCGCCACCACCGAACTGTCGCGCCAACTGATTGACATCCACATCACCGGTGCTGCGGAAGGAGACCTTCACCTTGCCGTGCCCCAGATCGCGAAAGAAGAGCGCCAGGCGTGTGCCGGCGATCGATCGGGGATGCTCCACGATGCCATCGAGATCTTCGCTCGAGACGCCATGCCGCTCCATCGCCCCCGCCTCGAGCGAGACCCATGTCAGCCCGCGCGTGCGATCGAGCTCGAGCGAGCCGAGCACTTCCCGCAAGAGGTGGAGGCGCCCCTCGGGGACCGACGCGTAAATGCGCCGGTACATCTCTTCGGGGTCCACGCCGGCCGACAGCAGTGCGCTCGCGATCGCATGCGTGCGCGGTCGCGTGTTGGAAAAGCGGAAGCCGCCCGTGTCCGTGACGATCGCCGTGTAGAGCGAGCGGGCGATGCGCGGCGTGATCGTGAGCCCCAGCGCCGTTGCAAAGTCGAAGATCAGTTCACCCGTCGCGCTCGCCGACGTGTCGGCCAGCGTGACGGCGCTCGGCGGCTCGTCGCCGGGTTCATGATGGTCGATGACGAGCACCGGCACGGTGAGCGCACGCACGGCGTCGGCGAGCTGCCCGAGGCGCTTGACATCGTTGATGTCGAGCACGATCAGCAGGTCGATATCGGCGAGCCCCGCGGCGCCGCGCGACGTCGCATCGACGACATCGTCATCAAGCAGAAACGCGAACAGGGCCGGCCACGGCGTCGGGTTCACGATGCGGACCGAACAGCCGCGCTGCGCGAGCAGTCGGGCGAGCGCGGACTGCGAGCCGCAGCCGTCACCGTCCGCATTCATGTGCGTGGACAGCGCCACCCGCATGCCCGGCGTGATGGCGGCGTCGAGTGCGGCGATCTGCACGCGCCGCGCCTCCGGCACGCGCAGCAGGTCGGGGAGCGAGGCCGGAGCGATCGCGAGCGGCATCAGCAGGGAATCCGCGGATGACAGTCCGCGTGCGCGCGCATCATCAGTCGCCGGTCACCGCAGCGCTCGCGTCCGCTCGACCGATGACCGAATTGCGCTTGCCGTACCCGAAGTAGATGGACATGCCGATGGCGGTCCACGCCGCCAGGAGCGACCACGTCAGCGCCGGGAGCGTGTACATGAGTCCGAGCGTGAACGCGGCGCCGAGTACCGGCACGAGTGGCACGAGCGGCGTCCTGAATGGCCGATGCAACTCGGGCGAGCGCCGTCGCAACACGAGCACGCCGATACATACCGTCGCAAACGCGGCCAGCGTGCCGCCGGAGACGAGGTCGCTCAGCAGTTGCACCGGGAAGAACGCCGCGATGAAGGCCGCAACCACGCCCACGACCACCGTGGACGCCGCCGGCGTCTGGTAGCGCGGATGCACCCGGCCGAACAGCGGCGGCAGCAGCCCATCGCGCGACATCGTGAAGAAGATGCGCGGCTGCCCCATGAGCATCACCAGCACCACGCTCGACAACCCGGCGATGGCGCCGATGTTGACGAGGTACTCGAGCCACTTGAGCGCCGGCGCCGCGCTGATCGCGACCGACACCGGATGCGGCACGTTGAGCGCGCCGTACGGAGCGAGCCCCGTCATCACGAGTGACATCAGGATGTAGAGCAGCGTGCAGATCAGGAGCGAGGCGAGCATCCCGATGGGCAGGTCGCGCTGCGGGTTCTTGGCCTCCTGTGCCGCGGTGCTCACCGCATCGAAGCCGATGTAGGCGAAGAACACCACCGACGCCCCCCGCAGCACCCCGGACCATCCGAACTTGCCCCACTCGCCGGTGTTCTCGGGGATGAAGGGCTGCCAGTTGGCCCGATTGACGTAGAAGAAACCGAAGCCGATGACGAGCAGCACGATCGTCGTCTTCACGGCGACCATGATGTTGTTGAACGTCGCCGACTCCTGCACGCCGCGCACGAGCAGCAGCGTGAGCCCGGTGATGAGCAGCACGGCCGGCAGGTTGATGATCCCGTCGACCGCCTGGTGTCCCGCCGCGATGCAGGCGCCCCGATCGGCAAAGAGCTGCGCGACACGCGTGGCCGGATCGATGATCGTCATCCCCGACGCCGGATCGACGCAGGTGAACGCGCGCACGATCTGATGCCCGTTGGCGATGCCGAGCGGCGCCGACGCGAACGCGGCGGGCACGTGCAGCCCGAGCTCGCTCAGGAACGCGCTGAAGTACCCCGACCACCCCACCGAGACCGTGGCCGCGGCAAAGAGATACTCGAGCACCAGGTTCCAGCCGATGAACCAGGCGACCCCTTCGCCCATCGTCGCGTAGCTGTACGTGTACGCCGACCCTGCGATGGGGATCATGCTCGCGAACTCCGCATAGCAGAGCCCGGCGAACAGACACCCCAATCCGGCGATTACGAAGGAGAGGGAGATTGCCGGGCCGGCGTAGTTCGCCGCCCCGTTGCCCGTCAGCACGAAGATGCCGGCGCCGATGATCGCGCCGATGCCGAGCATCGTGAGGTTGAGGGCGCCGAGTGAGCGCTTGAGGCCGCCGGCCCCGTCGCCAGAGTCGGCCAGCAGCGCGGAGATGCTCTTCTTGGACCAGATGCTCATGATGGCCGGGATTGTACCGCCACGACGCGACATCGGCCACCATGGGCCGACACGTCCGACGGCACGATGCGCTGCGCGGAGGGAGGGGACTGCACGCGGGGCGTCGGCGATGACCCGTCGACGCCCCGCGGACCAGCTAGCGGATCGAGTAGTTCGGCGCTTCGCGCGTGATCGTCACGTCGTGCGGGTGCGACTCGCGCAATCCCGCCGGCGTGATGCGCACGAACTCGGTGTCCTGCCGCAGCGCCGCGATACTCCCGCAGCCCACGTACCCCATCCCGCTGCGCAGCCCGCCGATCATCTGGAAGAGCACGTCACCGACAGGGCCCTTGTACGGCACGCGCCCCTCGATCCCTTCGGGCACGAGCTTCTTGGGCGACATCTCGCCGTCCTGGAAGTACCGATCGGCCGATCCATCCTGCATCGCCGAGAGGGACCCCATGCCGCGAATCATCTTGAAGCGGCGCC
>JALOPS010000096.1 GCA_025453745.1 Gemmatimonadaceae bacterium
CCGCATCGGGGAGCGTGGGCGTGCGCGTGCGGCTCACCGAACCGGTCTCGCTCGTCGCATCGGTGGCGCGCGGATTCCGCGCACCGGCGGCGCCGGACCTGTTCGCCAATGGCTTCCACGAGGGGACGCGCGCGTTCGAGCGCGGTGATCCGACGCTCCGCGTGGAGACGAGCCTCAACAGCGAACTCGGCCTCCGCGTGAACAGCGATCGGCTCGTTGCCGAAGTCAGCGCGTATCGCAACGCCATCGCCAACTACATCTATCTCCGGCCGTTCGGCACCGGCCCGCAGCCGTTCGACTCGCTGGCCGTTGCGCAGGGGAACGCGCGGTTGCTCGGCATCGAAGGGCGCGCGGCGTGGCGGGCGTCGCGCGCCGTGACCATCGACGCAAGCGGCGACTGGGTCGTGGGTGACAACCGCACGGCCGGTGTTCCGCTCACGTGGATTCCTCCAGCGCGCGTGCTGCTCGGCGCGCGGTTCGAGCGCGAGCGGTGGCGTGCCCTGACGCGGCCGTACCTGCGCGTCGGCGGTGAAGCGGTCGCCGCGCAGCGCCGCATCGATCCGCGCGACCTGGCGACGGATGGATACGCCCTCGCGTCGCTCGCCGCTGGTGGCACGCTGCTCACCCCGCGCGGCGCGGTCACGGTGGACCTCGGTGTCCGCAACGTGTTCGATACGGCCTTTCGCGATTTCATGAGTCGCTACAAGGCGTTTGCCCACGGGCCGGGACGCGCGCTGTCGCTCCGGGTGTCGACGGACTTCTGACGCGGCGGTCGATCGTACCGGCGCGTGTCAGGGAATACACCCGTCGCGCCGCGCAGCGCGGGCGAGTTTTGGTGAGCCATATCGCGCGGTGATCCCTTCGTGACCGTGCAGACGCACGATCGGTAAGCGAACGCCCGCCTCGCCGACACATCAGGAGTGGACCCTTCTCGCTTCCCTTCCCGTGTGGAGAAGCGATGTCGCCTCGCCCTGCGTCGCTCGCGCGACCGGTCCGTCTCGTCGTTCAACTACTCGCCGCACTTGCGGTGGGCAGCGCCCCCCTCGCCGCACAGAGCGCCGGTGTCATTACCGGCCGGGTTACCGGCCCGGATGGTCAGCCGCTCGAGGCGGCCAGCGTTGCCGTGAACGGCACGTCGCTCGCGACGGCCACCGATCGGGATGGTCTCTTCCGGATTGCCCTCGCGCCGCTCGGACGGCAGACCGTCACCATTCGCTCTCTTGGCAAGAAGCCGGCCGAGCAGGTGGTGACCGTGCGCGCGGAGCAGCCGGTCCGTCTCGCCGTCGCGCTCGAGCTTGCCGCCACCCAGCTCTCCGGCGTCAGCGTCATCGGGGAACGGAGCGGTCAGATCCGGTCGGCGGAACAGAAACGACGCTCGGCGACCATCAGCGACGTCACCTCCGCCGACGAGATCGGGCTGCTGCCCGACCAGAACGTGGCCGAGGCGGTGCAGCGCATTCCCGGCATTTACATGGAGACGAGCCGTGGCGAAGGGCGCACCGTGTCGATTCGCGGTGTCGCGCCGAACCTCAACAACGTCACGCTCAACGGCCAGCAGATGGCAACAACGTCGAGCGATCGCGCGCAGACGCTCGACCTCCTGCCCGCCTCGATGGTCGCCAACATCGAAGTCATCAAGGCGGTCACACCGGACATGGACGCGAACACGATCGGCGGGACCGTCAATCTGAAGACGCTGACCGCCTTCGATCGGCCGCGCCCGTTCTTCTTCGGTATCGCGGAAGGGCTGGTGCACAACCGCCAGGTGCCGTACGGCCCGCGCACGCAGCCGTACGAGCTCGACATGACCACGGGGCGCCGCTTCGGGAAGGACGACACGTGGGGCATCGTGCTCTCGGGCAGCGCGTCGCGCCGTGACAACGCCGTGTCGGTGCTCGATCCGGACGGCTGGATCCGCGTGCTCAATCGCTCGACGAATGATTCGATCGACGTGTCGAACGAGATCGAGCTGCAGGTGGCCGACAACGATCGCACGCGCTACAGCCTCACGAGTTCGCTCGACTGGCGCCCGCGCCCCGAGACGAACCTGTATCTGCGCGGTCTCTACACGCGCACGACGGAGCTCGAGCGCAACTCGGAGTTCGAGATCACGTTCACCGGCAACTACGAGTTCCCCGCGAACGCCCGACTCGGGCGCAACACGGCCAGCTCGATGGAGCTCGACATCAGCCGCGACGACGAAACGGAAAACCTGTACACCCTGAGTCTGGGCGGTTCGCAGCGGTGGGGACGGTTGACCATGGATCTGAACGGTGTGGCCACGCGCGGCGAAGCGCGCAGCTTCGGCCCCGATGCCACCTTCGAGAATCCGCGCGCGACCGATCCGCAGGCGCCCGTGCAGCTCGACTTCACGCGCTACTTCTTCGGCGTCACGCCGGAGAACCCCGGCTTCGTGTCGAACCCGACGAACTACGCGCTCAACGGGCTGTCGTTCAATCGGCGATTCGTACTCGACAACACGTTCATCGGCGCGGCCGACTTCCGCGTCGACTCGCGCCTCGGCCGGTTTCCCACGTCGTTCAAGTTCGGTGCCAAGGTCATCTCGCGTGGACGCGACATCGACGACACGTCCGACCGGTACCTGAATCCGACGGGCATCAACCTCGGCCCGTGGTCCGAGCGTGTCGTCGGCGGACTGCAGGGCGCGGCCTCGCCGTTCGTGCAGGGGGCGGTGGATCCGTTCGCCACCTGGGTCAACGGCAATCTCGGCGGCGCGACGCTGCCGCTCGACGCGGTCAACACGGAGATCCAGAAGATCGACGGCGATGCGTACGTCACCGAGCGCATTTCGGCCGGCTATCTCATGGGCACCACCGAATTCGGACGATTCACGGCGGTGACCGGCGTGCGCGTCGAGCGCACCGATTCCGACGCGGAGTTCTGGGAGCTCTTCGAGAATTCGCGCCTGACCGGCGCGGCCCGCTATCAGTTCCCCAGCGCGCGCACCACGCGCGCGAACTCCTACACGAATGTGCTGCCGGCCGCGATCTTCAAGTTCGACGTGACGAAGAACCTGCTGCTGCGCGCGGCGTACACGAGCACGATCGCGCGTCCGCAGTTCACGCAGCTCGCCAGCTTCACGCGCGCCAACTACATCCCCGACCCGGCGGTGGCCAACGCGTTCGACGGCACGGTGACCGACAACAATCCCGACCTCAAGCCGTACACGTCGGGCAATACCGACGTATCGCTCGAGTACTACCCGTCGACCGGCGGATCGCTCGCGGTGGCGTATTTCCACAAGAACATCGACAATCCGATCTACACGTTCCGCTCGACTGAACGCAATGTGACGTACGACGGTCGCTTCTTCACCGTGCTGCGCTACACGCAGCAGCGCAACGGTGACGCGGGCTCACTGGGCGGCGTGGAGATGTCGTGGTCGCAGCCGCTCTACTTTCTGCCGGGAGTGCTCAACGGCTTCGGCATCAACGCCAACGTCGCGTTCATCACGTCGTCGCTCCGGATCGTCGGTCGCAACGAGACGCTCCCCTTCCTCGGCCAGCCCGATCAGGTGATCAATCTGATCCCGTACTACCAGAAGGGGCCGTTCGAAGTCCGCTTTGCCTATGCGCGGCGCAGCTCCTTTCTGTCTGCCGTCACCACGCCGGGCTTCGACCGCTTCACCGCGTCGCGCGAGACGATGGACCTGAACGTGCGGTGGCAGTTGGCCGGCCCCAAGTGGGAGATCCTGGCGACCGCGCGCAATCTGACCAACGCCCCGGAAGTGGGCTTCCAGGGCAACCAGAGCCGGTATGACCTGCACGTGCTGACTGGCCGCACGTTCTCACTCGGGTTGCGCACCACGCGCTGACCTGCCGACGGGGCCCTCGGGCACACATGCCCGGGGGCCCTGTGGCATCCGTCACCCATCACCGACACTCCTCGTCGTGATCTCTCGTGCAGTGGCATGGACGCGTGGCACGATTGCGGCCGGCCTCATCCTGTTTGCCGGCTGCGCGTCGCGCCCGCCCGCACCGGCGAACGCCGCCGATGACGGGCGGCAGTGGCTCGCCGGCGATCATCACGTGCACAGTCGCTACAGCGTCGGCTGGAACGACTCGACGACGCCCCCAACGCCGATCATCGCCGGTGATGCGTCATACCCGATTCCGCGCAACGCGGAGATGGCGCGACGCTTCGGGCTGTCGTGGATGGTGTCCACCGACCACGGGGGGCCGAACCACGCGAAGGTGAACCTCGAGCAGGCCTACCCCGAGTTGCTCACGTCGCGTACTGCGGTGCCCGACCTGGTGCAGTTCTACGGGATGGAGTTCGATACGCCGGGTGCCGATCACAGCAGCCTGATCATCCCGCACTCCGAGCACGAGCACACCGACCTGCACGAGATCGAGCACCGCTTCTCGAAGCGCGAGCCGTTTCCGCCCGATGTCTCGCGCGACACCGAGGCCGCGATGCTCGGCGCGCTGCGGCACATGGCAGCGCTGCCGCTGCCGCCGGTGCTCATTGCCAATCATCCGGCGCGTTCGGCGCCTGGACTGGGACGCTACGGACAGGACACGCCAGCGGAGTTCCGCGCGTGGAACGACGCGGCGCCGCGTGTGGCGGTGGGGATGGAAGGGGCGCCGGGCCACCAGGCGGAAACGCTCCGGCGCGACGGCTCTCGCGATTCCACCGCGTCGCGTGGTGGCTATGCGCGACAGGCCACGCTCGGCGGCTTCGACCAGATGTCGGCGCGCCTCGGCGGGCTGTGGGACGCGCTGCTGGGCGAGGGGCGGCGCTGGTGGATCACGGCCACGTCGGACTCGCATCGCAACTGGCGCGACGGCGGCAGCGACTTCTGGCCGGGCGAGTATTCGAAGACATACGTATACGCGCGCAAGTCGCACGACGACATCCTCGATGGTGTGCGCAACGGCCGAGTCTTCGTGACCACAGGCGATCTGATCGACGCGCTCATGATGACGGCGACGAGCGCTTCGGCGATGCCGGCGCAGATCGGCGGCACGTTGGCCGTGGCGACGGGAAGCGATGTCACGGTCACCATTCGTCTGCGCGACCCGGCCGACACGAATCATGCGGGCCGGCGGCCGACGGTGCAGCGTGTGGATCTCATCGTGGGTGACGTCGTCGCGCCGAGTGCCGACCGTACGCTCGATCGGAATCCGACAACGCGGGTGGTGCGACGCTTCACGGCAGCCGAGTGGCGACGCGACGGCGACTGGCTCGTGATGCGTCACGTGTTGCGCGACGTGCACCACACGAGCTACGTGCGCGTGCGTGGCACCAACGGCGAAGAGCTGGAGCCCACGCCCGATCCCAAAGGAGAGGACCCGTGGAGCGATCTGTGGTTCTACGCCAATCCCATCTTCCTCACGGTCCGATGACGAGCTGTCCACGGTGGTCTGCCGTATCCCGCGTGTCGTTGTGGCTGGCGGTGCTCGTTGGCGGCATGGGCACCCCCACGTACGCTCAGCCCGCCCGTCGCGCAACGCTCGCGTGGGACCGGGCGTCGACCGAGCCCGATCGCATCGTGCTGACGTGGTCCGGCGACCCCGCCACGACGCAGAGCGTGACGTGGCGGACGGATACCACCATCACTGCGGCGAAAGCGCAGATCGTCATCGCCGCCGACGGCCCGCGCATGGAGCCCGACGCACGAACGGTCGACGCCGCGACGGAGCGACTGGATACGCGCACCGTACCCGGTGCTGGCGAAGTGGTGCATTACCACTCGGTGACCTTTGCCGGGCTCACGCCGGACACACTCTATGCGTATCGCGTGGGTGACGGTGCGCGATGGACGGAATGGTTCCAGTTCCGCACGGCGAGCACGCGACGCAAGCCATTCAGCTTTCTCTACGTGGGCGATGCGCAGAACGACATCCTGTCGCTCTGGTCCCGCGTGATCCGCGAGGGCTTTCGACGGGCACCCGACGCGCGATTCATCATCCATGCCGGCGATCTGGTCAACGATGGCAACGCCGACTGGCAGTGGGGCGAGTGGTTTCGCGCCGGCGGCTTCATTCACGCCATGACGGCGAGTGTGCCCGCAGCGGGCAATCACGAGTACCGCGCGCGCTCAGCACAGGAGGCTCAGGCCAACGGGAGCAGCCTGTCGGTGTTCTGGCGTCCGCAGTTCACGTTGCCGAGCAACGGGACGTCCGGTCTGGAGGAGTCGACCTACTGGTTCGACTACGAAGGCGCGCGGATCATCGTGCTCGATTCGAACCGGGACCGGGCGCGGCAAGTCGAGTGGTTGCGAGCGGTGCTCGCGAACAACCCGCAGCCGTGGACCATCGTGACCTTTCATCACCCCGTCTTCTCGGCGGCGCGGGAGCGCGACAACAAGGAGTTGCGCGAGCTGTGGAAGCCGGTCTTCGACGAGTTCGGTGTCGACCTCGTGCTGCAGGGGCACGATCACACCTACGCGCGCGGGCGGATGACGGCGACTGGGCCTTCGGTGCGCAATGTGGGTGCGGGCGTGAATACGCGCGCACGAGGGGCGGGAACGGTGTATGTGGTCTCGGTGAGCGGCGGCAAGATGTATGACGCCACGCCGGGCGGGTGGGAGCGTTACCAGGCGCAGCTCGAGCGGAAGGCGGAGAACACGCAACTCTTCCAGGTGGTGCATGTGGCCGGCGACACGCTGCGCTACGAGGCGCGCACCGCGACCGGGGCCCTCTACGACGCGTTCCACCTGATCCGGACGGGCACGCGGAACCGGTTCGTGGAGCGCATGCCCAAGGGCGCGCCGACGCGAACGATGCAGAGCGCACCGCCGTACGGCCGCCGGTGATCGGCCGCCGGTGCCGGGGCGAGCACCCGCCACGTGCATGCGGCCGCACCGCGGGCCGGGGATGTGTTATGCTGTCATGTCCGCAACAACAAGGAGTTCGCGCGCGTGCGTGCCGTGTACATGGGGCTCCTGGCCCTCGTCATCACCTCTGGCGGGACTGCGGTGCGCGCACACGCGCAGGCCGCAGCGGCGCCTGCGCCGCAACCCGCGCCGGAGATCTTCATTCGCGAGCCGCGCAACGGGGCCGTCGTGTCGTCGACCTTCACGGTCGTCTTCGGGTTGCGCAATTACGGCGTGGCGCCCGCCGGCGCGAACTTCCCGCGCACGGGGCACTTCCATCTGCTGATCGATGGCGCGCCGGTCCCGCCCGTCGGCACGGTGGTGCCGGCGGATTCGCTCAACCGACACTTCGGCAGCGGCGTGATCGAGACCAAACTGACGCTTGCGCCCGGACGGCATCGTCTGCGCGCGGTGCTGGCCGATCATGAGCACAAGGTGATCGGGCCGGAGCTGGTTTCGAAGGAGATCACGATCACCGTGCGCAAGTAGCCGCGCGCTGCGGCGCGCGCCACCGGTCGCGGGCGGCGCGCTTCGGTGGCAAGTTGCAGCCATGGCGTCTTCCGACATCGACACCGGGACCGTGGGCCCCCTGGCGCGCCCGCGGCGCAATCGCAAATCGCCCATCGTGCGCGCGTTCCAGCGCGAGACGTTTCTCGGGCCCGAGCACTTCGTGCTCCCGCTGTTCATTCACGACGCCGAACAGAGCGTCCCCATCCGCTCGATGCCGGGCTGTCAGCGGCTGGGCGAGGTGGACCTGCTCGCGGAAGTCGAGCGCGCGCGCGCCGTGGGCGTGCACATGGTGGTGCTCTTTCCCGCGGTCGACGAGGCCCTCAAGACTCGCACGGGCGACGAGGCGTGGAATCCCGAGGGGCTCGTACCGCGCACGATCCGCGCGCTCAAGCAGCGGTGGCCCGACCTGATCGTGGTCACCGACGTCGCGCTCGATCCGTACAACTCCGATGGGCACGACGGGATCGTGTCGTCGAGTGGTGAGATCGTGAATGACGAGACCGTCGAGGTGCTGTGTCGGCAGGCCGTGATGCAGGCGCGTGCGGGCGCGGATATCGTCGCGCCCAGCGACATGATGGACGGACGTATCGGCGCGATTCGCGATGCGCTCGACGGGCAGGGCTTCACCGGCGTGTCGATCCTGTCGTACTGTGCGAAGTACGCCTCGAGCTTCTATGGCCCGTTTCGCGAAGCACTCGACTCCGCACCGCGCGCGGGGGACAAGAAGACGTATCAGATGGATCCGGCGAACGCACGTGAAGCGTTGCGCGAGTTGGCGCTCGACGAGGCGGAGGGCGCGGACATCGTGATGGTGAAGCCGGCGGGGCCGTTTCTCGACATCATCAAGCTGCTGCGCGAGCACACTGCACTGCCGGTGGCCGCGTATCAGGTCAGCGGCGAGTACGCGATGCTCAAGGCGGCTGCGCAGCACGGGTGGCTCGACGAGCGGCGCGCGGTACTCGAAAGCCTGCTCGGCATCCGGCGGGCGGGGGCCGATCTGATCTTCACGTATTACGCGCGGACGGCGGCGGAGTGGCTGCGCGCGGGATGAGTGGTCGGTCGGTGCGTCCCGGGCGCGGTCGCCCGAGTACGCAGGATGATCAGCGGCTTGCCGAGGGGCGGCGCACCACCGCAGAACTCGTGCGACAGGCGCGTCGACTCTTTTCGACGCACGGGTATCATGGCACGTCCACCACGCAGCTGGTCGAGGCGACCGGGCTGACGCGCGGCGCCTTGTATCACCACTTCGCCGACAAGGCGGCGCTGTTTGCCGCCGTTTTCGAGCAGGTCTATGGTGAGATCGGCGATGCCGTCGAGCGGGCCGCGGCGCGAGAGACGGATACGTGGGCGCAGCTCGTGGCGGGGTGTGATGCCTTCGTGGTCTCGGGCGCCGACGCGTCGCGTGCGCGCATTGCGTTCGTCGATGGACCGGGTGTGCTGGGGCCGGAGCGGTGGGCCGCCATTGATCGGGAGCACGCCGAGGCGGGGCTCGAGTCGCTGCTGTCGTCGCTGCAACGTGATGGTCTCGTGCGTGCCGCGCCGCTGGATGCGCTGACGCAGGTGCTCTCCGGCGGGATGAACGCGGCGGTGTTGTGGGTCGCGCATGCGACATCGTCCAAGCGCGCATTGGCGGAGGCCCGCGCGGCGGTGCGCGCGGTGATCGAGGGGCTGCGCGTGCGAGCGTAGCCGGGGCCGGGGCGCTGCGGGCCGTCGAGGCGACCAGTTGATAAACATACAGTCGGTATGTTACTTCCGACCACGCTGCGGTTGTCGCTCATCTCACGTGCTCCGGAGGACTCATGCGGTATCGTACGCACATCACTCGTCTCTCGGTCGCGCTGCTCGGCTGCGCGGGGTCGCTCACGGCGCAGCCCGCCCCCGCGCCACCGCTGCTCGATCTGTATCCCCTCATCACGACGCCCCGCCTGGCCGACGCCCGCGACTTCTACGTGGCCGAACTCGGGTTCACGGTCGTCTTCGACTCGAGCTGGTTCGTGATGCTCACCGCGCCTGGGTCGCGCGCGGCAACGATCGCGTTTCTCGCCCCCGATCACCCCAGCCGCGTCCCGGGGCCGGATGCGTTTTCCGGTGCCGGCATGCTGCTCACGCTGCAGGTGGCGGACGCGCGCGCCGCGTGTCGTCGCCTGCAGTCGCGTGGCGCACGGCTCGTGCATCCGGTGACCGATGAGCAGTGGGGGCAGCGGCGGTGCGCCTTGCGCGATCCGGCCGGTGTCCTGCTCGACATCGTGCAGCAGACCGAGGCAGCGCCGGGCTATTGGGAGCGCTATCCTCCCCGTCGTGTCCGTCGATGAAATCGATGCGGGTCCGGTGCGCGTGGGCATTCTCGTGCTGAGCGACCGCGCGTCCGCGGGGGTCTACGAGGATCGGTCGGGGCCGGCGATCCGCGAGTGGCTCGCGGCGCATCTCGCCACGCCGTGGGAGGAGCGCTATCGCGTGATCCCCGACGATCGCACAACGATCGAGCGTGAACTGCTGGCGCTGTGCGATGTCGATCGCTGCGCGTTGATCGTGACCACCGGCGGCACGGGGCCGGCGCCGCGCGACGTGACCCCGGAAGCGACCCGCGCGGTGTGCGAGCGTGAGTTGCCGGGGTTCGGCGAAGCGATGCGGGCGGAATCGCTCAAGACGGTGCCGACGGCCGTGTTGTCGCGACAGACGGCGGGGACGCGCGGGGCAACGCTGATCGTGAATCTGCCGGGGAAGCCAGCGGCGATCGAGGTGTGCCTTGGCGCGATCGGGAGAGCGATCCCGTACGCGATCGAGTTGATCGGCGGGCCGAAGGTTGTACTGCGGTAGGAGTCGAGGTGGGCGGGGGAGAGACTCGTCGGGAACGCTCGCTGCGCTCGCGTCCCGGGGTCCTTCGACGCGGGCGCTGCGCGCCCTTGCTCAGGACACGACGGGGCGCTGCGCGCCCTTGCTCAGGACACGGCGGGGTGCCGACCTACCGAATCCCCGTATCGAAGTGCAGCAATACGCGCGTGACCGAGTCGATCGTGACGCGAACGTCCTTCACCTGCGCGCGCGGAAAGATGATCGGCGCATCGCCGTGCGGGACGACCCGATAGTCGCCCGGCGCGAGCGCAATGCGGAATCGACCGGCCGAATCGCTGCGCGCCGTCGCCACCCGCCGGCCACCGCGCTCGATATCGAAGCCGGAGACGAACGGGACATCATCGCACGGAAGGTCGGCACGACAGACGGGCTGCACCGGCCCCCGCACGACCGTGGCCGCGAGTACGGTCGACGGCGCGCCGAGCGTGATCTGGTCCGCACAGGCCGTCGCACCGAGTGCACAGGCCACGAGTCGCAGCTCCCATCGCATGCCCGCCGTACCCGAACAGCGTCCGGTTGGTCACGACCGGCAGGGCGCGACTACATTGCCGGCATGCCGTTCCCCGCCGACCTCCTCGAGATCCTCGTCTGTCCCAAGAGCAAGGCCCCGCTCGAGTATCACGCGGGGCCTCCCGAGGTGCTCCTCTGTCGCACATCGCAGCTCGTCTATCCCATCCGGGATGGTATCCCGATCCTGCTGATCGATGAAGCGCAGCCGCTCGACGCGACCCAGTACCCGCCGCACCCCGAATGACCGAACGCCCGATTCCATCGCCCTGTCGCAAGGTGTGTGTCATCGGTGGCGATGGCCTGTGCGACGGGTGCGGTCGCACGCTTGCCGAGGTGGCGAGCTGGCGGAGCATCTCGCCGGAGCACCGCGACCATGTGATGCGCCGCGTCGCCGACTGGCGTGTGCGCCGCCCCGGCGAAAGCGAGGGTCGTCAGGCCTCCTGACGGTGTGATGGTGCCGTGTGGCCGACGCAGGCCACGCGCGCCGAGAAGACGAGCTCTCCTGTCCGTCTGCTGTTCCGATGCGACCCTCCCTCTCCTTCCTGGGCGGCGTACACGTGTTGCCCGCGTCTGCGGCCAACGAAGTGACCACCGCCCCCAAACGACTGGCGCTGCTCGCCTGGTTGGCCGCACATGTGGACCGCGGCCCCGTGCAACGCGGCGAGGTTGCGGCCGTGCTCTGGCCGGAACGCACGGAGCGCCAGGCACGCTCGGCGCTGCGCCAGATCGTGTACGAGATCCGTCGTGGTGTCGGGGTGCCCATCATCACCAGCACGCTCACCACGGTGCAGTTCGCAGCGGACATCGCCGACTGCGACGTGATCGCATTCGATCGCGCGGTGGCGCAGGGCGACGATCACGAGGTGGCGCGGCTGTATCGTGGCGACCTGCTGCAGGGGCTGATCGTCCCCGGGTCGAACGACTTCATGGATTGGCTCGAGCGCGCGCGGTCGAGGCAACGACGTGCCGCGCACGCCAGCGTCGTCCGGCTGGCGCACACGGCGGTCCGGCGCGGCGAATGGCAGGCGGTGCTGGAGTGGGCGCGGCGCGCGGAGCGTCTTGCCGGTGAGGAGCCATCGGCATCCGACGATCTCTCGTCTCTGATCGCGCAGGCCGAGCGTGCGCTGCGCGCCGCTGCGCCGTCGATGGATGCGGTGCGGGCGACGAGTGCGTTCGTGCGCCCCGCCGTCACGCGTGCGGGGCACGACGGCGACGCGGAGGTCGCGATCGCGCGCGGACTGCATCATCTCTGGCGCTTCACCCCGGTCGATCTCGCGCGGGCGCAGGCGAGCTTCGAGGAGGCGGTCGCGCTGGCACCGACGAGCGCGGCGGCGTACGCCGGACTGGGCAAGGCACTCCTGCTGCGCGCGGTCTATGCCGATGCCGAAGCGGCCACCGTGCTCCCCGATGCGGCGCGCGCGCTCGACACGGCGATGGCGTTGGACCCGAACAGCACGACCAGCGACGCGGTGCGCGCCATTGTGGCGGTGCTCTGGGATCGTGATGTCGCATGGGCCGAGGCGTTGATTGCGCGCGCGCAGGCGCTCTCTCCGTCCGATCATGAGCCGTGGCTGGCGGAGCTGCTGTATCTGCGCGCTCCGCAGGGTGATGCGGACGGCGCGTTGCGCGCGGCTCGGGAGTGCGTCGCGCGAGCGCCCGTCTCTGCATCGGCGCTGGCGACGGTGAGTCTTGTGGTCGGGTTCTTCGATGCAGCGCGCGCCGACGCGTATGCGCGCGAAGCGCTGGATCTGGATCCGACCATGCTGACGGCGCACTGGGCGCTGGCGTCAACGGCGTCATGGGCGGGGCAGCATGATGACGCATTGGCGCGCTCCGATCTCGTGGTGCGGCTGACGGGTGGCCACATCAACTATCGCGCGGCGCACGGTGTGTTTCTCGCCGTGGCGGGGCGACGGATGGAGGCGCGTGCCGCGTACGACATGCTCGCCGCGCAGCCGACGCTGTCGCCGACGGCGCGTTACTATCGCGCCGTCTTGTGTGCAT
>JALOPS010000097.1 GCA_025453745.1 Gemmatimonadaceae bacterium
GTTGCTCGAGGCCGTCATCATGGAGGGCGTCGCGGACTACGTTGCGTCACGCCTCGTGCCCGACGGCGGCGTGCTCGAGTCCGGGCATCAGCGGTTTGGCCGCGCCAATGCGGCGCGTGTGCGTGCGGCATTTGCGGAGGATCTGCGCGCTGGCCGCGACCCCGATCGCTGGCTCTACAACTACGGCAAGGCGGGGGCGGACTGGGTGCCGGATCTGGGGTACTTCGTGGGCTTTCGTATCGCGGAGGGATACCACACGCGCCATGGCGGGACCGACGCGGCACTACGCCGGCTCATCGCGATGACCGATGCGCGGCGCATCCTGCGGGAGAGCGGCTACCTGCGTGCGCAACTCCGCGCAGATCGATGGACATCGAGCGCCACGAACCAGCGGTTGAACGCAGCTCGTCCGACATCGTGGCGCCCGCCCACACCTCGCACCGAGCCACGTGGGCGATTCGGTGCCAAACGCCCTACTCCCACTCGATCGTGGCCGGCGGCTTGCTGCTCACGTCGTACACCACGCGGTTTACCCCATCGACCTCATTGATGATCCGGTTCGAGATCCGCCCGAGCACCTCATGCGGAAACTGGAACCAGTCGGCGGTCATCCCGTCCGTGCTCGTCACTGCACGCAGCGCGATGACGTGCTCGTACGTGCGGCCATCGCCCATCACACCCACCGAGCGCACGGGGAGAAAGACCGCAAACGCCTGCCAGATGTCATTGTAGAGCCCCGACGCGCGAATCTCCTCGAGGTAGATCGCATCGGAGCGCCGCAGCACATCAACGGCATACGGCGTGACCTCGCCCAGTACACGAATCGCGAGTCCGGGGCCCGGAAACGGATGGCGCCCCACCATCTCTTCGGGCAGGCCGAGTTCGCGCCCGACGTTGCGCACCTCATCCTTGAACAGCTCACGCAGCGGCTCAATGAGCGCGAACTTCATGTCCGGCTTGAGGCCGCCGACGTTGTGATGCGTCTTGATGGTCGCCGACGGGCCACCCTTCGCACTCACCGACTCGATCACGTCAGGGTAGAGCGTCCCCTGCACGAGGAACTTCGCGTCCTTTCCCGCATCAGCGGCGGCGTCTTCGAACACGTCGATGAACGTGTGCCCAATCCGCTTGCGCTTGACCTCTGGATCGCCAATGCCCGCAAGCGCCGTGAGGAACCGCTCCTCGGCACGCACCGTGATGAGCTTGATGCCCAGATGCTGCCGGAACGTGCGCTCCACCTGTTCGCGTTCGTGAAGCCGCAGTAAGCCGGTATCCACGAAGATGCACGTGAGCTGATCGCCAATGGCCTTGTGCACGAGCGCAGCGGCGACTGACGAATCCACTCCGCCCGAGAGGCCGCAGATGACCTGCGCGTCGCCCACCTGCGCACGGATCTTCTCGAGTTCGTGTTCGATGAACGACCCCGGCGTCCAGTCTGGCGTGCAACCGGCGATCCCGAAGAGAAAGTTCTGGATCAGTTCCGCCCCACGCACCGTGTGCGCGACTTCCGCGTGGAACTGGATCGCGTGAATCGGCTTGCTCTCGTGCCGCATGGCCACGAGCGGATTGTCCGCACTCCCCGCCGTGCGCACATAGCCGGGCGGCACGCGCTCGACATGATCGCCGTGGCTCATCCAGACCTGCGTACGCTCGCCAACGGCAAAGCCCGCAAACACGCCCGACGCTTCCTCGATCACCACGTCGGCACGACCGTACTCCCGTCGTCCCCCGCCCTGCACCGCACCACCTGCCGTGCGGGCGATCCACTGCATGCCGTAGCAGACGCCCAGGAGCGGCGCAACATCGAGGATCGCCGGATCGAACGTCGGCGCGCCCTCGTCGGTCACGGAACTCGGCCCGCCGGAGAGAATGATCGCGGTGGGATTCCACGCGCGAATCCACTCGAGGGTGCGCGTGGGCGGATGGATCTCCGAGTAGACCCGGGCCTCGCGCACCCGACGCGCGATCAACTGGGTGAACTGGGATCCACAATCGAGAATGAGGACGCGGCTGCTCATTGACGGGTCGGCTCGCTCAGGCGGAGGCGCCGGCGTACGGCGCCAGATCGGACGGCTGCAGCTTGACGAACTCCACGGCGCGCGACTCGAGATCGAGAATGGCCGCCGTCGGCGATCCGTAGAGCCACCCACTCCCCTCGCCGGGATTGATGAGCAGCGTGTTGCCACGCGTCTTCATCTCCGGGACGTGCGTGAAGCCGTGCACGACGATCTCGTGCGCATCGATGGAGCGCTGCTGCACCTCACCCAGGTCGTGAATCAGCAGCACCGAGTGCCCGCCGACCTCGAAGCTGTGCGGGGAGTCGTACAGTTCGCTCGAGACGCCGCCACTCGACGCAGCGGCGACGAGCCCGGCATGGTCGCCGTCATTGCGCCCGAAGATCCCGAGCACGGGCAAGTGCACCTCGTGGATGGGACGAAACGAGAACGGCGAGCAGTAGTCGCCGGCGTGCATGATGAGGGAGACGCCTGCGTCAGCCATCCGCCGCACGAGTGCAGCGATGGCCGGGAGATTGTCGTGCGTGTCCGAGATGAGTCCGATGCGCATCAGGCGTGGTGCCAGGTGGGGGAGGCGGTCTCGCGCCGTACCAGATCGTCGTACGTCTCGCGCGCCGTGACGACGGCGAAGCGCGCTCCGTCCACCATCACCTCGGCGGGGCGCCCGCGCGCGTTGTAGTTGGACGCCATCACGTAGCCATAGGCGCCAGCGTCGTGCAGGGCGAGCAGGGCGCCGGGTTGCGCATCTTCAATGTCACGATCGAGGGCAAAGAAGTCTCCGGTCTCACAGACCGGCCCGACGATGTCGGCGGTCAGCCGCGCATCCAGCGGCTCCACCGCTTCGATGCGATGAAACGCCTTGTACAAGGCGGGGCGCACCAGGTCGTTCATGCCGGCATCAGTGATGACGATCGACTTGCCACCACTCTGCTTGCGGTAGATCACGCGCGCGAGCAGCAGCCCTGCATTGCCCACGAGATAGCGCCCCGGCTCGACGATGAGCTCGAGCCCGGACTCGTGCGCAGCGCGCGTGACGATGCGCCCGAAGTCCTCGGGTTCCATCGGCACTTCGTCGTCGTAGCGCACCGACAGCCCACCGCCCACGTCGAGATACGCCAACTCCGACGCCCCCAACGCACGCAGTTCGGCAACCAGCGCCACCAGGCGCGCCGCACCGTGCTCGTACGCGTCCACGGAGGTCAACTGCGACCCGACGTGCATGTCGAGCGCTGCCAGCCGCACGGATGGCAACTCAAGCGCGCGCTGCGCCACCGCGGCCACCTCACCGTACGGGATGCCGAACTTGTGCCCCTTCTCACCCGTCTTGATGTAGTGGTGCCAGTTGGCCACCGGAATCTCGGGGTTCACGCGCAACCCGACATTGGCGCGGACGCCCAACTCGGCGGCAATGGCACCGATCAGCTCGACCTCGGCCATCGACTCCGCGTTGAGCAGCTTCACGCCAGCGGCAATCCCTTCACGCAACTCGCTTGCCGTCTTGCCAACGCCACCGAAAATGATATCGGTGGCCGGCGTGAGCCCGGCGCGCTGCGCCTTGAACATTTCCCCGCCGCTGACCACGTCGACGCCGCTGCCCAGCGACGCCAGCAAGCGCAGAATCGCCGAGCACCCGTTGGCCTTCACCGAGTAGTGCACGCGATAGGGCACACCTTCGAGCGCCGCGGTGAGTCGCGCGTACCGATCGCGAATCACGTCGGCCGAGTAGCAGTACGTCGGCGTCCCCACCGCGTCGGCCACGGCAGTGAGCGGCACGTCGCTCATGTGCAACGTGCCGGCGCGACGCACCGACGCCGGCGTCAGTACGCTCGTGCCCACACGACCTCGTGCGTGGCAGGGCGGCCCGTCACGAGACAGGTCGTCGGTGCCTCCGGCGAGCGGAACTCGGGATCGGGGATACAGCGAATCGTGGCCTTGGTCTCTTCCTTGACCTGTGCTTCCACGGCCGGATCGCCGCACCAGCCGGCGTACACGAAGCCGCCCGGACCATCCATGATCTCCTTGAAGCGATCGTAGCTGATCCGCTCGCGAATCGAGTTCGCTTCTCGATGCGCGCGCGCGGCGGCCAGCATGTCGGCCTGTACCCGCTCGAGCGTCGCGCTCACGTCTGCGCGGAGCGCGTCGAACGCCACGGGGCGCTTCTCACGCGTGTCGCGACGCACCAGCACCCCCTGCGCGGCCGCCACGTCACGCGGACCGATCTCGAGCCGCAACGGGACGCCGCGCATCTCCCAGTGGTAGTACTTCGCACCCGGCTTGATGCCCACGCGATCGTCCACGTGCGTGCGGATGCGCTCGTGCTCAAGCAACCGGAAGCTCCCCAGCTCATCGGCAATGCGCCGTGCGACCGCGATCGTCGCCTCGCGCTCCTCATCCGTCTTCCAGATGGGGACGATGACGAGCTGCGTGGGCGCCAGCCGTGGTGGCAGACGCAGCCCGTTGTCATCGCTGTGCGTCATGACGAGGCCACCGATCATGCGCGTCGAGACGCCCCAGCTCGTGTTCCACGCGTGCGCCTGCTGCCCCTGCTCGTCCTGGAAGGTCAGGTCGAACGCCTTGGCGAAGTTCTGCCCGAGGTTGTGCGATGTTCCTGCCTGCAGCGCCTTGTTGTCCTGCATCAGCGCTTCGCACGCGTACGTGCGCAGCGCGCCGGCGAACTTCTCGCTGTCGGTCTTGAGCCCGGTCACCACCGGCATCGCCATCCACTCTTCCATGAACGTGCGATAGACGCCGAGCATCTGCCGCGTCTCGGCTTCCGCCTCGTCGTGCGTGGCGTGCGCGGTGTGTCCCTCCTGCCAGAGGAACTCCATCGTGCGCAGGAAGAGCCGCGTGCGCATCTCCCAGCGCACGACGTTGGCCCACTGATTGTACAGCAGGGGCAAGTCGCGATAGCTCTGCACCCACTTGGCGAACATCGAATAGATGATCGTCTCCGATGTGGGGCGCACCACGAGCCGCTCCTCCAGCACCTTGCCACCGCCCATCGTGACCACGGCACACTCGGGGGCGAACCCTTCGACGTGCTCCGCCTCCTTGCTCAGGAAGCTCTCGGGGATGAACAGCGGGAAGTACGCGTTCTGATGTCCCGTGGCCTTGAACATGTCATCCAGCGCGCGCTGCATGCGCTCCCAGATGCCATAGCCCCACGGGCGGATGACCATGCAGCCGCGAACGGGCGAGTAGTCGGCGAGTTCCGAGCGCAGGACGAGCTCGTTGTACCACGCGCTGAAGTCTTCGGCGCGTGTGGTCAGCTTCTTGTCGTCAGCCATGAACGGACCGTCAGGAAGAGGGGGCGGCGTCGGCCGCCAGCAGATCGCGGAGTTGGGCCACGACCGGAACAGACGCGGCCGCGTCACCAGCGAGGAGCGCCGCGAGATCCACCCGCCGCGACGCCGCGTCACCGTCGCTGCGGTCGAACAGGATCACCTCGGCGACGCCACCCGGCAGCACGCGCAGCCCCGCGCGTGCGCCCTGGCGCTGCGCATCCTGCATCTGTGTACGCGGCTTGCGATTCCACAGGCGATCGGCATCGAGCGCATGCACCACCGAGAATTCATGCCGACGGAGCGCGCGAGCCGCCCGCAACACCGCAGGAACATCGGCGCCGTCATCGGGCACGAGCCAGAAATCGGGACGCGCGAGGGTGGAGGCCAGCTTGCCGCGCGCGCGCAGGAGTTCGCCCAGCACGACGTCACCCATGCCGAAGCCGAGCGCCGGAAGGTCGGAGCCGCCGAGCGACGAGAGCAGCGTGTCGTAACGCCCGCCGCCGCAGATCGCCCGGAACTCGCCCTTCGCATCGAAGAGCTCGAAGACGATGCCGGTGTAGTACGCGAGGCCGCGCACGATCGAGAGATCGAAGTGCACATACTCGAGCACGCCCAAGGCGTCGAGATGCGCGCGATACTGCGCGAAGCGCTCCAGGTGCGGCTGCACGGTGGGCGACTGTCCGTACGCCACCACGGCCGCGTCGAAGTCGAGCGTTCCGAACGCCAGCACGGCGGCCGCCTGCTCCGGCGAACACCCGGCGAGCGCGAGCTTCTCGCGTGAGATCTCCTGCGGCTGCCGCTCGAGCTTGTCGAGGACGGCGTAGACGGCCGGCGCCTGCGCGTCGGTGATCCCCAGATGCGAGAGCAGTGCGTTGAGCAGTCGCCGGTCGGAGACGCGGGCCCGCACGTCGTCGGGCCCGAGGTCGAACGCGCGCATGATCTCGCACGCGACGGCGAGCAGCTCGGCGTCGGCCAGCGAGTCGCTCTCGCCGAAGATGTCGACGTTGAGCTGGAAGTGCTCGCGCAGCCGCCCCTTCTGCTGCCGCTCGTAGCGAAAGAGCTGCGGGATGGAGAACCAACGCACCGGCTTGGGCAACGCTGCCGCGCGCGCACCGACCAGGCGCGCCACGGTCGGCGTCATTTCCGGGCGGAGCGCGACCTCGCGACCGCCCTTGTCGGTGAAGTTGTAGAGTTGGCCGACGATCTCCTCGCCGCTCTTCTGCGTGTAGAGCTCGAGTGGCTCGAGCGGTGGCCCATCGTACTCGACGAAGCCGAACCGACGCGCAATGCGCCGGAATGTGGCGAAGAGGTGGGCGCGGTCGGCGAACTCGGCAGGATAGAAGTCTCGAAACCCTGGCAGTGCGCGTTGACCCATCCCCAAAACTAGGCGGCCAGCGGGTCCACCTGCAACCGATCCATCGCGTCACCGACGGTGTGAAAGCTCCCCGTCACGAGGACGGTGCGCCCGGCCGCCCGGGCGCTCGACAAGGCCTCCGCGAAGTCCGGCACGATCGCGTGCGCCCACCCGCGTGCGCGCACGTAGTCCGCGACCTCGCCCAGGTCCCACGCGCGTGAGGGCGGCGCAGTGGGCGCAGCGGTCAGGATGAGACGCGACACCGCGGGCCCCAGGCGATCGAGCATCGCGCGCCAGTCCTTGTCCTTGAGCACGCTGACGAGTGCCACCACCGGCGAAGGTACGGCCGATCGGCGTACCGTCTCGAGCAAGACGTCGATGCCGTCGGGGTTGTGCGCCACGTCGAACACCCACGGAGGCACCCGCTGGAACCGTCCGGCGAGCCGCACACCCGAGAGCGCCTGCGGCGCGGACTCCGCAAGCTGCGCCCATGCGCCACCCGCCCCTTCGAGCATGGCGAGCGCCACGGAGGCATTCCCGGCTTGCACCAGTCCCACCAGCGGTGTCACCAGCGTACGCTCGCCGCGTGCCGTGCGCCGCACGAAGCGCGTCCCCTCGGTCGTGAATTCCACATCGCGCACCTGCCAGTCCCGCCCGGCGCGCAAGACGGTGCTCGCACCGGCCGCGCGCGCGCGCGCCTCGAGCAGGTCGCCAATGTGCACATCGGACTCGCCCACGATGGCCGGGGCACCCGGCTTGTAGATCCCCGCCTTCTCGCCGGCAATTGCCTCGAGCGTGTCGCCCAGATAGGCCATGTGATCGAAGCCGATCGACGTGACACCCGCAGCAAGTGGCTCTACGACGTTGGTGGCATCCAGTCGTCCGCCCATCCCCGTCTCGATCACCGCGACATCGACGTGCTGATCACGGAAGTACGTGAACGCCAGTGCGGTGGTGACCTCGAAGAAGGTCGCGCCCGTGGCGTCGGCCGCGTCGGCCTGCGCGTCGAGGAAGCCCGTCACCACCTCCGGCGCAATCGCCCGACCGTCGACCACGATGCGCTCGGTGAAATCGACCAGGTGCGGCGACATGTAGCGCCCGACGCGCAACCCCGCGTGGCGCAGCATGGCGTCGAGCGTGGCAACGGTGCTTCCCTTGCCGTTGGTCCCCGCGACGTGAAACGTGGGCACCGCGAGATGCGGCTCACCGAGACGCGCGAGAAAGTCGCGCACGTGATCGAGGCCGAGGCGCCAGACGCCGCCCGTGCGCTGAAAGAGCGACTCGAGCGCGGCGCGATAGCGCGCGTCGGTCGCGGGATCGGCGGTGACCCGCGATCCGGAAGCACCACGCGTGTCCGTGCGCACGCGCGTCGGCTCAGCCAGCGACCGCCGTCGCGAGCGCTGGGCGCCCCATCATGTGCCGCAGCAACTGCCCGAGCGTCGACTTGAGCTGCTTGCGATGCACGACCGAATCGAGCATGCCGTGCTCGAGGAGGAACTCCGCCGTCTGGAAGCCTTCCGGGAGATCCTGTCCGATCGTCTGCTTGATGACGCGCGGGCCGGCGAAGCCGATCACCGCTCCCGGCTCCGCGAGAATTGCATCACCCAGCATCGCGTAACTCGCGCTCACGCCCCCGGTCGTGGGATTGGTCAGCACGGAGATGTACGGCAACCGGCGCTCCGCGAGTTGCGAGAGCACCGCCGACGTCTTCGCCATCTGCATGAGCGAGAGCACGCCTTCCTGCATGCGCGCCCCACCGGACGCCGACAGCAGAATCAGCGCATACTTTTTCTCGATGCACCGCTCGCCCAGGCGCGCGATCTTCTCGCCGACGACCGAGCCCATCGAGCCGCCCATGAAGGCGAAGTCCATGACGCCGAGACCGACGGGGAGCCCTTCGAGTCGCCCGGTCACGGTCAGGATCGCATCGGCATCGCCCGCGTTGGTCAGCGCCTTGCGCAGCCGCTGCGGGTACTCCGGAAAGGACAATGGATCAACCGATCGGAGGTCGGCCTCGATCTCTTCCGCGGTGTTCTCGTCGATCAGCGCGGCGGTGTACTCCGAGGCCCGCAAGCGACGATGGTAGTCACAGACCGGGCAGACGTTCAGGTTGCGCTGGAAGCGGTCACGGATGTCGGTGTGCCCGCACGCCTCGCACTTCTCCCACGTGTCCGGCGGGATCTCGAGGCGCTCGCGACGCGGCTGCCGAACCTTGCGGTCTTTCCTGAACCATGCCATGCCGCAATCTCTCCGACGTGGACCGGGGGAGCAAGTAATGCGCGATCAGCGCAACAGTTCATCGGCGCGACCGCGCCCTTCCGCGGACAACGCGAGCAACACCCCGACGGCCATCCAGCTCACCAGCATGAACGAGCCGCCGTAGCTGAAGAATGGCAGCGGAATCCCCGTCACGGGCATCAGGCTGAGCGTCATGCCGACGTTCTCGATGACGTGCACGAACCACGTCGACGCGATGCCGAATGCCACCAGGCTCGCAAACGCGTCGTTGCCGCGCGTCGCCACGCGAATGCAGCGCAGGAAGAGGGCGAGAAAGAGCGCGAGCGCGATCGTCACGCCGATGAAGCCCAACTCCTCGCCGACGACCGCGAAGATGAAGTCGGTGTGCTGCGCCGGAAGAAACGCGAGTCGCTTCTGGCTGCCGTCGGTGAAGCCCTTGCCGAAAAGCCCGCCCGACCCGATGGCCACCTGCGACTGGATGACGTGATACCCGGAACGCTGGGGATCGATCGACGGATCGAGAAACACGAGCAGCCGCTTCTGCTGGTAGGGCTGCAACCGCTCCCAGAGCAGTGGTGCGACGACGCCCATGACCACGTTTGCCACGACGACCAGCACACCTTCGACCAGATACGGCCGCATCCAGAACACGAGGCCCACGAGGAGCAGGAACCACACGCCCCACGCGCCGGTGTTGAACGCCAGCACGAGACTCACCGCGGGGCTGGCGAGCAGCAACAGCAGCGGCCACGGTACCCCCGCCCAGAAGAGCATCGCGAAGAAGATGCCGACGAACACGATGCCGGTGCCGAGATCGGGCTGCAGCATGATCAGCACCCACGGCACGCCGACAATGAGGGCCGGTTGCCAGAGATCGAAAAGCGATCGCACCGGATCGCGCCGCTGCGAGAGCACCTTCGCGAGCATCAGCACCACGGCGATCTTCGCCAATTCGCCGGGCTGGCCGATGCGCACGCCCCCGATCGTCAGCCATCCCTTCATGCTCGCGGCCGTGCCCGCACCGCTGCCGAAAAGCATGACCAGCACGAGGAGTATCACCGCCACGATGTACATCGGCGTGGCCGACCACTCGATGAGCCGCACCGGACTGCGACTGATCACGTACGCCGCGATGAGCGCGGCGACGAGCCACGCCGCCTGCCGCCGATACGCCGTCGCCACGTAGCCCACGGACACATCGGTCTGTCCCGCCGAGTACACCATCGCCACGCCGAAGAGCGAGAGCGCGAGCGTCACGAGGAGGAGTGGATAGTCGGCGGTGACGCGCCGGAGCATCGTGACCATGACCGCTACTCCGTGGGCGACGACACGGAGGCGTTCACCGGCGGTGCCTTGAGCCAGCGCTCGGTGATCTTCGACGCGAGTCGTGCTGCCGCGTAGCCGTGCTCGCCGTATTCGAGGAAGACCGCCACGACGATCTTCGGGTCCTGCAGCGGCGCAAAGCCCACGAACCACGCGTGATCCGGATTGGGCGGATTCTGCGCGGTACCGGTCTTGCCAGCCATCACCAAGCCTTCGATGCGCGCACTCGCCGCCGTCCCGCGCGCGGAGACCACATCGGCCATCGCGAGCCGCAGTTCGAGGAGCTGCTCCTGATTCAGCTTGAGCACGCTGGTGCGCTTGGGCGCCGTCTGCGCGATGGTGGGTTGCGCCGCCGAGCCGTCGGTGGCCAGCGCGGTGTAGAAGCGCGCCATGTTCACGACGGTCTGATCGTTCTCGCCCTGGCCGATGGACAGGTTGAGCGTCACCCCGTTCGACCACCGGCGCGGTCCGTAGCGTCGATCGAAGTACGCGGTGCTCTCCGGCCAGCGTGGCCGCGTCTCCGCCGGCAGATCGATCCCCGTACGCTCATGGAACTTGAGCGACACGCCACCGGCCAGCAGGTTCGACAAGCCGATCTTGAGCCCGAGCTGATAGAAGTAGACGTCGCACGATTTGGCGATGGCCTGCGCCATCGTGACGTTGCCATGTCCCCGCTTGTCCCAGCAGCCGAAGCGACGCCCGTACCAGTATCCGCCCGTGCACCCCTGCGGCATGCGCGTGTCGATGTCGGCGATCCCGCGTTCCATCGCGATCGCCGCCGTGGCAAGCTTCCACGTGGATGCCGGCGGATAGGCGCCCTGAATCGCCTTGTTGTACAGCGGTCGCCGCGGATCGGTGTTGAGCTGTCGCCAGTAGTCCAGCGGGATGCCGCCCGTGAACCGGTTGGGGTCGAACGTGGGCGCGCTGTAGAGCGCGAGCACCGCGCCCGACTTGGGCTCGAGCACAATGGCCGCGCCCTGCAGCGAATCGCCGAAGAGCGTGGCGATGTACTTCTGCAACTCGAGGTCGAGATGCGTCTTCAGTGGCGGCGGTGCCTCGGGGGCGATTTCGGGGCGCGCGCCGGCGGAACGCACCACGCGATTGCGCGCGTCCACCTCGACGAAGCGCACCCCCTCCTTGCCACGCAACTGCTCTTCGTACTGTCGCTCGAGCCCGCCCTTCCCGATCAACTGCCCCGACTTGTACCCCTCGTACTTGGGTGCGGCGAGTTCGCCTTCGGTGATTTCGCCGGTGTACCCGATGATCGCCGCGATCGCTTCGGCATCGGGATAGAACCGTTTGGGCGCGCTCTGGATGATGAGGCCGGGAAACTCGATGCGGTGCTCTTCGAGCACCGAAATCACATCGAAGGAGGCGTCACCCAGCACCACCGCGGGACGATTGGGCTGGCGGCGCCAGCGACGCACCGTGGCCTCGATCTCGCTTTCGCCCAGCGGAATGCGCCGGCTGAGCGTGCGCAGCGATGCGCGCAGCGAATCGTCGGTGGGCGCAAGCAGCGAGACGGAGTAGCCGGGCAGATTCTCCGCGAGAATGCGCCCGGCTCGATCGTAGATGATCGCGCGCGGCGCGGGGAGCGGCACTTCGCGCAACCGGTTGTCTTCGGACTGCAGCGCGTATTGCGCGTTGCGCAGCACCTGCGTCCGGAAGAAGGCGCCGAGCAGCCCCACGAAGGCCAGTCCGACGATCACCCGCGCGAGCACCCCGCGCTTGGCCAGTTCGTTCGGATGGTAGCTCACAGCGCGCGCCTCACCCGTTTTCGCCGCGGAAGAGCGGACGGAACAACACCAGCATGACGACGGCCACGAGCGCCGTCAACGCGGCGGCCAGCGGCGACCATAGGAGGAGCTGCAGCACGAGCGACACCCCACGCTTCGCCGGCCCCACCAACACGTAGATGGCATCGAACAGCCACTTGCCACCAAAGACCACGAGCGCCGTCAGCGGGAGCTGATCGGCGAGGAAGACGGCGCGCAACCATCCACCGGCGTACCCCACAAGGGTCAGCGCGAGCGCCCCTGCACCAAACGACTCCGGTGCGACCGCATCGGTGAGCGTCCCCACGGCGAACCCCAGCAGCGCCGCCGCCCCGGGGCGCAAATGCACCGACACGAACAGCACGGCGATGAGCAGGAAATCGATCGGGGCCGGTCCGCCGAGCAGGGGTCGCAGGGTGAAGTGCGCGACGAGCAGCAGCAGAAAGCCCACGAACAGGCGCAACCCGGCGGCGACGCTCATCGCGGCGGCCTCGCGCGCGTGCTGTCGGAGCCCGGGCGACGCACCGGGGCGCGGCGCACCACGCTGTCGCCAGCCGCGCGCGGTCGAACCACTGCGGGCGGCGCCACAGGCGGCGCATTCACCCGCGCCGCCGAGTCGGCGCGCGCCAGCGAGTCCGGTGACACGCCTGCGCGCCGGAGCGAGTCCGCGCGCGCGGAGTCCTGCGCCGCGCGACGGGCGGACAGTTCCGCCAA
>JALOPS010000411.1 GCA_025453745.1 Gemmatimonadaceae bacterium
GTAGATGATGGGGTGATAGGGGTGCGGCATGCGGCGGGCTCCGGTGGGCGGGATGCCGGAGAAGGTGTGGGGCGGGGGCGGGGGAGGCGAGTGGGGGGGATTCCGTCGGCGCTCCCTGGACGGTTGTCAGTGCCCCGCAGTAGCATCGGATGACCTAGGCGCCCGATGCAGTGGACTCCCGTGACATCATGACGACGCTTCCCCGCGGCTTGTACGACCTGCTCGTGTCCGAACTGCTCGGAGAGCAGCTCACGACGCTCGACGTCTCGCGTGACGCACAGAGCGAACTGCTTCGATCTGCCGAAGTGGCCGACCGATTGGCGCTCCACGTCGCGCGCGTCATTGAGCGCGCCGTGGAGGCACTTCCCGAATCGCGGCGCCTCAGCGAAGGCACTGCGCTGGCACGGCGTCTCGTGGACGAGCTATCACATGCGTTGAACGACGACGCGTGGCAGGCGGATCGTCCAATCGCGCCGGCGCGCCGGCTGCGCGCCGTGCGCGATCGGCGACCGGATGGGACGCCCGATGAGATTGCCGAACCGCTCATCCCCCTCCTCGACACGACGCTGCTCACCAACGCACCCGGTGAGCCCAACGTGGGACACCAGATCGCGACGGAGGTCGGCTCGGCCGACCGCATCGATCTCGTCATGGCGTTCATTCGCCGATCCGGGATTCGCCCGCTGCGCAATGTGCTCCGCGCGCACGCGAGCGCGGGTCGATCGCTGCGCGTGCTGTCGACGGCCTACACCGGGTCGACCGAAGCCGATGCCCTCGACCTGCTCACCGAGCTTGGTGCCGACGTGCGGGTGTCGTACGACACCTCGAGCACGCGTCTACACGCCAAGGCGTGGATCTTTCATCGCCAGAGTGGCTTCTCGACTGCCTATGTGGGCTCGTCCAACCTCACGCACAGCGCGCAGGTGGACGGTCTTGAATGGAACGTCCGCCTTTCCGAGGCGCGCAACCGGCCCGTGCTTCAGAAGATGAACGCGGTGTTCGAGAGCTACTGGGCGCAGGACGAGTTCGAGCCCTATGAGCGACAGCGCTTCGTCGACGCAATCGGTCGCGAGCGACCGCGTCCGATGCTGCGGCTGACCCCGACCGAACTTCGTCTCGAGCCATTCCAGGAGCGCTTGCTGGAGCAGCTCGCGCTCGCGCGCGACGCGGGGCGTCATCGCAACTTGCTGGTGGCTGCGACGGGAACCGGCAAGACCGTCATGGCCGCGGTGGATTACACGCGCCTCCGTGCACAAATGCCCCGCGCGCGTCTCTTATTCATTGCACACCGCGAGGAGATTCTCGAGCAGAGCCTGTGGACGTTTCGCCATGCGTTGCGCGATCCGTCGTTCGGTGAACTGTGGGTGGGCGGTGCACGGCCGACGCGATTTGAGCACGTCTTCGCTTCGATTCAGTCGTTGACCGCGACGGGGCTAGATCATCTGGCAGCCGATCACTTTGATGTGGTGGTGATCGACGAGTTCCATCATGCGGCGGCATCCTCATACACGCGGGTACTCAATCACGTCGCACCGCGCGAACTGCTGGGGCTCACGGCCACGCCGGAGCGCGCCGACGGATTGAGCGTGCTCGGCTGGTTCGACGGGCGTATCGCGGCCGAACTGCGCCTGTGGGACGCCATTGATCAACACCGGCTCGTTCCGTTTGCCTACTACGGTGTGGCTGATTCGCTCGATCTGCGCGAGATCCCGTGGCTTCGCGGTCGAGGGTACGATGTCGAGGCGTTGACCGGCGTCATTACGAGCACCGATGCGTGGGCGCGGCAGGTGCTGCAGCAGGCGGTCGAACACCTGGGCGATCTCTCGCGCGTCCGTGCGCTGGGTTTTTGCGTGAGTGTCGACCACGCGCGCTACATGGCGCGCGTCTTCGCGGACGTCGGCGTCTCGGCACGCGCCGTATGGTCGGGTACGAGCGACGACGACCGCCGGTCGGCGCTCGATGACCTCCGAGCAGGACGGCTCAACGTGTTGTTCTCGGTCGACCTGTTCAACGAAGGCGTGGACGTGCCGAACGTGGATGCGCTGCTCATGCTGCGGCCGACGGACAGTCCCGTCTTGTTTCTGCAGCAACTTGGACGCGGGTTGCGGCGAGCGCCGGGGAAGACGATCTGCACCGTGCTCGATTTCGTCGGAGAGCATCGCCGTGAGTTCCGGTTCGATCGCCGGCTGAGTGCGTTGCTTGGCGGTACGCGCCGCGAGGTCGAGCGACAGGTGGCGCACGGGTTCCCGTTTCTTCCTGCTGGCTGCTCGATGCAGCTCGATGCCGTGGCGCAGGAACGCGTCCTGCGTTCGATCAAGGAGGCGGTGCCAACGCGCTGGCAGGGAAAGGTCGCGGAACTCCAACGGCTCGCCAACGCGGCCTCCCCGGTTTCCCTCTCGGCGTTTCTCGCTGAGACGGGGCTTGAGCTGTCGGATGTCTACAACGGCGCGCGGTGCTGGTCGGCGCTCTGCGAGGACGCGGGGCTTCCCGTCCGTTCGGAGGGACCGCACGAAACGCTGCTGCGGCGTGCGCTGGGCCGCCTGCTGCACGTGGATGATCGGGAGCGGCTCGACACATGGCGCGCGTGGCTGCGCGCGCCGGACCCGGCGCGTCTTGGTGATGACTTTGGCCGTGAAGCGCGCGTGTTGCGACAGCTTGTGGTGCAGCTGTTCGAGTCGCTGCGTGACGCGCCGCTCGGCTTCGAGGCCGTGGCGCAGCTCCTGCTGGCGCATCCGCAGGTCTGCGTCGAGTTGCGCGAACTGTGCGACGTGCTGGCGGAACGTCTCACTCACGTGACACAGCCACTCGCTCGCCTTCCCCACGTACCATTGCGAGTGCATGCTCGCTACACCCGGCGTGAGCTGCTCGCGGCGTGTAGTGTCGGCGGTGATGTCGCGCTGAGGCCGTGGCGCGAAGGCGTGTACTTCGCCGAGGCGCTCCCCGCGGATCTGCTGGTGTTCACCCTCGACAAGACCGACGGGCAGTTTTCCCCAACCACGCGCTATCGCGACTACGCCATCTCGCGGACGCTGATCCATTGGGAAAGCCAATCGATCACGCGTGCCGACAGTCCGACGGGGCGGCGCTATCGGGAGCACGCGGCGCGCGGCAGCCATGTGTGGCTCTTTGCTCGACTCACCGCGAACGAGCGGGCGTTCACGTTCCTCGGGCCGGCGCAGTATGTGTCACACGAAGGGGAGCTGCCCATGGGAATCACCTGGCGGCTCGAGCATGCGCTGCCCGGGGATCTATTTCAGGCATTTGCGGCGGCGGTGGCGTAAGCGAACACGCGCGGCCCCCCTCCGCTTGCCCCCAATCACAACCCATCCCTATCTTCACGCGTCCCCCGCTCGCGCTCGCGCGCGCACGCCTGTCGGCGGCGCCCGCCCCACGCACTCGGCGACCAGATCCCCCGCGCCCGCGTTGATGCTCGTCAACCTGATCCCGGATTTCCTCGCCGTTCTCGAGGCCCCTGATCGCGTCGCCGGCCCGCACTTCGAGGACGTCGTGCGCAGCACCGTCGACGCCGATCGCGCCGATCTGCTCGCGCTGCTCGCGCGCACCGATGTCCTCGCGCTCGCCGAACGCACGCTCGCCCAGGTGCGCGACCTGCTCGCCCTCGACGTCGATGTCGACGTCATCCTCATGGTCGGCGTGGGCGCCGCCAACGCCGGCGAACTCGTCGTCGACGGGCGCGGCGTTGCCTTCGTGTGTCTCGAACACTTCACCGGCGTCGCCAACCCCGACACGCAGGGCCTGGGCCTCGACCCGGAACTGCTGCCGCTCTGGCTCGCGCACGAGATCACGCACGCCGTGCGCTACACGTCGCCGCTCTCGCGCAGCGAGATGCGCGCGCTCGTGAGCGAACAGGGCCTCGCGTCGCTCCGCGAACATCTCGTCAACGAGGGGCTCGCCGTGCAGGTCTCGCGCGCCATCTCGCCGGGGCACGCCGCGTGGGAATACCTCGGCTTCGCCCGCAAGCAGTACGCGCGCGTGCGCGAACTCGAGCCACTCATCACGCGCGCCATCGAGACCGACCTCGACCGCGCCGGACTCGGCCTGCGCCTGCGCTGGCTCTCCGGCGGCATGAGCGACGAGGCCCGCACCGTCGAGCGCACCGTCGTCCCGGAACGCGCCGGCTACTTCATCGGCGCCCGCCTCGTGGAGTCGGCCATCGCCGCCCACGGCTTCGCCTGGGCCGTCCGCGCCACCGCCTACGAGCTCTCG
>JALOPS010000412.1 GCA_025453745.1 Gemmatimonadaceae bacterium
ATAGTGCCGCGCAGCGGTGGCAAGAGCAGGTCCCAGGCCACCGAGATACGACACACGGCCCTGAGACGACCTCCTCAGGGCCGCGTCGGTGTGCCAGGGTGAACACGGGGCGCGCCGCCCCCGCCGCTTACGGCAGACGCAGCCGGCGGGGGCCCACCTGATCGATCGGCGGCAGATGCGTCACGCCGCACACGCCCCCGTCTGCGTGGACATGGGCGGCGGCCCCGGCGCCGTGCCCACTGGCCAGCGCTGGGCCCGAGGGTCGCTCGACCGCCGTCACCTTGCCCGCCGGCACCGGGTGGACGACGGAGCGCCAGTCGATCAAAAAGTCGGCCGTCTCCTCGAGGAACAGCGCGCTGATGCCGCTCACATGCCCATCGCCGTTCGGTTGCATGATGTCAGACCCCTGCCACCAGTGGGCAGGAAAGGCCGGGACGCCCGGGCGCGGGATGCCGAAGACCGAGAACTGCGCCTGCCACCCGGCCCCAAGCGTGACTTCGGGGCGGCCAAGCGCGCGCAGGAAGGCTTCCTGCGCCGGGGCGTGCAGCCACTCAAAGACCGAGCCGTCCCGTTGCGCCATGAACCAGGGGTCGACCGTGTTGCGGGCCAGCCACCGGAACGTCTCAGCATTCGGCCGTGGCAACACCAGCCCGAGCGCGTGGCCAATTTCATGGAGGGCGACGTCGTACGAGACCCCCCGGTCGCGCACCGTTTCTTCGCGAATGAGCGCCGCATTGAGCACCGCCCAACCGGCGACCGTTGGGCCGGTGAGCGCCACCCGGCGGCCATCAAACGGGCTCACCGTCGTGTCCGCCGTCGCCCAGGGGTGTCGGGCCTCGCCGATACACGCGCCCCCAAACCCAAGGATCCCGTTGTTGATGCTCGCGGTGGTCGCCGCCACCCGGAACACGCGGCGTGGGTCAAACGGCTGGCCCACGCTACAACTACCCCACGGCTGCGGGGACTCCGGGCGCGGGCTGGGGTCCAGCAGGGGACGGAGGCGTCCGGCCGTCCGGCGCCCCTTGAGCACCTGCCCCCACCGGCGTGCCGCGGAGTCCACCACGGTCCGCATGAACTGCTGCTCGGCGGGGGTGAGATCCGCAAAGCGGTCGCGCTGGCCCGGGTCGTCCACCCAACCGTAGACCACCTCCACAGCGAAGTCATCCGCCTCGACCGCGAGCCACTGATAGCGCAGGGTGGTATCCTGCCCACGATACGCGACGCGGACCTCGGCGATCGGGTTGAGGCCCGTCACCCGGAAGCGCCCCGGGGCGACCTCGAGCAGATCCTGCACGGCCCGCGCCGACGTCGCCGGCCGCGGCCCGCCCGGGTCGGCGGCGACCCCGGGGCTCAGGCGGAAGACGCGGATCGCCGTATCCGCCGCCATCGCCGGCCGGTGGAGCCCCGTCTCCTCCCCGATCGTGAGGGTCGTCGCCGTCGCCGTGCGGCCGGGGCGATGATCCCACGCCACCGACACCCCAAACGGGATGCGGCCGATCGGTCGAACCGGGTCGGCGACACTGCCCTCGCGCGAGATCAGGCGCCCGCCCACCCACACGCGAAGCGTCCACGTCCCGAGCCCGAGCGCCGGCCAGCGAAGCGCGGCCGTCAGCGCCGTCGAATCCGTGAGCGTCACCGGCACCGTATCCGGCCCGACCCACGCGGCGCGCACGACCGCCCCGACCTGGCCGAGCGTCAGCGGCCCGGCGAGCGGATCGACGAGGGTGAGCGTCCCCTGCCCCGGCAGCCCGAGCTCGAGCGGATCGACGACCGCCACCCGTGAGACGAGCGCGCCGGCGTTGATCGTGAGGGTCTGTTCCCCCGGCCCGAACCGGAGGCGGGCCTCCGTGCGGCCCGGTGCCACGCCCGTGATCCGGAGCTGCGCCCCATCCACCACGACCCGCGCGATCGTCGTATCGACCGCGACCACCGTCACCGACGACGGCAGCGACCGCGTGGTACCGTCGACGAGCGTGGGCGTGACCACCACGGTCTGCGACGCCGGCGTGAACGGCACGACATCCACGAGGGTCGTCTCGCGGCCGTCGAGGACGAACGTCATCCGCGGCGGCGGGGGCGGCGCAGCCGGCGGCGGGGTGTCGCTGGCGCAGGCGGCGAGCGAGACGAGACCCGCGAGTGCAGCGGCAGCAGGCACGGCGCGGCGACGAGAGAATCGGAGCGTAGGCATGCGGCAGGGTAGCGATCGTGGAGCGAGCGCCCCGAGAGCGCGCGCAGCGCCGTGAGGCTATCCGTTCGTGCCGCTCCGGGCAATTGGAATGCGGGTCCGGACTCGACCGCCTTCTCGGAGTGAGCGACCCTCGTGCTTTGTGGCCGAGGGGGCCTGGGCGTTGACGCGGGCCGTGCTACCGCCGCTGGGTGGGCGAGTGGGCACGCCGGCCCGCTCACCACCGCCCTTCATCAAGAGGTCGCATGCTTACCCCGAGCTCGCATCCACCCGCAGCTGCGACTGTTGGCTCGGTGGCGGAGGCAACGCCCACACCTTCTGACGACGAGGTAGCGCTGCGCCTCGTTCCGCGTCACGCCGCGATTGTGGCGCTCTGCGGATCCGCCGCCGACGCGCTCACATCGCACGAGCTCCACCAACTCACTCGCATGCTCGTCGCGACGCAGGGTACGCAGTTCGCACGGCTCATGCACGCCGCCGTGATCGCCTCTCAGGGGCAGGACCTCGCGTCGGAGGTATTCGGCGCCGGCGTCCTATCGCTGCTGCAAGCGATCGCGACGGGGGAATCTCGGTCTGTTCGCCGGCAGGTGCTCGACACGCTCCTCGACCTTGCGTTGCCGCTTCGCGACAGCGCGACGATTCGCACTGCGCTCAGGAGTGTCCGCGACGGCATCGGACGACACTCCGAGCAGGACGAGCCCGTGATCTTCGATGCGAGGGCGCACACTGACGCGGCGCTCAGTGAGACGGGGCTCCCAGCGCTCGCGGAGGAGACACTGACGCTGCTCACAAAACGGTTGACGGAGACAGTCTCGCACGCACCGGAGCAACACGCGGCGTACAGTCTTCTCACGATCCTGTGGCCCGCACCGCTCCTCTTCGCTCCCAACGCGATCGACGCATTCGCAACGCTCGTGACGGAGTGCAGCGACCATCTACGGCCGCGCGCGCAGGCCCTGGCAAGTGGCGTCGCGACTGGCGTGCTGGCGCGCCCGGTCGCGCAGGTGGCGAAGTTCGCGACGCTGGGCGCGCTGGCGACGGCCGTCGCGTTTCCGCCGCAGCATCCGACTCGGGTGGCGCACGCCCGCGCGCTACGCACGTGTACGCGTGGTGGGCCGCTGGAGACGCTCGGCGTGGCGTTGGCGAGGGCAGTCAGGACGAAGTAGTCAGCGCGCCGCCAAGAGCGCTACGTCACTACGCCGTCTTCGGGCTCGGCGTACGCGAGGGCGTCATGCGTCACCTCGTGATCGCGCTGCGCTCGAAGTCGAGCGCGAATGGACGCAACCAGCGGCTCGATCGCAGTGTGAGCGACCAGCGGCCACGTGAAACATCGCCCGTTGTCTCGAGTCGCGGACGCGCTGGCCGAGGCCCTCGCCGCAGGTCAGACGGCATGGGCGCCGAGGCGACCTCAACAGCCGACTCGGTGACGCGCAGTGTGTCCGCCCACGCTCGCAACGTTGCCGTGCGCTCGGCGGCCGACGTCGAACGTGCGACCACTTCGAGGACGCGGACGGGCAGCGCCGCCCAATCCGGTGGGCGCCCGTCGTCGAACGCCGCGCGCCACACCTCCGGTGTGCAACCGCGCGCGATAGCCAGCGCACGTTCGATCCCCGACTTTGATCGACCAGTCTTCGCCGCGAGGTCGCGAATCGACAGTGGCGTACACGCCGTTGAATACGCGTCGGCGAGCACGCGGATCGCACAGGCTTCATCGAACGGCGTGAGATCCTGCCGGGCCAGATTCTCCACCAGTGCGATGGCGCGCGCGGTGAGGTCGTTCTCCACGCGCACGACCCGGGCTGGCACCTCAAGCAGGCCGACGGACCGGGCAGCGCGCAGGCGTCGTTCTCCGGCCAGCAGCTCGTACCCATCGTGCGTGGCCCGGACGAGGAGTGGTTCGAGAACGCCGTACTCGCGGATCGACGCCGCCAGCGCCGCGAAGTCGTCGTCCGCCACCAACGCACGTCGCGGTTGCCACGGCGACGATTGGAGTGCATCCGTTGGCAGGTAGCAGAGCGACTCGGCGTCGGCGAGTCGGTGCGCCTCCATGATGGCGGACGAATCGGTTGGCGCCGCGGGTGACACCGACAATCGAGCGCGCTTCATCGGAGCGCCCCGGCCTCCACGGGGCCAACAACGAGCTGGCGGGCGAGCAGCTCAATGACGATCTCACGCAGTGCGACAGCCGCACGCGACTGCGGCGCATACGCTGGAAGAGGTTGGTGCGCGATGGGTGCCTCCGCCGCGCGTGTGTCGAGCGGAAAGGTTGTCGAAGCGACCGAAGTACCGAACTCGTCACGCAGACAGCGCTCCGCATCACGCGAAACGCGCGTGTGCGAACTGAACGTCGGTACGATCAGGTGCCTGCACTGCGCCCGGCGCAGCAGCCCAACCAACTCGCGCACATTGGGCAGCCCCATCGCATCGCAGCGCGCGGCCACCACCACCGACGGCGCGCAGCGCAGCGTTGCGGCGTGCATAGCGTCCGTGAGTGCGGGACTCAGATCAACGATGGTTGCGTCCGCGCGCACGATCACCGTGCGGAGCCAGTGCTCGAGTTCGACCGCGCGCGCCAGCGCGAGCGTCCGGCTGGCACGTTGCACGAGCAGTCCCGCGACACCCTCGGCCGGCGCCCGGAGCGGTGCGTCTGGCGGGGTCAACCCGAGGGCGCTCGTCGCACCCGCTTGTGGATCGCCGTCAACAAGCGCGATGCGCGAGCTGCGTGTGATTTGTGCGAGTGTCCACGCGAGACCGACGGCAATCGTCGTCTTGCCGACACCGCCCTTCCCGGACGCGACCGCGAGGACCCGGCCCGAAACGTGAGGTTGCATGCTGACACTGTCGTGAGGAGAAGCGCGTCGGCGCCCTGCCGACTGCGTGCCAGATAGCATAGAGCGCAATCGCCATGGTCCCAGAAACAGGCTCATCGACACACGTCAGGCCCACCTCCCCGCGAAGCGTTCTGGCGACAGTGTTGCGTCAATCGCGACCGTCAGACGCGTGGCGCTAGTGTCCCACCGTGGGACACCGCGATCAGCCCGCTGTCGCGTCCGTGCGCGAACGTGGTGTCCCACCGTGGGACAGCGCGCCCGCGTGTCCAGGCCCCCTCGGATGAAATGCGTACCTCTCCCGAGCGCGTGAGCAGCGGGAAACGGTACAGCCCGTTGCGCTCAAAGCGCAGGATCGCAGGCGAACGGATTCGTCGCCAGTGATCACCACAACGGCGGCGTGAGTTCGCTGTGCGTGCTGCGAGGAATCGGCAAACTAGGCGAAAGCGCGATCGCGGTGGGTCGTCAGTCGACTTACCTACGGCGTTGTCAGACTGTACATCTACGCCGAGGGTTGGGCATCGTCGCCGGTCACAGCAGCCAACACGTGGAGATGAGCGCAATGCCGAGCATCGGCAACAAGGTCCGCCCAGTCATTCCCCCCCTCGAGCGGTGGCGAGAATCGGTCTTGGGATCCTCTCCGGCTTCGGCCAGCCCCACCGTCGACCCGATCGCGGCGGCGGCCCGTGCCCTCGAGGCGAACGAGAAGCATCGCTTCTCCTGGTACGATGTGGATATGGTCATGGGCGCGCTACAGGTCATGTACAGGACCGCCGCGCACTGGGAGCATACGGACGGGCTCCCGATCGAAATGAACTGGGACGCGCGCCTGTGGAACATTGCCGAGAAGATCGCATCGCTCCTCCCCCCTCGCGACGAGCCCCCACACGAAGCGCTCGACTACGGTGTGTGTCAGGACCTCGCCTCGTACCCAACGGGCTGGGATGGGCGCCCGTGGACAGCCTCCGATTGGGACGCGAAGGCGAAGCGCGTTCGCGCGTGTCTCGCCGGTGGCATCGTGGGCGATCTCCGCGATGACCGAGTTGGTCACGCGACGCAGATGACGTTGTTCACCGTCGAAGGCTTGCTGCGCGCAATCACGAGAGCACGCACGAAGGGAATCTGTCACCCGCCGACCGTGGTCTTCCACGCGTACAAGCGATGGTTTCGCACACGGCATCATCCGCTCACGGCCGGCTCGCTGTCTGAACTGGATGGGTGGCTGGTCTTCGAGAGTGCACTGCACGGTGAGGTACGGGCCGGTCAGGCCACGTGGGCGGCGCTCACGGCCGGGCAGATGGGCACAGCGGATCAGCCCGTGAACGACAGCTGCGGCAGTGATGCGGTGGCGAGGATGGCCCCCGCCGGATTCTTTGACGAAGACCCGTTTTCACTCGGCGCCGATCTCGCCTACCTGACGCATGGCCACCAGGAGGCAGCCAATGCCGCGCATGTGGCCGT
>JALOPS010000413.1 GCA_025453745.1 Gemmatimonadaceae bacterium
CGACATCGTGACGAACGCACCTCGCTTGAGCGTCAGCGGAGCGGCCTGCGATTCCGTACCGATCCATCGGATCTTCACGGAGCCGACGAAGCGCCCATCTCGTGTGGGCACCGTGACACTGAAGCGACCGGCAGAGTCGCTGGCCAGGGCAGGCGTGCGGGTGGGAACGTCGACCGTGGCGCCCTGCACTGGCCGTCCATGGACCGTCACGATGCCACTGATGCGCACCGAGTCGCGCAGGGGGTTTCGGCGAAACCGTCCTGGGGACGTGACGGAGATCGCCGGCCGCGCACAGCGGTTGGGTGCCGCCTTGGCGCGCTTCTCGTCTTCGCGTCGCCGGGCGTCGATCTGACGAACGATGAAGTCCTTGAGCTCGGATTCATCGCGAAACGGCTGCAGCGTGCCGCTCGAGGGGAGCGCCGGCTGGCTCGACAGGGCGCGAGCGGACAAGAGGGCGAGTGCACCATGCAGCAACAGTGTCATCGACGTACGCATCGGTGGCCTCCTGGCGTGGTCACGAAGGCAGCGTCGCCTATCCAGAGGACGACCCACGTCGAGCGGTCATCACGTACGGGTCAGCCGCGTGGTGCGCAGGGTGCAACGTGAGGCGCCAGCCGCGTGACGCTAGCGCGTCATCCGTCGACGCACCGCCTCCACATACGACCGCTTCGAATACTCGCCGAACGACGAAAGACCGGTTGCATCCTCGCGCCCGAGCACCGCGCGCCGCACGCGATCGTCCGACTCCCCCGCGTGCACGCGCCGTTCGATCTCGCTCACCGTCGCCTCCATCCAATCCGCCTTGGCGTGCAACGCGCGCACCGGATCGGTGACCAGGCCGCGGTGCGCATCGAAGTAGCGCGCCGGCGCGCGGCGGGCGATCGCCCGCAGGCTCGCGATGGTCGCCCGATGGTCTTCGTCATGATGCGCGATGCGCACCTTGATGCCGATGAAGAGATCGCCGCCGAAGACGGTCCCGGTTTCGTGATCCCACACGACGTGATGGTCGGCCGAATGCCCCGGCGTCGCAATGCGCTCGAGCGAGGGGTCGGCAAACGGCGTCACCGTGGTGCGCAACGGCAGCGGCGAGCCCCACGTGAAGCGCCGGTAGGCGGCGAGTGCGGCGGGCGTACGCAGTGGCGCGAGCGTCGCATCGCTCGCGTCGATGGGCAGGCCCGCGCGCGCAACGCGCTCCACGTTGCCCGCGTGATCCTCGTGCCAGTGGGTGAGCACCACCCCACGCAACGGCGCGCGCTGCTGTCGCCACGCATCGAGCGCCGCGCCGATCCTGGGAAACCCCGTGTCGATGAGGACGTCGCGCACGACATACGCGCTGACGGCATACCCGCCCAGCCGAGAGGCCCGGGTCGAGCCGTGCAGCTCGACGACATCGTCGTGCCCGATCTCCCGCAACATGTGCCCAAGCTATTGGCCGGACGGACCGATCCGTATACACTTCGGGTACGAAAGGCGCTCGGCCCCGTGTGGGCCGAGCGCTGTCTTTGTCTTGTCGGAGCCGTGACCCATGATCGAAGCGCTGAAGCAGAAGATGGATGAGGAGGTCAAGAAGCTCATGCATGAGCTCAACGTCATCCTGCCCTCGGAGATCCGTCGCGCCGTGGAGATGGGCGACCTCCGCGAGAACAGCGAGTACAAGGCAGCGCTCGAGCGGCAGCAGTTCGTGCAGGCGCGGCTTGGCCAGCTCACGCAGCGACTGAGCAAGCTCTCGGCGATCGACATGGGGCAGATCCCGGACGACCGCGTGGGGCTCGGGTCCACCGTGGTGGTGGAAGACGAGCACACCAACGTGCGCGAGAGCTACCACCTGACCATCGGTGACGGCGAGATGGACGAGGGACACGTCACGATGGGCTCGCCGATCGGTCGTGCGCTCGCGGGGAAGGCGGTGGGCGAGACGGCGCTGCTCAAGCTGCCGACGAAGGTGCGGCGGCTCAAAGTGGTGCAGCTCACCACGATCCACGTGGAGCTCGCCACCGAGTAGTCGCCGGCGAGCGGTTGCGGTGGTGCACGGGCGCCGTCCTTCGGGGCGGCGCCCGTCGTCGTGTACGGACACGGGTTGCGGCGCACGGACCGGGCGATATGTTAACGATCGTTAACACCACACCCGATGTCGCCCTACGCCGCCGATCGCCGCACCCAACTGCTCACCGCCGCCGCCGCGTGCTTCGCACGCCGCGGAGTGGCCGCCGCCACCGTCGACGAGATCGTGACGGCCGCCGGCGTCACGCCGGTCATCCTCTATCGCCACTTCGGCAACAAGGACGGCCTCGTCCACGCGCTCGTCGAGGAGTGGGCCACAGATCGGCTCCAGCGCGGCGCGGATGCACTCGCCGCGCCCTCCAGCGCGGCGGCACTCGAGGCCTGGCTCGCCCTCCTCATCGATCCGCACCCCGCGTCGTGGACGCGCGTGCGGGACGATGCACGACTCTCGCTCGCGATCATCGATGCCGCCGCGCGCGATCGGGCGCTCGCGACACGCCTCCGCCGAGCCGACGACGCAATGCGCGAGCAGCTCGAGCGCGCCATCGCCCGCGCGCAGACGGACGGACACGTCACCACGCGGCTCGACGCGGATGCCACCGCCGAGCTCCTCATCGCCCTGGCCGATGGCCTCGTCGTGCGCGCGGCGCTCATGACGCGGCGCGACGCACCCCGCATCACGCAGCTCGCCCACGAATTCCGTGTGCTGGCCGACCAGGCGCTCCACCGCATGCCCATCCCGGACTCGCCATGACGGCATCTACCGCACATCCGCGCGCCCTCGCCGCCGATCTCCTGCGCGGCGTGGCCCTCTTCGGCATCCTCGTCGTCAATCTCCCCTTTCTCGCCAATACCATCTACGTCGATGCCGCCGCGTGGACCGGAGCGGACGCGATGGCACAGTTCGTCGTGCGGCTGCTCTTCGAGGCGAAGTTCTACATCCTCTTTGCGGCGCTCTTCGGCTACGGCTTCCACGGTCTGCACACCGCGGCCGTCCGCGCCGCGACCTCGTCGGGGTGGCGGTACGCACGTCGCCTGACGGGCTTGCTCGGCTTCGGCGTGCTGCACGCGACGTGTCTGTTCGTCGGCGACATTCTCGTGTCGTATGCTGCGCTTGGAGCCGCCCTCTGGTGGGTGCGCGATTGGTCGGACCGGCGGCTCGTCCGCGCGGCGCTGGCGATGCTCGGTGTGGCGCTCGTCGGTCGCGGCCTGCTGGGCGTCGGCGTGGCGCTGGATCCCACGACACCGACGGATGTTGCGGCGATGCACGCCACGGCCACGGCGGCCTATCGCGGCACGTTCACGACCGCTCTCGCGCAACGGCTCGACGATCTGATTGCCTTTTACATCTTCACGCCGCTGTTCAACTGGCCGACGATGATCGCGGCCTTTCTCCTCGGCTACCTCGGCGCCCGGCGTCGGATTCTCGCCCGGCCGGGTGCGTATTGGCGCCGGCATCGCCGGGCATTGCCGTGGCTCGCG
>JALOPS010000414.1 GCA_025453745.1 Gemmatimonadaceae bacterium
GAGCCGATGCCGAAGCAGCTCCTCCGGCGCCCTCTGCGACACGAAGCGGATCACGTTGCGTCGGACACCGAAGACGCGGCAGGCGCGCCGCTAGCTGAGCCGGTACGCGTCCTCAATCCTACGCCACCACGGCTCACCGCGGACGCAAATCCGAGTGCGTCCTTCACGATCGTCTCGTGGAGGACGAGGTCCGCCACGACTCGCCGGAGCTTGGCGTTCTCCTCGCGCAGCGAGTTGCGCTCGCGTAGGTCGCTGACCTCAAGCCCCGTGTGCCGGGTCTTCCAGCGGTAAACGAAAGTCTCCGTGATCCCGAGCTTCGGGATCACGTCGGCCACGGACGTCCCGCCCTCGGCACGCCGGAGCGCCGCCACGATCTGCTCCGGGGTGCATCGAGTCCTCTGGGTGAGATCGCTCCTGCCCGGTCGCCCGGGCGGTGGTGTCAACGGTCGTCTGATCCTCCCCAGGGTGATCGTGTGAATCTCCCCACCCCGGGGATCACGCCGGCCCCTCGCCGGGCGTGCTGTTCAGTTTGAGTAGGCCTGCCTTCCGTTTCTCGCGGAGCCGGAAGGAGTCGCCTTTGGTGTTGACGGTCGTCGCGTGGTGCAGCAGCCGGTCGAGGATCGCGCCGGCGATGACCGGGTCACCGAAGACCTCGCCCCACTGGCCGAGCGACTGATTGCTCGTCAGCAGGATCGCCCCGCGCTCGTAGCGGCGGCTGACGAGCTGGAAGAAGAGATTGGCCCCCTGCCGGTCGATGGGGATGTAGCCGATCTCGTCGATGATGAGGAGCTTGGGTTGCGTGAGGAGCTTGAGCCGCTCCTCGAGGCGATTCTCGTGCAAGGCCTTGCCCAAGGTGGTGATGAGCGCGGCCGCGGTCATGAACATCACGCGCAGGCCCTGCCGACACGCCTCGAGCCCCAAGGCGACGCTCAAGTGCGTCTTGCCGACGCCGGGCGGTCCGAGGAAGAGCACGTTGCCGCCGTGGGCGACGAAGCGCATCGTGGCGAGCTCGCGGATGACCTTGGGGTCGATGGAGGGCTGGGCCTTGAAGTCGAAGCCGTCGAGCGACTTCTGGAACGGGAAGCGCGCCATCTGGATGCGCATCGCCTGCGACTTCTCCTGCTTGGCCGCCGCCTCGGTGGCGAGGACGGTGGCGAGGAAGTCGCTGTAGCTGAGCTCCTGCTGCGCGGCCTGTTCGAGGAGCGTGGGCAGCAGCGGCCCGACGCGATGGAGGCGGAGCGCCTGGCAGTGCGCGGTGAGCTGGTCGAGGATCGGCGTGGTCATGCCGCGTCCTCGCCGCGCGCGATGGCGTCGTAGACAGCCAAGTCCCGCACCATGACCTCGCCCTGTACGGGGTACCGGGGATCGTGACGTGGCATCGGCGCGACGCGGGGGCGTCGGTCGACGCGCAGCAGGCCGGCGTAGTGCTCGGGCGCCATCACGACGGTGTGCCGCGGGGCGCGGGCATGGGTGGCGACGACCGTGTCGCCGTCAAGGATCGTGAAGCCGGTGGCGTGCTCGTGCACAAGGACGCGGCGCCCGACCAGCGTGGCCGGCACGGAGTAGCGCGCGCCGTCGATGGCCACGAGCGCATCAGTCGCCACGAGCCGGTCACGCACATGGGTCCACGTGTACGCGGGGCGCCCATCGAGCGCGCGGAGACCCTCGGCGGCGAAGCGGTCGATGGGGCGCTCGAAAGTCGTGCCGTGACAGCGGACATCGGCGATGGTGGTCGCCCACTCGACCAGCCACGCATTGAGCTCGTCCCACGACCGGAAGCGCCGCCCGGCGAGCGCGTTGCGCGCGACGTACTTCACGCCCGACTCCACCTTGCCTTTGGTCTGTGGCCGATGCGGCGTGCACGCCCACGGCCGGAAGCCGTAGTAGCCCGCAAAGTCGGCGTACGTGGGGTGCCAGCGGATGGTCTCCCGTGTGGCGTGGGCGAGCACCATCGCCTTGGCGTTGTCGACGACGACGACCTGCGGCACGCCGCCGAAGTGCCGGAACGCCTGCTCGTGCCCATCGAGCCACGTCGCGATGCGCTCGTGCGGATACGCGATGGCGAACTGCCGGCGCGAGTAGCCGAGCGTGCACACGAACACGTGCGTGGTCACCGGCTGGTCCGCGATCCAGACGCGCACCTGACCGAAGTCCACCTGCGCCTGCTCGCCCGGCGCGGTCTCGAAGCGCACGGTCGCGACGCTGGGGGCGGCAGCGGCCCGCAGCGGCGCGACCGCCCGCCGCACGATGATCACCGAGCCGGCGAAGCCGCGATACGCCACGAGCTCTCGGTGCAGCACCACGGCGTTGTAGTCCACCTCCGGCGCCCGGTCGGCCAGCCACTGCTGATGGGGGTCGAGCTGTGAGGCGTACCCGCGGCGCGTGCGGGGGCGGTAGCGGCCGCGGTGCCGCCAGGCGCGCACGGTCTTCCGGTCCAGCCCGAAGTCCCGCGCCACCTCGGACACCGACGCCCCATGCGCGAGCGCTGCTACGACCTCCTCCACCACCGCCTCTGGGACCATCGGACCGGCTCCGAGCTGGGGACGCTCGGACGCTACGCCCCGCACACGGGCCGAGTCTGCTCGGCTACCCACCCCTACGCCTGCCATGGACCACCCTCCTCCAGGAAGGGGGTGGGGAGATTCACGCGATCACTGGGTGGGGAAGATCACGAGATCGCTGACAGTGAATCCCACAATATGTCACGGCCTCGCTTTGCGCGGGTCGCCGTGGCACCGACAACGGCGGGGCGCCTTTGCGCGCGGCAAGTGATGTATCTGGCCGAGGCTCCGCAGTCAGTTACGGCAAAGCTCGAGCACGGGAACGGCCGGCTGCCCGCTCGCGGTGCGCCATGAATGCGCTCCACATGACAAAAAACCCGCATGATGCCGCATTATCGAGTATCTGTGTGAACACGGGCTCGGTTAGGTAAGCTAGTTCAGTCTCATCGAGTACGTCACCCGCAGCAATGCGGGCGGCATCGCGAAGTACCCAAAACTGCCAACGAACAAGCAATCCTTCGTTCTGTGCAGAGAGCCGGTAGATCCGATTTGCGAGCTTGGCTGTCCGACGCCAATCACCTGTGTAAGCGCTCAAGTACCCCTCGGCAAGAACAAGATCACAGCGAGCTTGGCTGGTCTCTAGCGAGTGGGTGCGGCCAATCTCCTGAGCGAGGTGCAGTAGGGCATGCGCGTCACTCGGCCGATTGCGCACGAGCGCTATGTCTATCAGCGTCAAGAGGGTGAACATTTCTTGTGCGGGGTAACCGCTACGTCGTGCGATTCGGAGCGACTCGCGCGCGACTGCCTCTGCGCGAACAAGATCTCCCCTTCTCAGGTGCGCTTGGCTAGCGTTCCTCAGAGCCCTTGCCGCTTCCGCTGCGTCATGAATCGCACGCGACTCAATGACAAGCTGCTCGATAGCAAGCTCCTGCGACTTGAAGTCGTTGCAGGCAAATGTCGCAACCATACGCCCCCTTGCGACGTCAATTGCTCGTGCTTGCGGATCCAGGGCAGCGACTTCAAGGGCGGCAATAGCTTTCGGCGCAAAGTCTTTCAGCTTGAGGTTGTCGCAGACCACCAGTGCGTGTGTCGCGTTACGGACTCGATCGGTAGCCGGGAGAAGTGAGTTGCTCGCCTTGGCGAGTAGAGGCTCAAGTTGGGCACGCTTCGTGTCAAGATCGTAGAAGGCGGCCTCTTCATCCGATACAGTGGGAAGTGCTTCTACCCAAGGGAGACCATAAATCGGCGGCTGAGTGGCAGGCACGCCCGTCATCGCGCGAAGGTGTAGCTCGCGATAGGCGCGTGCGAAAACAGTAATGGATTCGCTTAGCAGGGCGTGGCCTTGAATCCGCTTGAGCCAGGCGATTAGGCGTGTGCCTTCGCTCAGCCGTTGCAACTGGGCAACATCGCGCTCAAACCAGTTCGATGCTAAGTCTTGGCTCCCGAAGCGTAGGAGAAGTTCGATTGCTCTAAGCCCTAGCTCTGGGTCTGCATCACGAAGAAAGGCGCTTCGCAATGCTGCTGCACAGCGATAGACAACGGTTGGGCTCAGCCAAGGGCCAAGTACGTAATCGTGCGCCGAGTCAATAAGGGGTGAGCACCGGTAACCATTGCCTTCTTGGCGAATGAGATTGTCCGACAGTAGGCGATCAATTGTCTCGTGTAGTTTCGCTTGCTCGCCTGCACCCGCCAAGTACTCAAGGTCTGCGCAGCCGCCGTGAGCCCAGACGAAGACGAGAACCTGCACCTCGCCGGGCGAGAGGGCGTCCGTCGCTGCGCGCAGCGCACGACGAATACGGTAAGGCACGAGATCGCCATCCGAGGCATTGCGGCTATGGCCAAGCAGCTCGAGCGCAAAGAGCGGATTTCCTTCAGAGATCTCTGCGCATAGGCTAGCTCCAATCGGTGATGCGGTCGGACCAAGGATGGATTCTTGCTCCTTGAGGATGTCACCAATGACCGTAGGCCGAAGTGGCGCGACGTGAAGAGGCGTATAGGCTGTACGCGGAAGCCATGGAGCGATCCATTTCGGCGCGACGCGACTTGAGACAAGGAGCCCGTGGCGACGACTTTGTGATTGGCATGCCGCCGATACAAGAATGCCAACCTCGCGGGCACTCCAGCCTTCGCACATGTCGACGCTTACAATTAGCGGCCGCTCGTGAGCTAGCGCGTCGAGCAACTCGTGGATGTCGTTGCAAATTTGGCGCGTCGTGTCGTCACCGGTGTCTGCGTGCAGCGGTAGCGACTGCAGCCGCTGTAGCGACTCCGGTGTGATGCCTAGTGCCCCCGGAAGCGTCAGAAGGAAGTCGATCGTGAGCCGGAGGCATGGGTCGGACCCGGGTGTGAACCCTCTGCCGGCGTTACGAACGAAGGAAACGCCATGGATCGCAGCTGCCCCCTCAACTTCCCGAACAAGGCGAGTCTTCCCCATGCCTTCTGCGCCCCAAATCCACAGAGTGTCGCCCCGCCCACCACGAACATCCTGAATAGCAGCGAGGAGGTGCCGCTTTTCGCGTTCCCGGCCACGGAGCAGTAGCATGTCGCTGCGACTCGTAACGTAGCTTGCGACCGGCAGCCGCTCTCCAATTCTACGCCGCAGTAGCTTTGCCGGGAGGACAGCGTCTACGAGCGATGGATTTGCCTCGACCTCTGAGATGTACTCGTTGAGCAAAGCAAGCGCGTCTGCCTTTGCCCCTTGAAGTGCCCGACATTCGGCGAGCACGAGATGCGCCTCTTCGTTCAGCGGGTCGAGCCGCAGCGCACACGATGCCCACTGCTCAGCTAGAACAATCTCGCCGGCTGCCCGTGCTGCCTGCATCCTTGCCAGCACGCGCGGCCGTAACGCGCGGTACGCCTGCTGCCGTCGCTGCGTCACCCACGCCTCAAGTGGCGCCGAAAAAGAAGCGTCGTAGTGAGGTAGCCAGTCCGCGTCCGCAACTACCTCGCCGTCTTCCCAATCGCACCACACGTGTGCACGCGCAAGCAGGGTATCTTCGCCGATTGTCTCCAAGGGGACGCCCAGCTGCCGTGCCTTGTAGACAGTCTGCCGCAGATTGTGACGGCCGCGTTCTGCTTCCATCTCCGACCAAAGGAGCCTTACGAGCTCGTCGCGTGGTCTGGGCTTCCCAGAATCACAAGCCAACACCAGCAGCAGGGCAAAGAGTCGCTCCGCATCGGGCGCAATCTGAACCCCCGCAACCTCAATCAGGGCCCGTCCGAGCAGATGAAGCCGCACCGTTGGCGGAGAAGAGATCATGGGCAGGTCCAGAGGCTGAGACGAGAGGGCGAGATTGTCCGCGCACTGCCCGAGCTGCGCGTTTGGTGCGGGGCAAAGTCGCACCGCGCGTCAGCTACACGTCAGAAGAAACCAACTTGGACGACGAGCTCGTGCATGGGCGACCGCGGGAAAGATGACGTGCCATCGAGAGAAATGGCGTCTAGCGGCATCAGGGGGGCCGGGGCAGCTGTCGTGCATCGGCCGGAACGCGCGGCGCATGCAGCGAGTCTGCCGCACCCAACGTGCGGATTTGAGACGAGTCGGGCCACCGCCCTATAGACACTCGTGCCTCCGTAGCGCAGTACCTTCCCCCATGGTCTCCATCCTCGACATCATCGGCCCCGTCATGGTCGGCCCGTCCTCCTCCCACACCGCGGGCGCCTGCCGGCTCGGCCTCCTCG
>JALOPS010000098.1 GCA_025453745.1 Gemmatimonadaceae bacterium
CAGTCCCGCGCCGCATGCTCTTCGACCGATACGAGAACGCACGTGCGATCACACCCGTCATCAGACCGCGGCGGCACCGGCATCGTCATGCTCAACATGGGCGGCCCCGCCACCCTCGATGACGTGGAGCCGTTCCTGCTCAATCTGTTCGCCGACCGGGATCTGCTGCGCTTGCCGGCGCAGCGAGTCCTCGGCCGCTTCATCGCCAAGCGACGCGCGCCACGCGTGCGCGGGCTCTACGATGCAATCGGCGGGGGATCGCCCATTCGGGCGTGGACCGAAGAGCAAGGGCGCGGAATGGTCGAACGGCTCGACCGCCTCTCCCCCGAGACGGCACCGCATCGTTTCTACGTCGCGTTTCGCTATGTGGAGCCCTCCGCCGATGACGCCGTGCGTCGCATGACGGCGGATGGCGTCACGCGCGCCATCGCCTTCTCGCAGTATCCGCAGTACAGCTGCACCACCACCGGGTCGAGTCTGAGCGAACTCTGGCGCGCGCTCGATCGCACCGGAACACGCGGGCGCTTTCAGTGGAGCATCATCGATCGGTGGCCGACGCATGACGGATTCATCGCCGCGATGGCCGACTCGGTGCGTCAGGGGCTGACCCAGTACCTTACCGCACAGCGCGACGACGTCCTGCTGATGTTCAGCGCACACTCGCTGCCGCTCTCCGTCATCGCGCGCGGGGACGCGTATCCGCAGGAGGTCGGAGCCTCCGTGCAGGCGGTGCTCGAGACGCTCGCGCTGCCGAATCCGTCGTTGCTCGCCTACCAGTCGGAGGTCGGCCCGGTCAAGTGGCTCGGGCCGTCCACCGAGGGGATCATCCGCCGACTCGCGCGCGATCGGCGGCACAACGTGCTGGTAGTTCCGATTGCCTTCACGAGCGATCACATCGAGACGCTCTCGGAGATCGATCGCGAGTACGGCGAGCTGGCCCACTCCCTTGGCCTGGAAGGGTTTCGGCGAACGCCGGCACTCAATGGCAGCGCACTGTTCAAGGACGCACTGGCGGATATCGTGCACGCGCACCTGCGGTCGGGGCAGTTGCATTCGACGCGCTATCGCGAGCGCTGTCCGGGGTGCGTGAATGCCCACTGCCGGCGCCTGCCCGATCCGGCCGTCGACCAGCAGCGGCGCAGCGTCGCGCGCATGCGCGTGGTCGCGTGAGCATGTCGCTGTTCCGGCTTCCCCTGCATGTGTTCTGGGTCAGCGCGCCCGATCTGCCGGAGCAACATCGCGGGGCGCTGGCCACCGCGCGCGAGCCCTTGGCCCGATTGTGCGAGACGTTGGCCGCTGACGGCATTCCTGGCGTGTCGCTGGTGACCTGTCACCGCGCACAAGTGGTGCTGTTGATGTGATCCCGGTCGCCGCCGTCCGTCGGGGCTTTCGCAACGCGGGGCTGTTGCCTGCGCCCATTCGGCTGCGCGCGCGACGTGCAGAACGGGCAATCCGTCATTTGCTGCGCGTGGTCGCCGGGCTCGAATCACCACTGCGCGGCGAGACGGAGATTCAGGGCCAGTGGCGGTCCGCATGGCGCGCCGCGCGTGACGCGCGCCAGACCGGTCGCGAACTTGACTGGTGGGCCATGCGGTTGCTCGACGGCGCGCGTCGGATCCGGCAACGCGTGTTGGCGGTCGAGCCGTTCGCGTACGCTGATCTCTGGCGCCATGTCGTGCGCACCGCTGCGCCGTCACTCCCGGTCCCGTGGGACCAGGCTACCGTGACCATCATCGGCACCGGGCACGCCGCCGAGCGGCTCGTGCGCGACAGCCGTCATGCGATACCAGGGCGCATGCTCGTGGTCGGTCGGCAGCTCGAACGCGCGGCGCGGCTCGCCGTGTCTCCGTCCGTCGATGCACGAGCATGGCATACACTCGAACCTTCGTTGATCGAGGCGGACGTGGCGGTGTTCGCGATCCGCTCGCCCGTTCCGGTGATCGACGCGTCGCTCATCGACCGGGTGACACGGGATGGTCGTGCACGCGTGTGGGTCGACCTTGGCGTGCCGCCGGTCGTGAATGCCGCTGGCGCGCTTCGTGCCACCATGCTGCATCCCTGGTCGGTCGAGGCAGTGGATGCCACGTCGCGTGAGTGCCGCCTCGTGGAGCGTCTCGCCCTGCAGGACGCGTTGGCGCGGGTGGCCGACGACTGGCATCGCCGCACGCATCGCCACCTCATCGGCGCGCTGCGCGAAGCGGCGCTCGGTGCGGCGTCCGACGCGGCGGAGTGCGAGCGCGTCCCCGGTGTCCCGCACGACGCACTGGATCGCACGGCGCGTCAGATCGCACAACGCATGCTCCACGCGGCGATCCGGATGGTGGGCGACGGTCCGGCGGCGTGGCGCGGCCTTCCGGCAGATCCGCATACCCCGATCGCGGAATGACGACCGGCGCGGCCCGTTGGCTGGCGCCACTGGTCGTGGCATGGGCGCTGCTGGGGCCGTTGGGCATTCTCGTGCGAGCGCTCCGGCACCTCGCCCCGTCGGCGCTGGCGGCCGTCGCGGAAGTGGATCGCCCCTCGCGCGCGCTGTCGCTGTTGCTGGCCTGTGGGCTGATGGCGTGGCTCGAGGGATATCGCGGGTTCCAGCGTCGCGCCGTCCCGCGCATGGTGCACGTGGCCTTCGCCGTGCCCGACGCGCCGGCGTGGAAGCAATTGCTGGCACCGCTCATCGCGCTCGATCTGGTTGGCGTGCCACGCGCACGCCTCATGCGTCGCTGGCTGCTCGTCGGCGGCATCATCGCGCTCATCCGTCTCGTGCGCGCACTCCCCGACGGCATCCGCGACCAGGTGAACGCGGCGGTCTTCACAGGGCTCGCGTGGGGGCTGGTGGCCCTGCTGATCGAGACGCTGTCGCGAGTGGCGACGCCACGCGCCGCAGTCGCACCGTGACGCGTGGCTCGGCCTGGATTCCGTCTCCACCACATCTGCACCCGCGAGTGTACCTGTCCCGCTACAGCTCCGGGAGCATCGACCAACCATACTCGGTGAAGATCGCTCGCATGAGCTCGCGTCGGAGCTGCCCACCACGCTCGCCATTGGTCATCACCACCACACCGTCGCCGCGCCCGGCCCATGCGACCGCCACACTCTTGTAGCCGATGTTCGATCCGCCGTGCTGGAACTGCACGTCGTCGCCGTCGGCGCGCACGCCGAAACCCAAGCCCCATGCTCCCGTGCCCGGCATGAGCGCCTCGCGGGCCAGTGCTTGTGGAAGCACCGCCCCGCGCGCGCCCCGGTACGCCGCACGCATCGCCAGCAGCAGACGCGCATAGTCGCTGGGTGTGGTCCACAGGCCCGCGGCAGCGACTTCGGGATACGAATTCCAACGATGCGGCAGCATGGTGCCATCGGGGCGGTGCGCACGGGCGGCGTTGACGGCCCATGCGTCAGGCAACGGCTGCGCGAACGTCGTGCGCGTCAGTCTCAGCGGCGCGAAGAGCCGACGGTGCGCCTCCTCGGCCAACGAACGGCCGGTCACCCGCTCGATCAGCAACTGTACTACGGTATAGCCGCCGCCCGAATAGCGGAAACGAGCGGCGTAACTCGAGTCGACGATGACCGGTCGGCTCGTTGCTGGCGAACGTCCGGCCAGGATCTCCTCGGTCGTGGGCAGCGGCCGACCCGCTGCGTAGCCAAGAAAGCCGCGCGGCGACGTCTCGGCGGTGTGGTTGAGCAGGCGGCGCAAGGTGACGGCGCTCCCGTCCGGGCCCCGCGCGTGCCACGCGTCGCCAACCTGAGGACCGATGTCGGTATCCAGCGAGAGGCGACCATCGGCGACCAGCGCGAGCGCAACCATTGCGGCAATCGGCTTGCTCATCGACGCGGCTTGAAAGAGCGTGCCGGTATCGGCCGGCGCAATACCGCCCGCCTCGAGCGTGCCCCACGCCCGCGCCCAATGCACCTGTCCATCGTGCAACACGGCCACGCTGACGGCGGGCGTGCCCGCCGCCGGCATGCGCTCGGCGAGTCGGGCAAACGTGCGGACGCCGTTCGCCCCTCCGACCTCGAGCGCCTGCTCGATGCGGGCCACTCGCGCAGCGACGGTCGTATCACGCACTTGCGCCGCAGCGAGCATCGGGACGAGCAGTGCGCACCCTGTGTACCACGTTGTGCGTGCCGTCAATGGCATACGTGAGGTCGTTGAAGGAGGCAGGGTCGGAGCGCGCGAGCGGCGGCTCGGCCACGGTATCGGATGCGACGTGGCAGGCGTGCGTCGAGCGCACCGTGCGTAGTGTAGCGTGGCACCCGTCCGGTCTCCACGCCGATCACCGCCGTACAGTAATTGGAAGGCGGAGCGCAGATCGACCTGTCCGTAGCGTTCCGGAATGGCCCCGCATTCGAGGCGCAGATACTGTCCATCAGCTCCTCGTCCCGAGACATGGACCATGACGGATGCATCTCACTCGAATCCCGTATCAGGTGCTCCTGAACGTGGCGTGGCATCGGCGCGCCGTGCCACCACCGGGACCTCGTGGCGCGCATGGGCCATCTACGCAGGAGTGCTGGCGACCTTCGTGGCATCGCTCGTCTGGTGGCGCCAGCGCGCGCCCACGACTGGTCAGACGCTCTGGCTCGTTGGCCTGATGATGCAGACGATCATTCGTGCGCCGTGGGTGCGCGCCACGCGCCAGAATCACATTGTCGCGTCGCGCCGCACCACGCGCGACACGCTGCTCCTCGGCGCGATGTTCCTCGCTACACTGTTGCTGCCACTGCTGGCGGTGGGCACCCCCCTGCTCGATGCGGCCGAGCTCCGACCGCCAGCCATCGTGACCGCGTGCGGCACCATCGTGCTGGCTGCCTGCCTGTGGCTGTTCTGGCGCTCGCATCGCGACCTCGGGCGAAACTGGAGCCCGACGCTCGAAGTACGCGACGCGCACGGCCTGGTGTCCACCGGCATCTACTCGTCCATGCGACATCCGATGTACGCCAGCATCTGGCTCGGTGTCGTGGCACAGGCGTGCCTGATCGACAACCTGGTCCCCGCCGCAGCGGGACCGGTCGCCATGGCGATGATGTATTTCGGACGGATCGCCGCCGAGGAGCGGATGCTCGCGGAGCGGTTCGGTGACGAGTGGGAGGCGTACGTGTCCCGTACCGGACGGCTCTGGCCACGGCGCGCCGGGGCAGTCAGATGAGTCGTGGCTGATCGAGGCGTTCGATGACCGCCCGATCACCCGGCGCGCCAAAACGCAGCGTAGTCACATGGCCGCATCGGAGCGTGAGGGTGAACGCCGCCGCGGGTGTGAGACCCGCGAACACGCAGAGCGCGGCACGAACGACGCCTGCATGGGTGACGACGATCCATTCGTGAGGCGGCGCGGCCGTGTCGGTCGCGTTGCGCTGCACATCGCACCACCAGTCGTCCACGCGGGCGATGAGCGACGGAAAGCTCTCCCCTCCCGGCGGCGCCGCCGTCTCCCACCCGGCCATCCACTCGGTGAAGGCAGGAGCGTCGTCACGTTCGACGGCGCGCCACGCGCGTCCTTCGAAGGCCCCGAAGTGCACTTCGCGCAATCGTGCGTCCACCTGCAGTTCGTCGGCGTCTCGACCCCACTCCGCGAGTAGCAGCGTCGCCGAGTCTCGTGCCCGGGAGAGGTCGCTGCTCCACATGGGTACCGCACGCACCGGCGGCGACGCGGCGGCCAGGGCATGCATGTCCGCGCGTCCTGCATCGGCGAGCGGCAGGTCCGTCCACCCGTAGCAGATCGCTCCGTCATCGCTCGTTGGCTGTACCACCGACCCATGGCGGATCAGGTGCAACCATCGAGGCGACGGCGTCGATACCCTCATGCGATGACGCCGCGCATGGCCATCGCGAGGCAGATCGCGACCTCGGTCGCCTGATTGACCGCGCCCAACGCGTCCCCGGTGATGCCGCCGATCCGGCGCCGGAGATACCGCGCGCCGACAATGGTCGTCACACCGCCGACCCCCCACGCGATGCCCACCACGCGCGCGCCGAGTGGAGCAAGCACGCTCAGCGAAAGCAGCGCCGCCAGAGCAGTGCCCACTGCCAGACGCGGAATGGTCACCCCCGCCGCGACGGGCTTCGAGTTCCCCTGCGTCGAGAGATACGGGAGTGCACGAATGAGCGGGAGGCTCGACCAGCGCGCCAGCACGTGGGCCGCCAACAACACGCGAGCCGCCGTCCATGGATCACGGCCGACCAGGGCGCTGACCGCGGCAATGCGCGCCGCCAGCATGAGGGCGACGCCGATCGCCCCGTACGCGCCGACCCGACTGTCCTTCATGATGGTGAGCACCTGCTCGGTGTCCCAGCCACCGCCAAAGCCATCGCAGGCGTCAGCCCACGCATCCTCATGAAACGCGCCGGTGACCCAGATCGTGGTGGCGACCGCCGCCGTCGCTGCGATGAACGGCGTCCACCACCGTGCAGCGAGCAGCAGCACCACACCACCGATTGCGCCAACCAGCGCGCCGACGACCGGGAAATACGCCGTGGACGCCGCCAACTGCGCGTCGCTATGCCCCACCGCGCGTGGCACGGGAATCCGCGTCAGGAACATCACCCCCGATCCGAACGCGCGCAGTTCGCGCATCATGTGCGCGCGCCAAGTTCGGGGGAGACATCGGCGCTCGCGAACGTTGCCATCTCACGAAGGATCGCCGCGGCCCCACGCAAGATGGGAATGGCGAGCGCCGTCCCTGAGCCTTCGCCCAGTCGCATCCCGAGATCGAGGATCGGTGGCACCTCGAGCGCCGCGAGTGCGTGCGTGTGCCCGCGCTCCGCCGAGCGATGGGCAACAAACAGGTGCCCGATCGCTGGTGGGTTGGCGCGTACGGCAACCAGCGCCGCCACCGTGGAGATGAACCCGTCCGCGATGACCGCAACACCGTGCTGCGGCGCTGCCAGCACCGCACCGGTGATCGCCGCCAGCTCCAATCCGCCGAGCGACGCCAGCACGTCGAGGGGAGACGCGGTGTGACGCGCACCTTCGTACGCCACATGATGCCGGGCCAGCGCGTCGCGCACGACCATCGCCTTGTGCGCGAGCCCGTCATCATCGATGCCGGTACCGCGGCCGACCACCAGTGCCGCGTCAAGCTCCAGCAGCGCCGCGAGCACTGCCGCGCTCGCCGTGGTATTGCCGATCCCCATCTCGCCGAGCCCGAGGACCTGCACGCCATCGGCGGCCGCGCGCGCCACCGTCGCTGCACCAACCGCCATCGCCGCGCCACACTCGTCGGCACTCATCGCCGCCTCGCGGCGGATGTTCCCCGCGCCTGCACGAATGCGCGGTGCGTGAAACGCGACCCCCAGTTGCGTCGCCTCCGGATCGCGCTGTCGCACATCGTCCACCACGCCCACGTCGATCACTTCCACTTCGATCCCGTTGGCGGCCGCGAGCGCCGAGACGGCCGCACCACTGCGCAGGAAGTTGCGCACCATCTGCATCGTCACCTCGGCGGGGTACGCACTGACACCTTCCGCGGTAACGCCATGGTCGGCAGCAAACACCGCGATGCGCGCCCGGTCGACACGCGGCGCGAGCGTATGCTGAATGCCGGACAACCGCACCGCCAGCGACTCGAGCTCGCCCAGCGAACGTGGCGGCTTGGTCTTCTCGTCGAGCGCCCGCCATGCGAGCGCCGACCAGTCCATCATCGCGGGCGTCACAGCTCGAGCCCAGGCTGTGCGCCAATGCCCTGGTCGCGGTACGGATGCTTGACCAACGTCATCTCGGTGACGAGATCGGCGGCGGCCACGAGGCCCGGTGTCGCATTGCGCCCCGTCACGACCACATGTGTGCCTCGCGCGCGACTGGCGATCGTCGCCAGCACCTCGGCTTCGTCGAGCCAACCAAAGGCGAGCGGATACGTCAGTTCATCGAGGATGAGGACGTCGTACGTCTCCGCCGCGATCGCCGAGCGGCACTGCGCCCACCCGGCCGCCGCGAGTGCCCGATCGGCCTCGATGTTCTCGGAGAGCCATGTGAAACCGTCCCCGAGCGGGATGATTTCCACGCCGAGCCGGCGGGCAGCGACATGCTCACCGTATGCCTGATCCGCGCCCTTGATGAACTGGAACATGCCGACGCGCATCCCGCGCCCTGTTGCGCGCAGCAGTATGCCCAACGCGGCCGTGCTCTTCCCCTTGCCGTCACCGGTGTGCACGAGCAGCAGCCCGTGCCGTTGCTCACGCGGCGGCACGCGGTAGCGCGGCGGCTTCTTCTGTTTGGGAACCGGCGCACGCCGTTGGCCGGGCGTGGCGGGCACCGGCTCGGGGTGTGCCAGCGGGTCGCGCGGAGACGACGGGTCGGTCATGTGAGTCGAGGAGCAAGTGATGACGCGCGCGCCGGTGCGAGCGGCACCACTTGCGGCGCGCCGGTATCAGGGCCGGGACCAACGTGCGGCACGATGGCCACGGGCCAGCCGAACACCGCTTCGACCTGCGACGCGGTGAGCACGTCGCGCGGTGTGCCCACCGCATGCACGTGCCCGTCTCGGAGCAGCACCACGGTGTCCGCGTAGCGCGCTGCGAGATTCAGGTGATGCGTCACCAGCACGACCGTGCGGCCAGCGTCCACCTCGGCGCGCATCAGTTCGAAGATCGCCATTTCGTGCGGTACATCGAGCGCGGCGGTGGGCTCGTCGAGCGCGAAGGCGCGCGGTTGCTGTGCCAGCGCCCGCGCCACGCGCGCCCGCTGCCGCTCGCCACCGCTCAACGTCTGCACCAACCGTGTACGGAACATGGTGAGATCGGCACGCACGAGCGCCTCGTCGATCGCGGCACGATCAGCCACCCCTTCGCGCCCGAATGCGCCGAGATGCGGGTAGCGCCCCATCGCCACATAGTCCTGCACCGTGATGGGAAACGCGGTCTCTTCTTCCTGCGGCACCACACCGATGGCCTGCGCGAGGTCGCGTCGGCTCCACGCATCGAGCGCGCGTTCCTCGAAGAGAACTCCACCGCTGCGCGGGCGCTGCACGCCGACCATCGCGCGCAACAGGGTGGACTTCCCTGCCCCATTGGGGCCGAGCAGTGCCGTCAGCGCACCGCGTTGGACTGTCAGCGCCACATCGTGCAACACATCGGGGCCGCGCGCGCCGTGTCGCACCGTAAGCCCCGCGGTGCGCCAGCTCATGTCGGGCTCCGGCGTCGCAGCAACACCACGAACACCGGCACACCCACGAGTGCGGTGATCACGCCCAACGGCAGCTCACTTGGCGCGACCACGGTGCGGGCCGCGAGGTCGGCCAGCACGACGAAGCTCGCCCCCGCGAGCACTGAGGCCGGCAACAACAGTCGATGATCGCTTCCCCAGAGCAGGCGCAGCATGTGCGGAATCACGAGCCCCACGAAGCCCACCGTCCCCGCGACCGCCACGGCCGCCGCGGTGAGCGCAGACGCCACGAGCAACGTGGTCCACTTCGCGCGCTCCACCTCGACGCCGAGGGTGGCAGCAGTCGACTCCCCGATCGCCAGCAGGTTGAGGGCACGCGCCTGAGGCAACAGTGCGAGCGCGGCGGCCGCGAGCACCGCCGCGAGCAGTACGACCTGTTCCCACGTCGCACCCGCGAGCGTCCCCATGATCCAGAACATCGCCGTGCGATACGACTGATCGTCGGCCAATGAGACGATCAACATCACGAGCGCGCCGCTGAATGACCCCACAGCGATGCCGGAAAGCAGCATCGTCCGCCGATCGAGCACGCCGTCGGCGGCATACGCCACGCGAATCACCAGCACGAGCGCGAGCAGCGCGCCGACGAGTCCGGCAACGGGAAGTGTCCACACGCCGAAAGTCGCTAGGCCAAGCACCACTGCGAGCACCGCGCCGAGGCTGGCACCACTCGTGATGCCAAGCGTGTACGGATCCGCGAGCGGGTTGCGCAGCAATGCCTGATAGCAGGTGCCAGCGAGCGCCAACGCACCGCCGGTGAGCGCAGCCTGCAGCGCTCGCGGGGCCCGCAGCCGGCGAACGATCGCGCCGGTGGTGCCACCGTCATCGCCGAGCAGTGCGCGCACGACTGCAGCCGTGTCGATCCCCACCGCACCCACACGAATCGCCAGCACGATGGCGAGCAGCAGGAGCACGGTGAGTGCGACCAGCGGCGTCACGCGCGGCGAACCACGGCGTGCGGGGGGATCGTGCGTCACGGCGTCGCGACGGAGGGATGCAGCAGATCGCGGAGTCGCCGCGCGGCTTCCGCCATGCCCGGGCCCGGCCGATTGGCAAGGTTCGCATCGATCGTGACCACGCGCCCCTCCCGCACGGCCGCGAGATCCCGCCATCCGGGCTGCGCACGCAAGCGCTGATCGGCCTCGCTCATCTCTCCCTTGGGGAGCACCACCATGTCGGGTGCGCGCGCGAGAATCGCTTCCATGGACACGGTCGGCCAGTCGTCCTTGCTGTCGGCGAAGACGTTCTGACCGCCCGCGACGTCGATGAGCTGCCCGATGAAGGTGCGCGGCCCCGCCGTCATCGGTGGGTCGTTGCCCACGATGTAGAACACGCGCGGTCTGGGCCGCCCCGCGACGGACGACGCGACCGTCTGCAGCACGGCGCGCAGCGAGTCGGCCAGCGCCACGCCGGTGCGCTCCCGCCCCATCAGTGTGGCAACGGTGCGCAGTGTGCGATACACATCGGCCGTGTCACGCTGCGCGATCGCAAATGCGGCCACGCCGGCTCGACGCAGTGCCATTGCGGTCTCCTGCCGCTTGTCGTTGGCCCAGGTGATCACGAGATCGGGGCGAAGCCCCACAATCGCCTCGATGTTTGGATCGAGGCCGCCACCAACGTCAGGAAGTGCGGCGGTGCGCGGATCCACATCGTAGCGCGTACGGCCGACGATCTGCGCTCCCGCATCGAGCGCGAGGAGGACGTCGGTCACCGCGGGGACAAGGGAGACGACGCGCGCGGCGGGCGCGACGAGCCGCAACGTGTCGCCGAGATCGTCCACCGCGACAATCGCCGAGCGCGCACGCTCCGGTGCGCCCTGCTCTCTCGCGCACGCGGCAACGAGCAGCGCGCTCGCGCCGATGTGCGCCGCGCGGAGAATGTCCGACAGCAATCGCCCCATCGTACCCAATACTCCTCGGGACGACGGGGACGGAGGCCGACGTCGCATGCGGGCGACGCCGGGCGGTCCCCGCGCCCCTCCCTCGAGAGACATCATGCGGGCGCAGACGGGACCGGTCTCCTGGCTCGAGGCAATTGCGATCCTCTTCCCGGAGCGAACTCCAGTGAGTGCGGGTGACACCGCATGATCGCAACGACGCCGGCAGACACGCCGGGCCTCTGACAGTGGCGGGGCCGCACCGGAGTCACACCGGTTTCCAACTGCGAGGCCCAGCCTGCGTGTAGTGAATTGTGCGGAGAACGCTACCGGCGTTGGACCACATGAGCAAGCGGTGTGAGCGCCACACTTGCCATGTGAGTCCGATTCGCGTAGCGTCGTCAGACAATTGAAATCGCAGGCCGGGCCAGCAGTTCGGAAGTCGGTGCAAGACCGACGCGGCCCCGCCACTGTGAGAGGCTCGCCGCGATGGCGGCGAACCGGCACGGCTCGACGACCTCATGGTCGTGATCCACTGGTGTGCGTGCACACTGGGAAGGAGAGCCGTGCTGCCTCGAGCCAGGAGACCGGCCCGGCCTGCGCCCGCACCAAGTCACCTCGAGGGAGGGACGCGGGCGTTGCCTCGGCGTCCGCAGCTCCGCGGGTCGAGGGAGCGCGCGCGTTTGGCCCATGGATGGTTTTGCCGATGCGCCGTTGCATTTCGCTGTCTGCCGCGCGACTCGCCGTGCACCGTGGTGTGCTCGTCATGGCTGCGCCTCTGGCACTCGTCGCGCAACCGGCGCGTCGTGGCACGCCGCAGTCGCTCGACACGACGCGAGTCACCGCCACCCGCTACGAAACGGAGCTCGGGCGTCAGCCGCGACAGATCCAGGTAATCACGCGCGAGGAGATTGCGCGCACCGCCGCCACCGAAGTGGCTGATCTGCTCAAGAAGCGCGCCGCACTCGATGTGGTGCAGTACCCCGGCCAGCTCGCCGGCGTGGGGATTCGCGGCTTTCGCCCCCAGACCGGCGGCATCACACAACGCACGCTGGTGCTCATCGATGGACGTCCGTCGGGCGCCACCAACCTCGCGCTGCTCGACATCGCGAACATTGAGCGCATCGAAGTCATCAAGGGCGCCGCGTCCACACTGTATGGCAGCTCGGCGATGGCCGGCGTGGTGAACATCGTGACGCAGCGGCGCACCGGTGCGCTCGGCGGCTCGCTCAGCGCACAGGGCGGCAGCTTCGGCACAAGCGAGTTCGTGGTGCAAGGTGGTGGTCGGCTGGGCAGCGGGATCGATGCGGACGTGTCGATCCATCGCCTCGATCAACGCAACGACTTCCGCGTCGGAGACGGGAACCTCTTCCGCGAGCGACTCGACGCCGATCGCGCCTTCAAGATCTATCCCGCTGGCAATCGCCCCAATCGCTTCGTCTCCGACACGATCGGCGACGGGCGCACCATCACCTTCACCTCGCAGAACGCGACCAGCGGGTCTGCACGCGTGGGCGCGGCACTCGGCAGCGCGTGGCGACTCGATGCGAGCGTCGACGGCTTTCGCGGGGACGACATCCCCTCACCCGGTGATCTCTACCAGCCCTTCCCGTCGCGCAAGGACGCCGAGCGACTTGGCGGCTCGCTCGATCTGCGTGGCACGCTGGGGCGAGCCACGACACTCGTGCGTGCGTATCGCACCGATGAGCGGAGTGGCAGCTTCAATCGACCGGACGGCGACCGGTTCATCTCGTTCGACGGCCGCACACGCACCGACGGCGCGCAAGCGCAGCTCACGCTCCCCTTCGGTGCGCATCGTCTGCTGATCGGGAGCGATCTCTCGCGCCAGCGCGCCACGTCGTCGCGCTTCACGGCGGCCAACACGCGCGGCGCGCCATTTGCTCCGGATGCGGAGATCCGCTCGCTGGCCGCGTTTGCGGAAGGTGCGTTGTCCTTTGCAGACGATCGCGTGTCGGCGACGGTCGGCGCACGCGCCGACCGCGTGACACTCGCGTTGCTCTCCACGCCGTTCCGGCCGGATGTCACCGGCGGCGACAGCGACTTCACGGTGATCACACCGAGTGCGGGGCTGCGCGCCACGCTCTGGCCCGGGGTCGCGCTGCATACGAGCGTGGGACAGGCGTTCGTCGCGCCCGATCCGTTTGGGCGCGCGGGGCTCGCGGTGCAGCAAGGGACCGGGGGCGTCAACGTGACCGTGGGGAATCCCGCGCTCGACGCCGAGCGCTCGACCACCGTCGACGTAGGGTTGCGCGTGGCCACCACCGACGGTGCATTCGACGGCGACGTGACGTACTTCGCCACCGATATCCGCGATCGCAATGTCGCCGCGCGGGCGACATTCACCGGAGCCACGCGCCCGCGCTTGAGCGACGGTGCGATCGTCAATCGGGTGGACACTCGCGTGAACGCCGGCGACGCGACCATTCGCGGGCTCGAAGTGCGCGCGCGCTACGATCTGCTGCGTGCGGCCGGAGGAGCGCAGTCGCTGGCGCTCCAGATCACCGGCACGCGGTTGTTTCGCGCACGCGAAGCATCGCCGCTCGTGACCGTGGATGGTGCTCGCTTTGCCAATCAGACGGCGTTCACTCCGGCGAGCGTGTTCACGGCCGCGCAACTCGGCGCCAGCAGCGTCTCCGATATCCGGAACGTCAGCGACATGGTGGCGGCCGTAGGCCTCGAGTACGACGACCGCTCGCGCTGGACATTTGGCGCGTACGGCCGGTACGTCGGCGAGCGGCTCGACACGGACTTCAGCGACTTTGCCGACATCTCCGACATTCGCTATCCGCGCTACGCGACCGTAGACCTCATGGCCGCGCTGCAGGTCAGCGCACGGGTGCGATTGCAGGCGACGGTGGCCAATGCGACAGATGAGAATATCTACGAGAAGCGAGGATTCAACTTGCCCGGCCGCAACGTGGCGGTGCGTCTCGTCACGCGATTCTAGCCGCGACGCCGCCGCCGCACCCGCGCGTC
>JALOPS010000415.1 GCA_025453745.1 Gemmatimonadaceae bacterium
CGGCTTTGGCGGCGATCAGTTCGCGCTCATTCCGCCGGGATCGTTTCGGATGGGATCGACCGTGACTACGCGCACCGATGAGGGACCAGTGCGCACGGTGACCATCACCCGTCCGTTCCGGATGCAACGCACCGAGGTCACGCGCGCGCAGTGGCGAAGCGTCATGGACTCGCTTCCGCCGCAGTCATCACGATGTCCCATCGACGCGTGCCCTGTCGACGCGGTGTCGTGGCGTGAGGTGCAGGAGTTCATTCGACGCCTCAATCTCCGCGACCCCGGGCGCGCGTATCGCCTGCCGACGGAAGCGCAATGGGAGTACGCCGCGCGCGCCGGCGCGACCGGTCTCTCTCCGGTTGCCCCTGGCGGGCTCAACGCGAGTGCCTGGGTCACGAACGTGATCTGGTCGTGGCCCGTGGCTGTGCTCCTGCCCAACGCGTTTGGCCTGCACGATGTGGTGGGCAATCTCTGGGAGTGGGTCGCGGACTGGTATGCCGTCGACTACTACACGCGCGCTCCGGCCGTCGACCCGCCGGGCCCCGACAGCACAGGAGTCCGTTCGTATCGCGGCGGTGCGGTCGGCAGTGGTGTCGCACGCAGCACATTGTCGGCTCGCGGTGGCGGCGCTCCCGAGGGGCGGTTTGCAGACGTGGGATTCCGGTTGGTGCGCGATCCGTAAGGAACTGACCAACAATCGTGCCCGATGCCGAGGTGCTCCACGTCGGGCAGCTGGGCGTTCCACGCAGGTCGGATGGCATCAGGGCCCGTCTTTCATGACAGACAGCGACGTGCCGACACGCTGGCGCGGAGGCATCGCTCCCTCGCCGTGCTTGGCATGCGTCCCGTAGATTCCCCGCCGCGTGCCACCCAGCCGCGGCATTCCGCCTCGGCAGCCAGGCCCGCTCCACAACTGCTCCGCCCATGACACCACCGTCCGCGCACCCCGACGTGATGGACAAGCTCGTGTCGCTCAGCAAGCGCCGCGGCTTCATCTTCCAGTCCTCCGAGATCTACGGCGGCACCGGCTCGGTGTGGGACTACGGCCCACTCGGCGTCGAGCTCAAGAAGAACATCAAGGATCGCTGGTGGCATGCGATGGTGCGTGCCCGCGACGACATCGAAGGGCTCGATGCCGCGATCCTCATGCACCCACGCACGTGGGAGGCCTCGGGGCACGTGGCCGGCTTCGTCGACCCGCTGGTCGACTGCAAGACGTGCAAGGGACGCTTTCGTGCCGACAAGCTCGAAGACGCGCGCTGCCCGCAGAAGCCGAGCAAGCAGCCCGGGCAGCACGAGAGCTGTCAGCTCACCGAGCCCCGGCAGTTCAACCTGATGTTCAAGACGTTCATGGGCCCCGTCGAAGAGACGGCCTCCGTGGTCTACCTGCGCCCCGAGACGGCGCAGGGGATCTACGTGAACTTCCTGAACGTGCAGCAGAGCACGCGCCAGAAGGTGCCGTTCGGCATCGCGCAGATCGGCAAGGCGTTCCGCAACGAGATCACGCCGGGGAACTTCATCTTTCGCACGCGCGAGTTCGAACAGATGGAGATGCAGTTCTTCGTACAGCCCGGCACAGACATGGAGTGGTTCGAGACGTGGAAGGGGCTGCGCATGCAGTGGCACCATGCGCTCGGCTTGCGTGCGGACCGGCTGCACTTCCACCAGCACACCGCGGGCGAACTCGCACACTACGCGCGCGCGGCGTTCGACATCCAGTTCGACTTCGGCGGCACGCTCGGCTTCCAGGAGATCGAGGGGATCCACAATCGTGGCGACTTCGACCTCACGCAGCATCAGCAGTATTCGAGCAAGAAGCTCGAGTACTTCGATCAGCCCAACAACGCGCGCTACGTGCCCTACGTGGTGGAGACGAGCGTGGGCGCCGATCGCGTGACGCTGGCGACGCTCGTCAACGGGTATCGCGAAGAGGCGGTGGCTGGCGAGGAGGAAGGGCGCACGGTGCTCGGCCTCATTCCGCAGATCGCGCCGATCAAGGCCGGCATCTTCCCGCTCACCAAGAAGGACGGCCAGCCCGAGATGGCACACCGGATCGCCAACGACCTGCGGACGCGCTTCCCGGTGGACTACGACGAGTCCGGGAGCATCGGCAAGCGGTATCGTCGGCAGGACGAGGTGGGGACGCCGTGGTGCGTCACCATCGATGGCGAGAGCACGTCGTCGAATACGGTGACCGTGCGCGACCGCGATACGCTCGCACAGGAGCGTGTCGACGCCGGGCAGCTCGCTTCGTACCTGGCGTCCAAGTTGGCGGGGTAGGGAAAATCGCGCGCGTGGCGATGTGACGGATCGCACATCGCCACGAGCGGTCGAGCCCGGTTGGTGGTAACGTCCAACGTCACGGCGCGCACCGCGACCGTCACGATTCGGACACGCGGCTCCACCCCAGCCCGATCCCATGTTCGTTGGCCTCGTCGCTCACTCGCGACGCGCTGCACTGCGCCTTGGCCTTGCGGCGGCACTCGCCGCGTGCGGTGAGGTCACCCAGGCGCCGCTCCCCCTCGACGTCACCATCGCACCAAGCGCAGTCCCGGCGCTCGAGATCGGAGACGCCGTGCAGCTCACGGCGGCGGTGACCGGCGGGCGCGGGTCGAACGTACGCTCGGTGGTCTGGACGTCGAGCGATCCGGCGGTGGCGACCATCTCCGGCGCGGGGGCGGTGACCGCGGTGGCCCCGGGGCAGGCGACCATCACGGCCAGTGCGGTCGCCGATCGCGGTCGCACGGCGCAGATCGGGATCACGGTGAACGCGCCGCGCGTGACCGCGATCACGGTCACGATGCCGATCACCACACTCAACATCGGGCAGGCCGCCGCGATCCTCGCGCAGGTCACTGCCACCGGGATCGGCAGCAATCGGCGCGTGCGCTTCACGAGCAGTGCACCGCAGGTGGCCACGGTGCGCACCGACGACGGGCTCACTGGTGTGGTGACGGCGGTTGGTGGTGGGGAAGCGCGCATTATCGCGGCCGCCGAGATCGATCCGTCGCGCACCGCCGAGGTGATCGTGCGCGTGACGGGGACGCGCGCGGCGGCGATCGAGCTGACGCCGACGGCAGACAGTGTGCTCCTCGGTGGTACGACGATGTTTGCCGCGATCGTGCGCGATTCGCTCGGCGGCGCCGTCTCCGGTGCGACCGTGCAGTGGGTGTCGACCAATCCGTCCATCGCGACGGTGTCTGCCTCCGGGGAAGTGCGTGGCGTCGCCATCGGCGAGGCGCGGGTGGTGGCGAGCACGCCGGTCGAGCCCGGGAGCCCCGCCGTGATCACGGCGGAAGCGATCGTGCGCGTGCGCTCGGGGTTGCGCGTGCAGGTCGTGCCGCGCGAGGCGACGCAGCTGCTCACGGATCAACTCACGCTCGGCGTGAGCGTGTTCGGGGAGTCGCAGACCATCGATCGCACGGTGGACTTCGTGTCGCGCACACCCACGGTGGCGACGGTGAACGCATCGGGCGT
>JALOPS010000099.1 GCA_025453745.1 Gemmatimonadaceae bacterium
GTACAGCAGCACATCCCGACGTGGCACGAAGCCCATCGCCGGGTCATGGCCGCTCGTGGCGCCGTTGACGATCAGCCCCGTGTAGAGGCGATCGCCCTGTCGCCCGAGGAAACCATGCCATCCTGCACCGCGACGTCCGGTCAACGCGTTCTCCGCGCCCGTCAGCGTCCACTCGGCGGAGATGGTCGGCCCGAACCGTGCGAAGCCATCGATCGCGACCGTGGGCTGGCTCGCGTTCCTGACCCGCGCCACGCATCGAATCGACCGGTCCAGAGCGCACCGACCCGCGTCGAGGCGCCGATGTTCCGGCTGGCGCGCAGGACACCGAACGTCGTGCCCTGCACACTGTCGCGACCGGTCTGCCGCATCAACAGGCCGCCCGCGTTCACGGTCGCGCTCCGCCATACTGCCCGCGCGCCGCCCTGTATGGGAATTGGTGCACCCGAGGCGTCGAGGCCGATGGTTCGCGAGAAGAAGGGGCGGAGCGGGAACAGGCGATACTCGCTCCCCGTCTCGAACACATTCGCGTTTTCGAGGAAGAACTGGCGACGTTCGGGAAAGAAGACGCTGAACCGGCGCAGGTTGACCACCTGCCGATCGACCTCGGCCTGCGCGAAGTCGGTGCGAACGGTGCCGTCGACCTGCAGGTTCGTGGTCGGGCGCCAGATGATCTCGCCACCTCCGGCGGGCGCGACGGTCGTTCTCGACGCCGGTGGCGAGACGCTGCTGCGAGACACCGTGGTCAGCGCATACGGCCGCAGTTGCATCTCGGACCTGGGGGGCGGAGGCTCCAGTCCTTCGATCTGCCCGGCGAAGTCCATTCGATACACCGTGAAGTTGCGCGGGTACGGTACCCACGCGCTCTGCTCGTTGGCGCGGCGGGCGACGCGGATGAAGTTGAGTCCCCACGGCTTCCCGTCCGCGCGGTAGCGCAGCGTCTGCCACGGGATGCGCATCTCGCCGGTCCATCCACTGTCGGTCCGCTGCGCACGTGCGAGCCAGACGCCCTCCCACTCACGGTTGTAGAACACGCCGTCGAAGACCTGCAGTTCACGCTGCGCCCCGTAGGGCGTGATCTGGAACGACGTGCTGTTGCGACGATCGAGGAGTGGATCGAGGGTGATCCCGGCCAGGTCGTTCTGGAAGAAGTCGAACTTGCGACGCAGGTCTTCCACGCGGAGACCGGCGCTGCCGGCCGAGTCGTACGCCATGACGCCGACGTAGAGGAACTTCTCGTCGAAGAGGATGCGGAACTCCGTGCGATAGGCACTCGGCCGGTGCTGCAGCGGTTCGATCATCGTCGAGGTGTCCGTCGATCATGACGGGCGACGCGGTGCGCGCGGCACGGTAGCGTGCCGCCGCACGTCCCGCCGGTGCGTCGATCGTCGAGTCGCTCACCCGCTGTGCCGCGCTGACGGACGCGACGGACGCCGAGACCATCAGCGTCAATGCGAGCCGGCGGCTACGCACCGCTGGGTTTTGCCGTGCCGGGACGTGTGCCACTGAGCTGCACCAACGCATCCCCGTGCGGCACGAACGACACGTGGCCCATCACCGGGGCATCGTGCGCGAGATGCTGATCGACGATCTCGCGTGCGACGTCGGGCGTCACGTTGCGATACCAGATGTTGTCGGGCTGCACGACGACAGTACATCCGTCGTCGCACCGCCCGAGGCACCGTGTGCGGGCGGTATGCACTACCGGGTCGAGCCCCTGTTCGCGCAGCGCCCGCCGCAGGGCCACGGTGACCTCGTCGGCGCCACGCGTGGAGCAGGTGTCGCCGTTGCAGAGCAGCACGAGGCGCTGCGTGCCGGTGAGATCCCAAGTGGTCATATGGGGCAGGTAGACGAGTGACTCGACCGGTGCCGAGCGGTGCTCCAACACGCTGATGGCGCGAGCTGGAACAGCAATTGAGAGTTGACAATCAGCAGTATAATGATAGTCTATTCTCAAAAGCAACGTCCTGCCGGCTTGGAGACGCTCATCATGGTTGCCACGTCCGATCGTATCAGGCTGGTCCGTGCGGCGTGGTGGAATCGGTGGGTCGAGCCCGCCGTTGAGCGGACGACTCCCCGGTGGCGACGCCCGGCGTGATCAAGCGCTGGACGATCCTCCTGCATCTGTACCTGGGCGCCGCGCTCTGCCTGTTGTTCGTGGTGTGGTTTGTTTCTGGCGTGGTGATGATGTACCAGTCCTATCCTGGGCTGACGCTGCGCGAAAAGGTGGCGGCGATGCCAGCACTCGATTGTGCCGGGTGCCGCCTGTCCCCCGAAGACGCCATGGCTCGCGCCGGTGTGCGGACGCTGAACGGTCCGCTTCGCCTGGGCATGCTGCTCGACCGCCCGGTTTGGCGCATGCAGGACAGTGCCGGACGGTGGACTGCGGTGCGCGCGGATGACGGGACCTCGCTCGGAGTCCTCTCGCCGCAGGCTGCCGCACCGATCGCCACGGCCTTTGTGGGGGGCGCCGCGGGGCGAGTGCTCGACGCCACGCCCGGCGTCGTGGCGCACTACCACGGCACGTTGCATGACGCCGATCAGTGGACGCTGACGCGAACGGTGCGTCAGCAGATGCCGCTCTATCGGTTCGACCTGAGCGACGCCGCTGGCACGAGGGTGTACGTCAGTCCGCGCAGCGGTGAGGTGCTCAGCGCGTCGACGCGACGCGAACGGTGGGTCAGCATGATCGGCGCGATTCCGCACTGGATCTATCCGACCATCCTCCGACGTCACGCGGCGGCGTGGAGCTGGGTGGTAATCGCGCTCTCGGGCATCGGCACTGCGATGTGCCTCGCCGGCCTCGCGATCGGCATCTGGCAGTGGCGTTGGCGCCGTCGAGGCCGCCGGTCATCGCGCGCGCGCACGCCGTACCGCGACGCCATGATGCGATGGCATCACATGCTCGGTCTGCTCTTCGGCGTGGTGACAACGACCTGGGTCTTCAGCGGGTTGATGAGCATGAACCCGGGGCGCTGGAGTCCAGGAAGCGCTCCCACGGCAGAGCAGCGACTGGTGATGTCCGGCGGTGCGGTCGATGCCGGCCGGTTCACGATTCCCGCCGACTCCGCGCTGCGCGTGGTGAATCGCGCGGCGCTCCGCGCGGGCGTCAAGGAGCTGCACCTGGCGATGGTGGCCGGTCGCCCATACTGGGTCGGGTATTTCACGGCGGACTCCGCCCTGCACCTCGCGGCCGATCGCCACACGTCTCCGGTCAGCGCGTTTCCGATTGCCGTGTTGATGGCGCGCGCCGCACAGTTGGTGCCCGGCGCGCCCATGCGTGATACCAGCACGCTCACGTGGTACGATGATTACTACCGCGATCAGGAGCGACAGCTCCCGCTCCCCGTCCTGCGCGTGCGTTACGCCGATCGCGACGGCACTTGGCTCTATCTCGATCCTCGGAGCGGGACGGTCGCGCAGGCCCGTGGCGGGAAGAGTCGCCTCGAGCGATGGCTCTACGACGGTCTGCACGACTTCGACTACGCGGCGATTGTGTATCGGCGTCCGTTGTGGGACTTGCTGGTGATCGCCCTGTCGCCCTGTCGCTCGGCGGCGCGGCGCTGTCCGCGACCGGGATCGTGCTGTCGTGGCGGTGGGCACAGGCCGTGTGGACGGGTAACCGGCGGCTGCGTCGTCGATAGACCGTCCGGCAGATCGCTGCACCGGTGGACTGTCTCGATCGCATCCGACTCTCACCTCGACAATGCGGACCGTGGAGTCCGTAGGCGTACGGATTGAGAACCGATTGGTGGCGCGGGCAGTATGAGGTATGTTATATGAAATTGTTGCTCATCTGCGAGGCAGTCTCACCTGTCTCCTCGCGGCGACTGTCACGCTCACCGTGGTCAACGCCCCGCTCGCCGCGCAGCGCCCCGCACGCCCCGATTCGGCAAAGCCGCTCCCAGGCGTCCAGGTCGTCGAAGACGCCCTCGGAGTCCGACGGATCCCCGGCTCCATCGACATCCTTGACGCCCGGTCGCTCGCCCGCGCTCACGCCCTCACCACCAACGAGGCGCTCCGCAAGCTGCCCGGCCTGCATGTGCGGGATGAAGAAGGCTTCGGACTCCGGCCGAACATCGGCGTTCGCGGACTCAATCCCACGCGCAGTACCAAGGTGCTGCTGCTCGAGGATGGCGTTCCGACCGCGTTGGCTCCCTACGGCGACGCGGCGAGCTACTACCACCCGCCGATCGATCGCATCGAGTCGATCGAGGTGGTCAAGGGCGCCTCGCAGATCCTGCATGGACCGCAGACCGTCGGCGGTGTGATCAACTACATCACGCCTGCGATTCCTGATGCCCCCGAAGGGCGGCTCTCGCTCGCGCCCGGCTCTCGTCGCCTGCTCAACGCACACGCGCGCTTCGGGGGCACCTTCAATGGCACCGGCCTGCTCCTCGATGCGCTGCGCAAGCAGGGTGACGGCGCGCGCGCCAACACCTACAGCGAGCTCAACGACCTGACGGGCAAGCTCTTCGTCCGCATCAGTGCCTCGCAGTCGCTGTCGATCAAGGGCAACTATTACAGCGAGCGCTCGCAGGTGACCTACTCCGGGCTCACCGAATCCGAATGGGCGGCAGACCTGTTGCAGAACCCGTTCGCTGACGACCGCATGGTGCTCGACCGCCAAGGGGTGGCCATCACGCATCGCGTCGGCAGTGCGCCCACGCGTCAATTCACCACGACGGTATACGGTCATCTCGTCAATCGGGACTGGTGGCGCCAGAGCTCCAACTCCACGCAGCGTCCGAATGACCGGAGCGATCCGGCATGCGGCGGCATGACGAACCTCCGCACCGCGTGCGGCAATGAAGGGCGACTGCGCAACTATCGTGTCGCCGGCATCGAACCCCGCGCCTCGTTCCTCGGTACGGCGGGGCGGTGGAGCATTCGCACCGATGCCGGTGCGCGCGCCCATATCGAAGTGCAGGAGCGGCAGCAGGTCAACGGACAGTTCCCTACCTCGCGCACGGTTGGCGCGGCGACCAACCCCAACAGCGGAGTGACCGAAGACAATCGTCGCGACACCGAAGGCTTCGCCGGCTGGACGCAGCTGCAGCTCGCCACAGGGCCGATCGTGCTGCAACCGGGAGTGCGCGTGGAGCATGTGCGCCTGGCCCGCGTGAATCGACGTCCGACTGCGGTGAATCCCGCCGGCGTCTCGGGGTCCACGGCGTTGACGCAGGTGATCCCCGGCGTTGGCATCACCGTCACACCGGGTGCCCGCGCGTCGTTCTTCGCGGGGCTGCATCGCGGCTTCGCGCCACCGCGTCCGGAAGACATCATCGACAACAGCTCGGGTGGCGTGGTCGAACTGGACGCCGAACAGAGCTGGAATGGGGAGTTGGGCGTTCGTGCGGCTCCCACCGACTGGGCCCGCGGCAGCCTGACGTTCTTTCAGGTCGACTTCACCAATCAGATCATCCCCGCCAGCGTCGCCGGCGGCACCGGCGCCACGCTGACCAGCGCTGGGGCCACCCTCCATCGCGGTGCCGAACTGGCCGCACATCTCGCCTGGCCGACCGCGCGCGGTGCGACACCACGGCTCACCCCGTTCATTGATGTGGCAAGCACCTGGCTGCCCATCGCGCGCTTCGCCTCGCAACGCGTGGCGTACATCGGCACGGGCGGCAGCGATGTGGTGGATCGGGTCTATGCAGAGCAGAACGCCGGCGGAACGCGCCGCCGTCTCGATGTCCAAGGCAACCGACTCCCGTACGCGCCCACCTGGCTTCACACGGTGTCGCTCGGCGTCTCGACGCGCGCGGGGGGCGATGTACGCGTGGAAGCCGTGCATATCGGCGAACAGTTCGGGGATGCGGCCAACACGCGCACGACTGTCGCTGATGGACAACAGGGGACCATTCCCAGCGCGCTGATCGTCAACCTCGCGTCCACGGTGCCAATTCCCGAACTGCGCAGCGCGGCCTTCCTCACCATCAAGAACGTCGCGGACCGTCGATACATCGTCGATCGGACGCGCGGGCTGCTGCCGGGATTGCCGCGCTTGGTGCAGGCGGGGCTCACGCAGCGCTTCTGACCGGAAACGCGGCGACGCATTGCGCTACGGACAGCGCGGGTCCATCACGCCGACGCCGCGGATCACCGTCGCGACGCCGAGCATTTCTGGTGTATCGGCCAGGCGATCGAAGCCGCGCACCCCACCGAGCGACATGGGCATCATGGCGATCACGTGTGACATGGCATCAACCCGCTCGCGCGATCGAAGTCGACGCGGTGTGGCACGGCCCACTGCGCCATCACGCGGACGATCGGCCGACCACTCACGGCCTTTGTTCGGTGGAATTCGCTCGGCGTTGTGCTGGCTGAGCTGTTCGGGGCGCCCGATCACAACGCCTTCGTGGCTCCGGATGTAGCGGCGCCGGTAGCGGTGCTCATCGTCGACGATTCGCCCGACGACCGTCGCACCGAGCGCGCTCAGCCAGGTGATGGTGTCGTCGATGTCATCGACGGCAAACATCACGCGCAGATATCCCAACGAGCCACGGGACTCGATTCCCGTGATGTCGCCCTCACACCATGCGATGAACCGGTCGCCGCCGGCGCCGCCAGGCGAGTCCGCCTACGGCGCCACCGCCGACCGTCAGCAGCGACCACGTCGACGGCTCGGGCACCACCGTCGTGGCACGCACGCTCACATCGTCCATGGCAAAGAAGCCGTCCTGGTGCCGCGTGACGAAGTTGATGGTCGTCAGTGACTGGGTGGCCGTGACGGAAAAACTTCATTTGGTCCAGTCGAACAGTGCGGCATTGGTGAGCGTGAGCAGCGTGTTGGCCCCCCACTGCGCAGCGAACGTGTTGGGCGGCGAACCGTTCAGATTGCGCAGCCAGAATGAGAAGGTGTAGTCCGCGCCGATCGTCGTGGCGAGCGACTGCCGAATGGTGCAGGTGCCGTTTTCGGGACCGGTGAACAGGCCGTAGGTGCCGGTGCGCTCCACCTGGTCGCTCACCCCGGTCCAACATTTCGCTCCGCCGTTCGGGATCACGCTCCAGTTGGCACTCGGTGACCCGGTGGCGGTGGGGTTCTCGAAGCCACCGTCGATCACCAGCTCCTGTGCGGCCAGGGTGTGCGGCGCGGCGAGCGTGGACAGGGCAATGGCGACTCGGCCAACGAGGCGGGCGTAGCGGACATGCGACATGGGGGAACTCTCCGGGGGTGGCTCAGGTGCGCCGGCCGCGGGGGTGCGGCGAGGAGCGGCGATACGAGAGACGCGCAGTCGGCGGGAAAAAGCTGCCATCCGTCATCGCGGACCCTCTCCGGTCACTCGTGACCCGTGCTCCGTGCCGCCCGAGAGCCACCGTTCTCGCATGGCCGAGTGCGTGCGCGTCGACTCAGCGTCGCCCCAGCACCTCGCGCGCAAACGCCTGCCAGTCCACGCCAAACACCAGGTTGTACGCGCCGTCATCGTCCCGCGAGTCGATCCGGCGCAGGCGAAACCGGGACACCGCCACCAGTTGCACGGCCGACCGCGGCGCCGAGCGATCATAGTACTCCGGGTTGGCCTCCTCCATGCGGCGCACGCAATGCGGATCGTTGACCGTGACGACATCCGGCACCGTGAGGCCGGCGACGATGCTCGTCAGGCATCCTTGTGCTGCCGCGTCGTGCGGCGACAGTGACGCGAGGCGTTGATCGGTGGCATTGCGCATGCTCGAGAGCACGGCGAGCGGATTGGCCAGATCGTTCACATCCGCTCGTGCGCGCAGCCGGTCCATCTCGTCCTTCCGTTCCCGCTCGAACGACGCGCGCGCCTTGGCGATGTCGCCGCCGAAGGACCATCGGGCACGCTCGGCGATGATGCGTTCGTCGTTCGCGCGCTGCTCCGGCGACTCCATTCTCGCGAGCTTCTCGCTGTAGGAGGCCACCCCTCGCTTCAGGATGGGCAACTGACTGTCGATCTGAGCCAACTGCCACCGCAGCAGCCGATCCATGCGGACCGGACGTGTGAGCGGCCGGGCATTGGCCGCGATGTAGAGTGTCCTGTTGTTGTAGAGCGGCCACCCCTGCAGCGTATGCGTGACCGGGATCTCCTCGAACATCGTGCCGATCGCGTCGGCCGTCCTGAAGCGCGACAGACCACCCGTCGGCAGCACGTTGATGTCCATGATGAGATGCGAGATCTCGCCGTCGGCGACCACGCGTGTGCCACGACGCTTGAGTTGGGCGCCGGGCCAGAAGCCGATCATCACATGACCGCGGACCGCGAAGGCGGCATCGACCATCTCCGGCACATCCGGCGTGGCGTAGGCGCCATCGTTCGAGAAGAGCGCGCAGACCCCGGAGGGGCGACTGACCGCGGGCTGCCGACTGAGCCAGGCATGGATCGGGTTGATGTTCGTGCGCAGTGCGCTCAGGTCCTGCGAACGGAGCCCCTGCCGCGCGGCAAAGGCAGGCGACACCAGACCGGCGCCGCTCTGCTCGAGGAACCAGCGGCACTCCCCGTCGCGCGGGAATTCGGCGTCGTCGGCGGCGGTGCGTCCGGTGGTCGAGCTGGTGCGTCCCATGCTCCAGACCGGCGACTGCGTCTGCCCCGGCTCGAGGAGGACCACCGGCGCGGGCATGCGCATCAGTGGTGGTGTGGGCGACGACCCATAGCGCGGGTTCTTCGGATAGGGCGCGGGCCGGATGTCGACGGTGCCGTCGGGTTGGACCCGGTAGGCGTCCGACGTTGCACGGGGCTGTTGCGTGTCGCGCGAAGACAAAGCCGGCTGCGCGAGGGCGGAGACGGGTGCGATGTGGCCCGGGACCGAGAACGCGATGATCAGCGCGACGGTGCGCGCGCGAGTGACCGTTGTGTTCATGGCGTGCTCTGCGGCGAGTGCGTGTGGTGCGGTGTCGGCGGACGCTCGTCTGCCGACGCGAGCAGGAGCGGTTGCGGGCGGCGCGTCACAGGGTGCCCATCACGCCGCCCAGCGAGCCTGCACCACGCAGCATAGCGTGCCCTGCCAGCCCTGCCGTATCGAGACGGACCGGCGGTGCAGCCGCGCGTCGTCAACGCAACCGCGTCGTCCACGCGACAGTCGCGGTCTTCAGCGCTCAGTGATCATAGCTCGCCGCCCGTGTCACCTGCCAGCCGTCCGCCGACTGCTTCCAGATCATGAGGAACTTGAAGGTTCCGCAGACATCGCGCCCAGCCTCGCGGTGACAGAAGCGATGCGTGCCGATCTCCATGGCACCGTAGCCACGCACCGCATACACCTCGACGGGACCCACGAGGGACCGGGTGATGCCGTCGCCTTTCGCGAAGTTGCTCGTCAGCCCTTCCATCGCCTGGGCCCACGTCAGCAGACCTCCGGTGTCATGGTAGAACTCGAGATCTTTCGAGAAGTACGCGCCGAGTCGCTCCGCATCGTGCGCGTTGTAGGCCGCGAACATCAACGAGTCGGCGCGTACGATCTCCCTACGCAGTGTCTCGGTCGTCGCGGTCTTCGGCGCGAGTGCGACCGCGGGGCCTCGGCTGCACGCTGTACACGCAAGCGTGACGAGGAGCGTACCATACAAGGCCGCGCGCGCGTGACACGACATGGATCCTCCGCAACGGTGGTCTCAGAACACTTACCTGTCCCTGGGCGGTACGCGGCGCGGCAATCCAGGTTTCGGCAACGGGGCTCGCATGCGACGCGGAGCCCGCGACAACAGCTCGCCGATTGGCACCATGCGAAGGGAGCAATTGGCTCTGGTGGTGGCAGTCGCGGCTCGTGTCGCAATCGCGCTGCATCTGTGCTCGACGTCCGCGTTGCCCTCCGCGTGCGCGGCGATATCAGTTCCCTCGGCATGAGATACGAGGCGAACAAGAAGTAGTCCGTTGCGTGCGGGGCACGCGTCGCTCGCCGCACCCCGTCGCATCGTCACGCTGTCACATCACGTTGCTCGTCCGGCCAAACTCGAAGCGCAGCGTGTCGGGCGCGTCATTGGCGGGCGCCGGCACAAATCCGCTCCGCTCGAGCACGCGTACAGACGCAGGGTTGGCGGCGCTGGTATGCGCAATCACGAGCGCAACGCCGGGTTGACGCGCGGCATGCGCAGCGAGCGCGGCAACCATCTCGCTGGCGTACCCGCGACCGCGCCACTCGTCACACACGGAGTAGCCGAGTTCGACCACGCCGTCGGCACTGGGCGGGCCGAAGTAGCCGCCGGCGGCAATCACCGTCGCCGGCGCATGAGCATCTGCCAGTCGTACGGCGTACCAGCCGTACCACCCGTCACCGGCCGCGCCTGCGCGGGTGAGACACTCGAGAAAGAAGCGCTGCGCCGGCTCGTCGTACTCGCCCGGTGGCCAGCTCGGCGGCACGACCGCACCAAGATGCGTGGCAAACGCATCGCGGCCCGCGAGCTCTGCGGTCACGTGCGCCGCCGTCGCCGGGATCAGCGTGAGGCGTGCGGTATGCAGAGGAATGGCGAAGGACATGTGGCGCGTGGTGGTCGAAGGCGATGGCAGCGCGAGGTCATCTACGGCCGACTGAACACTGCCCCATGCGGTACCGCAGCCCCGCGACCGCCGTGAGGCCACACGATGTCTTCCATGCGCAATCCGGGTTCAGTACTTCCCGCTGCGCGAAAGCGCGCGTCGAGCGACAGCATGCCGTTGGCTGCATTGAAGCGCGCCATCACCACCCGCGTCTTCATCGCTTGATAGCCGGTGATGACCACGCGCTCGAGATTCGGCTCGATGCCGATCCAGTGCGGCACGTCGTCGCTGCCGAGCGTCACGCGAGACACCTCGCGGGGATGCGCCGGGTCCGCGATGTCCAGGCTGACCACCGCACTCCACGCAGGCACGGTGATGAGGTAGTAGTTGCCCGCCGCCACCGGTACGGCGCAGCTCGTCCCCGCCTTCTGCGGGAACGACGCGACCAGTTGTGCCGTAGGCTGCGCGCTGGCGACGTCGCGCACCAGATAGAGCCCGCAGTTGAACGTCGACACCAGCACGCTGCGCCCGTCGCGCAACACGCGGGGCTCGGCGGACCGGTATCCCTCGTTGCCGCGCGGGCCGTTCGGCAGCTCGATGGTACGCTGCAGCGACAGGTCAGACAGGCGCCAGAACTGCAGCGCGCGTGTGGTGTCGCGATTGTCCATGTCTGACGTCGTCACGATCACATGATCGAGCGCGGGGAGCACGGCCGCCGAGTATGGCCGCACGCGACGATCGACGCCGGCGCGGTGCGCTGATGCGGTGCGGACCACATCGCCGCGTGGTGTCAGCTCGGCGAGGCCACCGGGGACGATGCCACTCGCATCGTGCTGCATCTGCAACGTCGCGAGCACGTTGCCGTTTGGGAGACGCCAGAAGCTGTGCGGGTGCATGAGCGCGCCCGCGCCGTTGAACTGCGTCACGAGCGTGGGCGCTGACGGCGTCGACAGGTCGAAGATGTACGACTCACCCGAACCAAAGTCGTTCGCAAAGAGCTGACGGTCTGCTGCCAGCTCGTGTTCGGTGTGATGGGTGCGGTGGCCGCCCCCCGGTACGGGGAGCGTGGTCACGAGCGCGCCGTACACGTCGGCCCCCGGCTTGTCACGCACGTCGTAGACGGCGAGGAAGTCGGGGCCGGAGCTGTCGGCCGAGGAGGCCCACAGGTAGAGGTAGTCGCTCGGTGCGGTGGGTGCGCGAGTGGTGGGCGACCAGGCGGCGAGCTCGATCGCAGCCACGGCGAGCACCACCAGGCGAGGTGTCATGACGTGTGGTGCAGGGCGGAGAGGGTGGCGATGTGCGCGGAGTCTGGCGTCTGCTGCGCGCGTGCCAAGACGTTACGTGCGCACGCGTACGTGGGAAGGGGCGGCCCGCGCGTGGGCGGGCAGTGCGTGGGTGCAGCTCTGAATGCGCACGCATGTGGGATGGTTTCGCCGTCAATCGCCTGCGGCAGCGGAGCAGCGGAGCCTCGCGTACGCTGGAACGGTTCGCCATTCGTCACAAACGGGGTGGTGGAGTGCTGTGGGCGGCGGACACGGCGCGTACGTTCCGTGCACCGCCACCCTTCCTCCCGCTACACCATGCCTTCCACCCGTCGTGAATTCCTCGCGGGCGCGTCCGCTGCCGCGGCGCTGTCGGCGCTCACCACCTCGCCGCTCCATGCGGCCGCCGAGGACACTGCCACGGCAGAGACGGCCGGTCGCGACTACTACGAGCTGCGCGCCTACCGGCTCAAGCCCGGTGCGTCGCCTGCGCTGCTCGATGACTACCTGCGTGGCGCGCTCATTCCGGCGCTCAACACGCGGGGCGTGCGAGCTGTAGGCGTGTTCACCGAGCCCAACGCGCCAGACGGCCCGGCCGTGTGGGTGCTCATACCACATGCGTCGCTCGAGTCGATCGCGACGGTGAATGCCGCCATCAACACCGACCGTGACGTACTCGCCGCCGGCCGTGACTACCTCACGTCACCCACGCGCGCCAACCCCGCGTTCGATCGGATCGATTCGTGGATCATGCTCGCCTTCAGCGGCATGCCGCAGTTCGAGATCCCCGCGCGCACGCGGGCCGGACAGTCACGCGTGTTCGAGTTGCGGATCTACGAGAGCTTCTCGGAGCTCAAGGCGCTCAAGAAGGTGGAGATGTTCAATGCCGGTGAGATCGAGGTGATGAAGGAGCTGCAGCTCTCGCCCGTGTTCTACGGCCAGGCACTCGTGGGGCGCGATCTGCCGCAGCTCGC
>JALOPS010000100.1 GCA_025453745.1 Gemmatimonadaceae bacterium
ACGACGCGCACTCGGTGTTCAGCGCGCGGGGGCTGCACATCGTCAGCATCGACTTCGATCAGTCGCCCGAGGCCGCGCGCACCTTTCGCAAGGAGAAGTACCCCATGCCGTGGACCAATGGGTACGCAGGCGATGGCATGTTCGAGAGCCAGGCCGCGCGCCTGTTCAGCACGGCGAAGTTTCCGACGATTCTTCTCGTGAATCCTGACGGGAAGATCGTCGCGATGGACCTCGACTTGCGCGGCGAGAAGCTTGCCCAGACGCTCGATCGGTTGTTGCCGAAGCCTGCTGCCTCGGTGCCGTGAGGCCGTGGCATGTCGGATGAACACGTGAATTTCGTTCTGGGACGATCGCCGACGCCGGGACCGCCCGCACCAATCCGCTGGGCTTCCCGCAGGAGGTGTAGCATGCAGCAATCGCGTCGCTCGATTCGGGACAGGCTCTTGGCCATGGCCGTTCTGGGCATCTCGATCACCGCGACATCCCTGTGCGCGCAGGTCACGCAGAACCGGTCTGCCGCCGCAGACGCGCCTGCAATCGTGTTGCGAGGCGTGGTCCGCCACACCGACGGGCGCCCGATTCCCGGCGCTCTGGTGCGCGCGACGCAGTATGGCTACACGCTGGTGGCGCTGACGACGAGCGACGCCGACGGCCGCTTCATGATGGCCGCGCCCGAACGGCAATTGATCACGCTCGAGGTGGAGGCCCCGATCGTGAGGTCGGCCTATGGTCAGCTCTTTGCCACCTCCGACATGGGCACGGTGCTGGTCACCCTCGGTGACCGAACGCTGCCCGTCGATAGCACCGCAGCGCCGCAGATCATCCCAGTCTCGGGCCGCGCGCTCGACACCACCCGCGCGGTCGCCATGACGCGCGAGGGAGACGGGCGCTGGCGGGCCACGGTGCCATCTGATCGCGAGGTGCTCCGATACCGCGTGCGTTACGGCCCGCGACAGGACACCAACACCCCGGACGCCGGGCGCATTCAGAGCGCGGCAGACGACCCCGACATTCCGGCGTTCGTCTCCGTTGCGCCGGTGGTCAACGGTGTGGCCACGATCACCGTGGACCCTGCCAAGCTGCCAAAGGACACGACCACCTCGCGCATCACGGTGTCGAATCGGACGAGCACCGCGGCACGCCTCGAAACGATCCGCGACGTGTCCGCCGCGCTGTTCAAGACGTCGGCACTCTCGCAGAAGGGCGACACGGCCGCCGCGCGCATCGCACAGGATTCGATCGTGCGCCGCACGCTGCGCGCGTTCGACGCGGAACGCGACCCCATCGTGCGCCAGGCATACGCCAACACGCTGCTCATGATGTTCTGGCACAAGCTGCCACAAGCCGAGGCCAGACGGGTCGCGCGGGCGCTCGACCCGCGCTCACCCGTGGCGGCGGACTTCGGCTACCCCATGGCGATCACCGCTGCGCTGCTGGCCGAGGAGTTTCCGGGTCGGCAGGGCCCAAAGCTCGCAGCGGACACGGTATACCAGCACCGCGTCCGCGAGGTCACGAGTCAGGCGCTCGCCACTCCCGGCATCTCGCGGTGGATGCGGGGACGGCTCTACTGGCAGCTCGCGTTCACACTCGGCAGAGAGTCGACGTCTCAGCCGGTGGCGCTCGCGTACCTCGACTCGTTGATCGCACTGCCGGAGACGAGCGAGCAGGAAGTGCGCATGCTGCTGCGAGAGATCTCACCAAACCGCCCCACCCAGGTGGGGAAGCCCATTGTGCCATGGGTCGCCGTCGACCTCGACGACCCGAAGAAGCAGCACAAGGCCGCCGACTTCGCGGGCAAGTGGACGCTCATCGACCTGTGGGGACCGTGGTGCGCCCCCTGCGTCGCGGAGATGCCTGCGCTGCACGATGCGCACAAGATGTTTGGACCACGCGGCCTGCATATCGTCAGCATCGATTTCGAACCCTCTCCCGACGGCGCGCGCACGTTTCGTAAGGAGCGCTACCCCATGCCGTGGACCAACGCGTGGGCGGGCGAGGAGATGTTCGAGAGCGCGGCCGCACGCACGTTCAGTACCGCCGCGTTTCCGACTATCCTCTTGGTCAATCCGGAGGGGATGATCGTGGCGATGGATGCGGAGTTGCGCGGCGCGAAGCTCGCGGAGACGCTCGAGCGATTGTTGCCGAAAACCACGAACGCGGTTCCGTGACGACCACGCACGAGATGGTGCGGCGACGCGCGTGCGCAGCGATGATGGGTCTCGTCGTCGCCGCCTCGCCTCTCACCGCGCAGGTCCGCGCGGAGCTCATCCCCGAGCACTCGTCGCTGCGCCCCGGCGAATCCACGCGCATCGCCGTCGTGCTGCGCCACGCGCCCGGATGGCACACGTACTGGCGGCGCGGCGGCGACGCGGGCCTCCCCACACGCGTACGATGGACGCTCGATGCCGCGCTGCGCGCAGACACGCTCACGTGGCCGGCACCGTCGCCGTTCCGCGACCTGGGTGTCGTGACGTACGGCTACGCGCACGACGTCCCGCTGGTGTCGACGCTGTCCGTGGCACCACACGCGGCACGTGCGCGCACCTACGCGATCGACGCACGCGTGGACTGGCTGGCGTGCCAGACACAGTGCATTCCCGGCGGCACCACGGTGCGAGCGGCGATCGCCGTGGCGAATGCGCGAACGATCAACCCCGCGTTTGCTCGCGCGCTGCGCGCGCCCGGCGTGGTGTGGCCCGCACGCGCAACCAGCGGACTCGTCGCGCGTCGGTCCGGCGACACGCTCGAACTGTCCGCACCCGCCGCGCTCGAGCGCGCGTGCCGCTTCTTCTCGGAGACCGCGGGCGTTCCCGCAGCACTGGGGCTGACCGCACTCGCGCGAGACGGCACGCCCGCACGCGTTGCGATCTCTCCGCGCGTCACGCTACCAGATACGCTCCGTGGCGTGCTCAGTTGCGACGGCACTCCGTTGACGGCGACGCACCACACACTCCCCATCAGCGGCGCGCGCTGACGTCGCCGCACCGCTCTACGCGGCCTACCCCCGCAACCGCGCCAGCACGCCGCGCGCAGGCGTCGCCCGCAGCACGACTGCGTCATCCACCTCGGCGTCCACATCCGCCGCACGGTGCTCGCCCGTCTCACGCGTGACCTCGGCCTCTTCTTCCGCCTCTTCCGCCGCGACCTCACGCTCGATCGCCTCACGCTCGGCCTTGTAGCGCGAGTACCACGATCGCGTGATCTCGCCAGCGAGCTCGCGATTGCCGAGCCCGAACGCCATCGCCAGCGCAAACGCCACCGCGCCAAAGAGAATCGCGAACGCCGTCGTCACGATGTCCGTTGCGATGCCGAGCTCCTGCAGCGCCATGAACACCGCCAGCACGATCACGCCACCGCGCCCGACACGCGCCAGCGTCGGCCCGCCGTTGATCGACGCCGCACTCGCCATGATCAACCCGCCGACGAAGCCGCCCAGCACGATGCCGACGATGATGATCACGATCGCCGCGATCACGCTCGGGATGTAGCTCACCAGCTCGCCGAACACGTTGGCCAGCGATTCGAGACCGATCGCGTTGGCCGACACGAGCATCACGGCAAACATCATGACCCAGAAGAGCAGATTGGCCACGATGCGCGAGGGATTCACCACCGAGCCCGCACGCTCGACGGCGTGCAGCACGCCACCGCGGTCGAGGAGTTCGTTGAAGCGCAGCTTGCGCAACAGCTTGTACACGCCCTTCTCGACGAGCCGCGCGAGCAGATAGCCGACGAAGAGCAGCACCAGCGCGCCAAAGAGCGCCGGCACGAACTCCGCGAGCTGGGCGAAGCTGGCCTCGAGCCGCTGCGTGAACCCTTCCGTGGGCGAGAGCGTGTCCGCCACGCTCGCCGCACGCTCCTGGGTCGTTGCCCACAACGTCTGTGCGGTCGCGGTATCGCGCTCGGTCAGGAGACGAGCGGTATCGGACGCAACGAACGGGAGTGAATCGGCAACCTGCTGCAGCATGTCGACCAGCGAAGTGGGGGGCGCACCAGCGTTGCGGCGGAAGCTAGCGCAACACCGCGCACGGCTCTACGCGCGGCGTTGCATCCCGGTGACACCGGGACGCCGCACCGAGGTGAGCAGCGCCCCCCGGTGCTACGTCCGCGTCCCGCGCTTGCGATCGAAGAGCGCGCTCCGTCGGCAGATCGGGCAGAGGAACCAGTCGCGCTGTCGCGCATAGCCGAGCCCGAACGACCCGCCCCCGATGCTGCGCCAGGTCATGGGGACGCCGCAGCGCGGGCAGTTGGGCGTCTCCCCGGCAACCGCCGCCTCCCTTATCGCCTGCTCCTCCTCGAGCGAGTATCTCGCGCTTTCGGCCATCGCCACTACTCCGCCACCCGAATCACCACCTTGCCGAACTGCGCCCCACTGGCCAGTCGCTCATACCCCGTGTGCCCGGCGTCGAGCGGCACCACGAGGTCGATCGGCACGCGAAGCCGGCCGTCCACCACCGCCGCCACCACAGCGCTGAACTCGCGCTGACTCCCCATGGTCGAGCCCATCAACGTCCACTGATTCCAGAAGAGGCGCCGCACATCGGTCTCCACCATCGCCCCTGACGTCCCGCCGCACGTGACCAACCGACCGTTGCGCCCCAGTGCGGCGAGCGATGCCCCCCACGTCGCCGTGCCCACGGAGTCGATGACCACGGAGACGCCACGCTTGGCCGTTCGACGGCGCACCTCCTTCCCCACATCCACCGCCGCGTGATTGAGACACACGTCCGCACCGAGTGCAGCCGCGCGCGCGAGCTTGTCGTCGCTGGATGACGTCACCCAGGTGCACGCCCCGATCGACTTGCAGATGGCCAGTGCGGCCAGCGCCACGCCGCCGCCGATCCCCCAGATGAGCACGTCGTCCCCCGGTTCGACCCGCGCACGGGAGACAACCATGCGCCACGCCGTGAGCCCCACGAGCGTGGCGGCAGCCGCGGCGGCCGGATCCAGCGAGGCCGGCACCACGCGACAGCATCGCGCCGGGACCACGAGATACTCCGCCAGCGTGCCCGGGTAGTGCTCGCCGAGGATGCCATACCCCATCGCGGTGGGCTCGTCGTCGGGGTCGCTGCCATCAGCGACCCACCCCGGATTGATCATGACCTGATCACCGTCGGCAAGGTCGGTGACCCCCTTGCCGAGCTGGTCCACGGCCCCGCAGGCATCGGCCCCCACGATCCACGGCGGCCGGATCGACACACCCGGGATTCCGCCGAGCACCCATAGGTCCAGGCGGTTCAATGCGGCCGCGCGCACGCGCACGCGCACCTCGCCCGGGCCGGGCGTGGGCCTGGGGAGATCGGTGCGATACCGGAGCTGGTCGAGCCCCCCATGCGCATCGATGGTGAGGGCTCGCATGGTCGAGGGCGGCGACACGGTCACATCCGTATATTCGCCCCCCGAGTGGCCTCGGACCACACCGCGGCTCGCGCTCGGCGACCCGCGAGACCCCCTTTTGCTGGGCAACGCATGGCGTCGATCAAGGTGCCGCCGCTGGGCGAGTCGATCGTGGAAGCGACCGTCTCCCGGTGGCTCAAGAAGGAAGGCGATTCCGTCGCTCCGGGCGATACGCTCGTCGAGCTCGAGACCGACAAGATCACCGTCGAAGTGCCGGCCACCGAAGGCGGTGTGCTCACGCAGCGCGCGAAGGCCGAAGGTGATGTGGTGGGGATCGGTGAAGTGCTCGGTGAGATCGGCGCGAGTGGGGCGGCGGTGGTCGCGCCCGCTGCGGCCGCTCCGGCGCCTGCGGCTCCGGTGGCCGCTCCGCCTGTTGTTGTTGCTGCGCCGATTGCGCCGGCACCGATGGCATCGGCTGAGGTGAAGGCGTCGCCAGCCGCACGTCAGATCGCTGCGGAGCGTGGCGTGGATCTCGCGACGGTCGCCGGGACCGGTCGTGGCGGCGTGGTGGCCAAGGTCGACGTGCTCGGTGCCGCGCCCGCGGCACCCGTCGCCGCACCGTCAGCCGCGCCGGCTGCCGTGCCCGCGGCACCGCGCCCCGTTGCCGCGCCGTCGCCCAACGGCGCCGCGCAGCGCGAAACGCGCGAGAAGATGACGACGCGCCGCAAGCGCATCGCCGAAAACCTGCTGCAGTCGCAGCACGCCACCGCGCACCTGACGACGTTCAACGAGATCGACATGACTGCGATCTCGGCGTTGCGCGAGCGGATGAAGGAGAAGGTCGAGAAGCAGCACGGCGTGAAGCTCTCGTTCATGCCCTTCTTCGCGAAGGCGGCGTGCATCGCGCTCGAGGAGTTCCCTGCCGTCAACGCGCAAATCGACGGCGACACGATCGTCTACAAGCACTACGCGAACATCGGCATCGCCGTCGCGAGCGATCAGGGGCTCATCGTCCCCAACGTGAAGGACGCGCACGCGAAGAGCGTCGTGCAGATCGGTGCGGACATCGCGGCCGTCGCCAAGCGCGCGCGCGACTCGAAGCTCTCCATGGATGACCTGACCGGCGGCAGCTTCACGATCACCAACGGTGGCGTGTTCGGCTCGCTCATCTCCACGCCGATCATCAACTATCCGCAGGTCGCCATCCTCGGCCTGCACAAGATCCAGGATCGCCCCGTCGCGCTCGACGGGCAGGTGGTGATCCGCCCGATGATGTACGTGGCACTGTCGTACGATCATCGCATCATCGACGGGCAGCAGGCGGTGCTCTTCCTCGTCCGCGTGAAGGAGCTGATGGAAGATCCCGCCGCGATGCTGCTCGCGTGACGAACGCAGCGACGGCCCACCATGGAGACCATGATGGGCCGTCGTTGAACCGTTTGCGCGCGTTTCCGTGCGAAGACGGGAGTCGCGGCATCCGGGAGGGGGGACGGAAGCAGTTCGTCACCGCTTCCGCAAGAGAGACGCGCAACTGTGCGCCGCGTCACACACTTTGTCGGCGCGTACGCGCCGGAGCCTAGGAACATGAGTACGATGTCGACGCCTGCCACCCCGACCACGGTGGACGTGGTGATCATCGGAGGCGGACCGGGCGGGTACGTCGCGGCCATTCGCGCGGCACAACTCGGTCTCTCCGTGGTGTGCGTGGAGTCGGATCGCACGCTCGGTGGCACCTGCGTGAACGTGGGGTGCATTCCGTCGAAGGCGCTGCTGCAGTCGTCGGAGCACTACGAGTTCACGAAGCTGCACGCAGCGGAACACGGGATTCGCGTGGACGGCGTGGGGCTCGATCTCGCGACGATGATGGCGCGCAAGGTCGATGTCGTGGGCGCGAACACGCGCGGCATCGAGTTCCTCTTCCGCAAGCACAAGATCACGTGGGCGCGCGGCGAGGGAACGCTGCGCGCAGATCGCGTGGTGGAGGTGCGTGCGGCCGACGGCGGCGTCAACTCATACCTTGCCGCGCGCGGCGTGATCATCGCGACGGGATCGGTGCCGATCCAGCTCCCGTTTCTGCCGTTCGACGAGACGCGGGTGCACTCGAACGTGGGCGCGCTGTCGATTGCCGAGGTGCCGCAGCATCTGGTGGTGATCGGTGGCGGGGTGATCGGACTCGAGCTGGGCTCGGTGTGGCGGCGGCTCGGGGCGCGCGTGACGGTGGTGGAGCTCGCTCCCACGATTCTGCCCGGCAACGATGAAGAGCTGGTGCGCGAAGCAGACCGGATCTTCCGCAAGCAGGGGCTGACGATTGTCACGGGAACGCGACTGACCGCGGGTGGGGGCGCGTGGCGAGATCGTCGTGGACGATCAACTGCGCACATCAGTGCCGGGCGTGTATGCGATCGGCGATGTGATCGGCGGGAAGCTGCTCGCGCACAAGGCGGAGGAAGAGGGCGTGATCGCCGCCGAAGTGATCGCGGGGAAGCCGGTGCACATGCACTACCGCACGATGCCGGCGATCGTGTACACGTGGCCGGAGATCGCGACGGTCGGGCTGACGGAAGAAGAAGTGAAGGCGAGCGGGCGGCCGTATCGCACGGGGAAGTTTCCGTTCAGTGCGAATGGGCGCGCGCGGACGATGGCGGAGACGTCGGGGTTCGTGAAGTTCGTGGCGGATCGGGACACCGATGAACTGCTCGGCTGTCACATGATCGGGGCGAACGTGGCGGATCTGCTTGCGGAAGTGGTGCTGGCGATGGAGTACCGGGGGTCGGCGGAGGACATCGCGATCACGGTGCACTCGCATCCGACGTTGTCGGAGACGGTGAAGGAGGCGGCGCTGGCGACGATTGGGAGGGCGGTGCACATATAGCGAAGAGCAGTAGCCGGGCAGCTCTCAGCTGAGAGCGTGCTGCTCAAGAGCAGCTGACGGCTGTCAGCTTTCCGCTGTCAGCAGCGGTCGCGGGTGGTACGCGGCGAGAGAACCGGTGCCGGAAGCTGACAGCGCGGGCGCCGGCTGCGGATGGCGCGAGGAGTCGCGGAGACGTCTTTGCGGCAAAAAGACAAACGGAGCGCTCGCGATGCGAGCGCTCCGTTGTCGGGAGTCATTTCTCGCTCTGCGCGCTCCGATCCCCCGGCTTCTTGCACAAGAGCCGCGTCGTCCGAGTGACCGTCAGGTCGGCGCCAGACGCGGACCCCCGAACACCGCGCGGCGGGGTCTGCCCACACGCTCCGACGTGCAGCGCTACGGCAGAGTGATCACGCCGGCGTCAACGAGTGGGAAGGCCGAGTTGGCTAGGCGGGCAAACACGCGCAATCGCTCGCCGCGGTGCGCGTCTGACATCAGATCGCGCACGGCGATCCGACGTGTCTTCGTGGTTCGCTGTCCACCCTCCAGGAAGATCGCACCACCAATTTGTAGCGCGTACGGAGAATCCTCAAAGAAGACGACGCTGGTGTCCCGATCGAGTCGTATAGCCACGGCAATCGGCCTCCATCCGTTCACGCCAACCGCAGCGCGCGAACGCGAGTGGTTGACCAGTTCGATCTGCACCTCAACGGAGTCCCCACCAAACGAGCGAACCAGACGGGTAGACCCCTCGATGCCCACGGCGGCGAGATTCTCGTCGCCGACATAGGGCGAAGCAATTTCGCTCGATCGCGTGCACGCCGTGATGGAGCACAACAGCGCGACCAGCCACACCAAGCGCGTTTGTGACATGGGCGAGGCGTTTACGGGTGACGTTTGAGCTTTTCCGGGAGCGCTTCGTCCCGCTCTTTATGGACACGATAGCGGTGACGCGCCACTACGTGTCGATCGCGGCGCAGACAGCGGAGCGAGTGAGCGGCACGCGCCAAGAGGCTCGCGGGGACACCGGCCGACCGGGTGCGTGCAAGGTCAGCGCACTGCCGCGATCGATACCTCCGCACCGCTTTGCCACCGCGAGGACCGTGCGAGATGGGGAACTCGAAAGTGGACGCGTTCGCAGCGCAGTCTCGCTCGCGCTGCCGTAGTAGGGAGCGGGCAGCGAAGAGCAGCAGCCGGGCAGCTCTCAGCTGAGAGCTCGCTGCTCGAGAGCAGCTGACGGCTGTCAGCTCTCCGCTGTCAGCAGCGGTCGCGGGTGGTACGCGGCGAGAGAACCGGTGCCGGAAGCTGACAGCGCGGGCGCCGGCTGCGGATTGTGCGAGGAGTAGCGGAGACGTCTTTGCGGCAAAAAGACAAGCGGGGCGCTCGCGATGCGAGCGCCCCGTTGTGCGAGTAGAACCGCCCTTCAGTCGGCGCGCGGCGCGATGTTGCCCATGGGGCGCGCGGGAAGCGCGGCCATGACGCGATCCTCGAAGCCGGCCGGCGCCTTCACATCGGCCTTGGCCGCGTATGCGGTGCCCAGCGCATGCCACACATCGACGTCGGCGGGGCTGGCGGCGCGGGCCACGGCCTCGTCCACGTCACCGTCGAGCCACTGCTGCACGGCCATCGCCGGACGCACGCCGCGCAACGGGACTTCGCGATCGGCAAACGCCTCGGCCTCGGGGCGCAGCGCGTCCTCGCGCGCACCGGCCGACGGCGTCGGAACGAACTCCGGGGTCGCGTCCCCGCGAGCACTGGCGTCGAAACGGTCGTTCAGCATGCGTATTTCTCCTCGAGCATGGACTGGAGCGCTTCACGCGCGCGATGCACGCGCATCTTCAACGCTCCCACGGTCGTGCCCAACACGTCGGCCATCTCCTCGTACGACCGTCCCTCGACGTGCTTCATGATGAAGGCCTCGCGCAGTGACGGCGCCAAGCGAGCGAGTGCACGATCGAGATCATCGCGCAGTTCACTCCGGTCGAGCTCCTCGTCGGGGCCCGCGTAGCCAGACGGCTGATCGTCCTCTTCGTAGCTGACGTGGGTACGTCGGATGTTCTTGAGCCAATCCTTGCACCCATTCGCCACGATGCGGAACAACCAGGCATCGAACCGACCGCGCACTTCGCCGAGGTGGTTGTACGCCTTGATGAACGAGGTCTGCAGGATGTCCTCGGCGACGTCCGGACTACCCGTCATGCCGAGCGCGTGTCGGTACAGTGGATCACTGTACTTGCGGATCAGCAATGAAAAGGCGTTCCGGTCCCCAGCGAGGACCTGCGAGATGGTTTCCTGGTCGGTATCGACCGGGACCTGTTCGACCGCGCTCTCGGGGGAAATCACAGCACGAGGATAATTCCCCGCGCTCGTCCAGTGCCACCCCGCCGAGAGCGGCCCGTTCAGGCCATCTCGTCGTGCATCACGGCATGAAGACGCGCGGGTCGCGCAAGCGTCACACGGCAGACGCGGCCGTTACGTGACCGGCATCACGTCGGCCGGTGAAATGCTCCCCGGTCGTTCCGGACCCTCACTCCGAGACGGTCGCGCCCGGCGGTGAAATCATGACGGTGACTGGCCCGGTCGAGGCTGATCGGGTTCGGGCGGCGGCGGCGCCGTGTCGGCACTCACGGTTGCTCGGGTGCGCGCGCTGGCACATGGCCAAAGGCGCCCCAGCCATAGCGCTCGACCAGATCGCCGTGCGCACCCAGCGCCGGGGGCGCAAAGCGCACCGTGCCGCCGACGGGTGAAGGGAGTCCGGTCACCGCCGAGGCACCGGCCGCTGCGGCGAGTGCCTGGCTGACGGGACGCACCCGACCGGTGGGGACCTCGGCCGCGTCGAGGACGGCCACCCAGTCGTCGGCCGGACGCGACGCGAACGTGGCCGACAGTTCCGCCACGAGGGCGGTGCGATGGGTCAGGCGACCTGCGTTGGTGAGGAAGCGAGCGTCGATCGCCAGGTCCTCTCGCCCGATGGCCCGGGCACACCGCTGCCACTGTCCGTCATTGCCGACGGCGACCACGACCGGGCCGTCGGCCGCGCCAAAGAGCTCGTAGGGGCAGAGGTTGGGATGCGCGTTGCCCCAGCGGCGTGCCTCCGCCCCGCTGACCAGCACGTTCTGCGCGACGTTGATGAGCGCCGCGACCGCACTTCCATACAATGAGAGCACCAGGCGGCGCCGGGTGGGGTGGCGCGCGGCGAGCGCGGCAAGGATGGCGATCGTGGCGTCCTTTCCGCAGAGCACGTCGGCCAGCGCGACGCCCACGCGATGGGGAGGTCCCTCGACGGGGCCGGTGATCGACATCCATCCGCTTTCCGCCTGCACGACAAAGTCGTAGCCGGGGCGCGCACTCTCCGCACCGAAGCCGGTGATGGTGCACCAGATGAGGCGCGGATGCTCGTCGAGGAGGCGCTCGGGAGACAGTCCGGCCCGATCGAGCACCCCAGGGAGGAAGTTGTCGATGACCACGTCGGCGCCCGCGACGAGCGCACGGAGGCGGCCGACAGTGACCGGATCCTTGAGGTCCGCCGCGATGCCGAGCTTGTTGCGATTGACGCACCGGAAATAGGCACTCTGTCCATCTTCGGCGAACGGAGGGCCCCAGGCGCGGGTATCATCACCAACTCCGGGCCGTTCGACCTTGAGCACATCGGCACCGAGGTCGCCCAGGGTCATCGCGGCGAGGGGACCGGCGAGGACGCGGGAGAGGTCGAGTACGCGGAGCCCGGCGAGCGGGAGGCCGGCGGCTGGTGTCGAAGGGTCTTGTGTCAACTGTCTTTATATTGACTTGTTTATGGCTCTATTGAGTTGCTTAATTCTGGTGTGAGTTCCGGTGGTTTGCCTGCACTCACCGGGTCCGTTTCCTGTGATGTGACCTTGCGTAGATCGTGAAAAATCATATACTTACCGTCGCTTGGCCGCCACCAAACCTGCGGCCTGTGCCCCCGGCGGTTCCCGCGAGTCCACACGACCGGTCGCATGGCGCGCCGAGCTTCGCGCCGCACCAAGGAGTGCGCACGACATGACCAGCAAGGCGCAGCCCGGCGTCAGTTCCCCGCCAGCATCGGGCGTCACATCGCTTCCACCGCGTCGCGGCCCCGGCCATCGCGGCCAGGACGCGCGCGACACGGCCGCCGAAATGGCGCAGCGTGCTCATGAGATCAGCCTCGAGGCGGGCAGCAAGATGTCCGGCGCGATTCGCGACGTCATCAGTGCGGCGGCCGGACTGCTCTCGCCGTTCCCGATCGAGAGCGCGCGGGATCTCGTCAATTACATGGTCAAGCGTGGGCAGATGCCGCAGGAAGACGCGGACAAGCTGATCGCGACGGCCGAAGCGGCGCACGGCATCAAGCCGTTGCCGAAGATCGAGCCGGTTGCGGCGGCCGCGTCGCTCGCCTCCTCGGCTATCGGAACGGTGTCGGCCTCGGTGCAGCGCGTGCTGGAGCGCGCCTCCTCGCGCCCAACCACACCGCCACCGGCGCCCAAGCCTGCGGCCAAGGCGCCGGCTGCCCCCCCGGCAGTTGCCGCGAAGCCCACCGCTGAGGTGCCCAAGGCTCCGCCCGCGAAGGCGCCGTCCAAGGCAGCTCCTGCTGCGGAAGCGCCCAAGGCAGCGCCCCCCAAGGCGCCGGCGCCAAAGCCCGCTGCGCCCAAGGCCGCCGCACCGGCGAAGGCCGTCGCGAAGCCCGCTCTGCCCGCCGCACCAGCCAAGAGCACGACCGCCAAGGCCGCAGCGCCGGCCAAGCCGGCTGCCAAGAAGGTCGTCGCCAAGAAGAAGTAGCCGCACGACCGCTGTCGGCAACGACGCAGGTCTCCATGCGCACGAGGACGCGATGAGCCGGATCACGGCGCGCGCCCCCGTGCGCATCGACTTTGGGGGGGGGTGGACCGACGTCCCGCCCTACCCCGAGGAACAGGGCGGATACGTCACCAGCGTCGCGATCACGCGCTACGTGACGGCCACGGCAGAGCCGGACCCGCGCGCGCACCCCGACGGGGATGAGCCAGCGATCATCTCGGCCGCACGACGTGTCGTCCCCTCGCTGCGCGCGCACATCGCGCTCCACTCAGATGTGCCGATCGGCTCGGGGCTCGGTGGGTCGAGTGCGGCCAGCGTGGCACTGCTGGCCGCCCTCACGGCCGCCGACGGACGCAAGCTCGTCGGCACCACGCTCGCCGAAACCTCGCGACGCTTCGAGGTGCACGAGCTGGGGATCGCTGGCGGATGGCAAGACCACTACGCCGCGGCGCTCGGTGGCGCGCTCGCCATGGAGTTCACGCGCACCAATCGCGTGGTGCGGCTGCCGCTCGCCGAGCACGCCGCGCAGGAGCTCGAGTCGTCGATGCTCCTGTACTTCACGGGCGCGTCACGACTCTCTGCCGATACGATCGACGCAGTGAAGGCGGGGTACCTGCGGCACGACCCGGGCACACGCGCGGCGCTGCGCGACATGGAGCGTCTGGCGCGCGCGATGGCCGAGCCGCTCGTCACCGGTGATGTCGCGCACCTCGGATCGCTGGTGGGCGAACACTGGTTGCACCAGCGCGCGCTCCACTCGGCGATCACCACGCCCTTGCTCGACACGATGATCACGACGGCGTTGCGCGCAGGTGCGTTCGGCGCCAAGGCGCTCGGCGCATCCGGCGGCGGGTGCATGATCGTGCTGGCCCCCGTGGAACGGGTGCCGGCCATCGCAGCGCTGCTCGATCCCCTTGCCACGCGCTTGTCGTTCGCGGTCGATCGCATCGGCTGCGCGGTGCGCTCGACATGAGCACGCCGCCGTTGGGCGATGCGGTCGCGCTGACGCGGTTGCTCGTCGCGATCGACTCCCGCAATCCGTCGCTGGTGCCTGGTGCACCGGGCGAGGGCGCGGTGGCGCACGCGCTCCGCGACGTGCTCGACGCGTGGGGCATCCCGGCAGTGCTGCACACCGTCAGCGACGGTCGCGCCAACGTGGTCGCGCGCGTGGGGCCACGCGGCGTTGCGCCACTCGTGTTCAACGGGCATCTCGACGTCGTCGGCATCGACGGCATGACGCACGCCCCGTTCGCACCCGTCGAGCGTGGTGGCCGACTCTACGGGCGCGGCAGTTGCGACATGAAGAGTGGCGTCGCCGCGATGTGCGCGGCGATCGCGCGCGCGCAGGCGGCAGGCACGCTCACGCGCGAGGTGTGGCTCACGGCGGTCGTCGACGAAGAGTGGCAGAGCGAAGGCACCGCGCGGTTGCTGGCGGACTGGCGTGCGGGTGTGTCGGCGATCCCAACCCCCACGACCTGGCCGGTGGCCGCCATCGTCACCGAGCCGACGTCGCTCGCGATCTGTCCGGCGCACCGCGGCTTCGAGTGGATTCGCATCGAGGTCGAGGGACGCGCGGCGCACGGCAGTCGCTACGAACTAGGGGTGGACGCAATCGTTCATGCCGGACTGCTGCTTGCCGCGCTCGACCGCCTCGAGCACGACGTGCTTCCCGCGCGCACGCACCCGCTGCTCGGACGCGCCTCGGTGCATGCGTCGCAGATCGGCGGGGGGACGGGACTCAGCACGTACCCCGATCGATGCACACTCTGGATCGAGCGGCGTACGCTTCCCGGCGAGACGCGCGACGCGGTGCTTCGTGAGTTCCAGGCACTGGTCGATGGTGTCGTGGCGCTGCGCCCTGAGGTGCGCGCCACCGTACACCACGGTGGCGGTCAGCCACCGAGCGACGTGGCCCCCGATGCACCTGTCGTGCAGTGGCTCACCCACGCGCTCCGCGGGCACGGCGTCGCCACGTCGATCGCCGGCATGACGGCGTGGACCGACGCGGCGCTCTTCAACGACGCAGGCATCCCCGCGATCTGCTTCGGGCCGGGAGACATCGCACTCGCCCACGCGGCGGAGGAGTGGGTGCCGGTGGACGAGATCACGCAGGCGAGTGCCGTCCTGCAGCGGCTGCTCGAGCACACCCTCTCCTGACGTTCTGACATGCGGACCTGGACCACGGCCGACTACGATCTGCTGGAGTCGGCCATTCGCGACGGTCGTCGCCTGATGCTGCTGCGCGGCGGCAGCGAGTTCGTCGTCATCCCTCGTGCGTTGCGCCTTGTCGCGCGACGCGAAACGATCATCGCGCGACATCCGATCACCGGCGACGAGGTGCGGTTCCCCCTCGACGAGGTCGAGCGGTTCGAGGTGGTGAAGTGACGGTGCAGATGCGCGCGTATCTCCGGAGCAATGCCGTGTCCGCGCGGGGAGGCGAGTATCCTCCGAGCGATCTCGTGACCGCGCGTGCGCGGAGTCGCCCGTGAGTGCCCGCTTCCCCCTCGTAGCCGTCTACGCCGACGAGTCGTGCCTGGGCAACGTGCGCGAGAAGGCCTCGCCGGGCGGTGCGGGCGGGCTCATCGAGTATCAACGCGCCGACGGTACAGTGCAGCGCTTCGATTTCTGGGTCTCCGACCCCGCGACGACCAACAACCGCATGGCGCTGCAGTCGGTGATCGAGACGTTTGGCGCCCTTTCGCGAAAGGGGGCGCATCTCTCGGTGCGCTTCACCACCGACTCGCGCTACATCGTCGATGGCATGACCGACTGGGTGCACGGCTGGGTGTCGCGCGGGTGGGTGCGCAAAGGCGGCGCCATCGAGAATCTCGATCTCTGGCGGCGTGCGGTCGATACGGCGCGCGACGGCGGCCACGAAATCGAATGGCGATGGGTGCGCGGCCACGCGGGCCACGCGCAGAACGAGTACGCCAACCATCTCGCGACGCGCGCGGCGGCGGCGCTCGACACATCCGGCGGTCTCGTGCCGTCCGGCTTTGACGCATGGTACGAGGCGCGCGCCGGGAGCGTGACGAAGTTGGCCGAGCCCGATCCGTTTCCGAGCGCCGACGCGTTTCATCCGTCCCGGTCGTTACCGCGTTCCGCCGCGACGCGTCCTCGGCCGTAAGGGTGTGCCGCTCGGCGACGGATCGCCGAGCGCGCCAGAGCCGCACCCGGGACCGGAGGACCATCGTGTTCAAGTACATCCTCGTGCTCGCGGTCGGCGTGGCGATCGGCTACGGCTACGGCTGGCAAGACGCGCAGACCCATGAGCAGCACGTTGCCGAGCGCTTCGTGCAACAGATCGGTGGCGGCGTGAAGAGCGAAGTCGACGGCAGCGTCGACGGCCGCATGGACAAGGTGCAGCGCTGACCGCGGCGCACCGCCCGACATGACGACCACGCGTCGGCTCGACGATCTCGATCGCCTCGCATTGCGCCTCGCGCGCGTGTTGCAGGCGACCTACCCGCAGCTCCTGCAGAAGGCGTTTCCGCTCGGCGAGCTCGAGCGGCGTCTCGTCCCCTTGCAGGAAGTGCGGCGCGAGCTCTCGCGCGACAGCGCCGACTGCTACGACCTGGCGATGCTGCGCCTGGTGACCGGGGAGCGGAACTATCTCGTCACGCCGGATGAGGTCCAGCAGAGTGCGCGGCGCGCGCTGGCGATGTCCACGCCGACGGCCGGTCCGCTCAAGCCGCTCGCGGCGGTCGCCGTGCAGGTCGGCGACGGACTCGGTCAGTTGCTCACCACGCTGGGTACGCCGTCGGACTACGGAAGTGTCGTGGTGCCGGCGCAGCGGACACCGGCGCTGGCACTCGTCGGTCGCGACGAGTCGACGGCGCGCGCGAAGAAGGGCACATCGTGCTGCCGCTACTGCAGCGGCACGTTGCCGTCGGGGCGGCGCGTGACCTTCTGTCCGCACTGCGGGCTGGACCTGACGATTCGCCACTGCCCGGCGTGCTCGACGACGCTGGATCTCGATTGGCGCTTCTGCGTGAGCTGCGGCCGGGGCGTGGATGCGCCGACCGCGCTGCCCACCGACGCGGTGGCCTGAGCGCGACTCAGGCGAGCTGCACGCGCACGATGCCCGCGACGCTGTCGAGCGCAGTGGGCCGAGTCGACAGCGACGTTCCCACCTCCGCCGGCCCCGCCGTGCGTGCGCCCGTGGCCGGATCGAACTCCGAGCCGTGACAGGGGCAGATCATCGCGCGACCATCGAAGCCGGAGACACCGCACGCGGAGTGCGGACAGACGTTGCTGAACGCGCGGTAGTCGGTGGCTGATCGCCGGATGACGAAGGTGCGGGACGCACCGTGCGTGTACGAGCCGTTTGGCGCCGAGAGCGCGGGGATCTGCGCCAGGGTGAGCTCGAGCGTGTTGCCGACGACCCGCACGCCGGGATCGCCCGCAGGTGGTGGCGCGGGCGGCGGCTGATTCGTATCGCCGGCGGGGGCGGTCCCTTCGCTCGCGGCACACGCCGCGACGAGGGCCCCCGCCCCGAGTGTCGCCAACTGCGCGACGAAGCGACGCCTAGGACAGTCGCACGGTGAGGACACCGGTTGCCGTGTCGAAGGTGGATTGGCGAGTGGTCAGACCGCGATTCGCCGGCCCGTTGACCACCTGCCCCGTCGCGAGGTCGAAGCGCGACCCGTGCGTGGGACAGAAGAGGAGCCCGTTCTGCACCTGGCTGACGTTCTGCGCCTCGTGCGGGCAGACCGCCGAATAGGCGCGGAACTGGTTGCTGCCGAGGTTGGCGACGATGATGCGCGGCGCGGACACGAACACGAAGCCATTCTGCTGCGTGAGTTCCGGCACGCGGGCCACCGTGATGCGAACCTCCGTTGCCGTGACGACGACGGCGTCGGCTGGCGGTGGAGGTGGCGTCGGTGTGGTGGGGCCGTCGTTGTTGCCCTCGCTGCTCGCGCAGCCTCCCAGAGCGAGGCCGCAGAGGGACAGCGTCGCCGCAGAGACGAAGGTCCGGCGGGAGAGTTGGACGAGTTCGTCCGGCGACGTGGGCAGCATGGGCGTGGCGTCTGGCATGAGTGGCGGGACCCCTGGCGATGAGGAAGACTGCGGGCGGACACAACAGCGCGAGACTGCAGGAGAGAGCCACCCCGTCGTGGCCCGGCTTTACTCGACCTCTAAGTGCTGAGACACTTCACCCGCGTTGACCCCCACGCATGTCATCTACGGGGTATGCGCGTAGACGGATCACCGCGGCGAACGTTTCCGCAAAGTCGCCGAGTTCCTTTGGCCCCCTCTGTGATGTTGCGCACGTTTGCTCGCTTTTCCCTGACCTTGGCCGTCGCCCCGCTCCTGTCGGCCGTGGCCGCGCCGGCGTTGGCGCAGGAGCCCTACGCGCCACCGGCGCGTGGGTGGCTCGTGAAGTCACGAGAGCATGTGGACCTGTGGCTGCACGGCTTTGCGCTCCTCTCGCCGCCCGACAGCGCGCTCGTGCCGCTGTTCGCCCCAGACTATCGCGATGCGATCGTCGTGACGAAGAATGGGCGCAACATCCTGACGGCGCTGGATGCGAATGCCGATTCGTTGCGCGCGCGATACGCGCGTTCTCCGCAGTTGTTGCAGGCGCAGTTTCTCGCATTCCGCTTTGCCGACTGGAAGGAGCTGACGCAGGCGATCGACCTGTTCGTGCGCGCGGAGGGCGAGCCGCGCCGCGCGCCGTCGCGCGAGGCGGCCGCGCTGATCGCGGAGTTGGGCAGCGTGTTCACGTCGGCGCGCGATCGGGATTGGGTCCGGCTGTTCGTCGAGTCGCTGCGCGACGAGGACACACGCTTTCATGCGGCGTGGTGGCGCGAACAGCAGGCGTCCCGGCGCCTCGCGCTGTTGCGCGCGGATTCGCTGTGGACGACCACGTGGCAGCCGGCACTGGCACGCTATCTGTCGCGCACGCAGCAGCGCAGCGGCGATCTGTTGCTGACGCTCTCGCTCGCGGGCGAGGGGCGCGCCGCGCAGGGGCGCGGCGGCGCCGTCATCGCGGTCCCGTTTCCGGAGACGCCCGACGATGCGGCGGTGGCGCTGTACGTTGCCGCGCACGAAGCAGTAGGCAGCCTGGTGGGCGGCGCCATCGCCGACAACACCACGCCCGCCGAGCAGCGCTCGGGCACGGCCGCCCGGTACGTGGCGGCGGCCCAGGTGATCGCCGGGTACGAACTGCTCACGCGCCTCCTGCCGGGCACGGCCGACGGGTATGCGCGCTACTACCTGGGTGTGCGTGGCGGAGCGGCCGGTACGGCGGGCGCGTCACCTGGCGCCGCGCTGGCACAGGCCTTTGCCCTGCCGCCGGTCATTCTGGAGGCGATCAGGCGACAGCTCGACATCACGCTCGGCGGCATCTGAGGGGCGCCGGAACTGTTGCGTGTCGCATGCGTAGTGATGCAGGCGCCGGTGACACAGGCGCCTTTCCCGGAGTTCCCGAGTAGGTGATGGCTGACCCGACATCCGCTCCTGCCGTTCCGGCCCTTCCGGGTCGTCCGCCGCTCGACCGCGCCGCCCTGGAGCGTGTGCTCGAGCGGGCGGCATCGCTGCAGGCCGCGTCCGGCGACGGCGATGGCGAGGGGATCAGCGAGGCGCAACTGCTCGAGATCGCGCGCGAGGTGGGGCTCGACCCGGCGCATGTGCAGCTCGCGGCGGCCGAAGAGCGCGCACGCGCCGTACTTCCGGAAGAACGCGGTGTGGCGGCGACGCTGGCCGGGCCGGCGCTGACGAGCGGGCATCGCGTGGTGCGTGGCTCCGTCACCGACACGCTGCAGGCGATCGAGCGGTGGATGGCGCGCGAGGAACGTCTCGTGGTGCAGCGCCGCTTTCCCGATCGGCTGACGTTCGAACGTCGCGAGTCGGCGGCACTCGCGCTCGATCGCGCGCTCAACCTCACGGGGCGACGCTTCGATCTCGCACGCGCGTCGTCGGTGGCGGCAACGGTCGTCCCCGCCGACGCGGGGCGCGTCCTCGTGCGCCTCGATGCCGATCAGCGCGATGGGCGACGCAACGCGCTCATTGGGGCCACGGCGGCGGCGGCGGCGGTGTGGACCGTTGGCGCGGCGGCGGCATTCGTGGCGATGATCGTCCTCGGTGGAGTCTTCGGGCTGCCCAACGTGGTGCTCGCGCTGATCGTGCTCAAGCTCGCCGCGGGCGGTCTCGTGGGC
>JALOPS010000101.1 GCA_025453745.1 Gemmatimonadaceae bacterium
TGACACTGCCTGCTGGCGGCGGTGGGAAACAAGGATGGTCCGAGGCTGTCATTGCCAATGATTGAGCGAGCCGCATAACGCAAGGTTCTGTTGCAGCCGAATCAAATAGTGCGAGCGTAGCGAGCACACAATAGCTCGGCTGTCAGCAGCAACCAGAGTTAGGTTGCACTATCGGAGTTCTGCATGAGGCCGTTGGCGATCAGGAATGCCATCCAACTCGCTTCACAAGATGCCGCAAGCTCGCTGAGGTCATGGCGCTGGCCTCGTGAGAGCGCAACGAGTGCAGCATTGCGACCGAACCAGCCGCGTCCTTCCCCGACATACTCACGGGCGATGGAGAGTTGCCATTCCCGCCGCGGCGAGTCCGTTAGGTCGTAGTGTTTGGCGATGTTGGCTAGGTCTGCGCAGAGCCGCAGGACCTCGTCTGAGCGGAAAAGCTCGTCCATCCTGGCCTGCGGCACGTCGCCCGATCGCAGGAGCCAGTCGCGCAGGTGGTACGAGGTAATGAAGTACGAAAGGAGCAGATCCACGACTTCGTCGAGGTCGCCGCTTGTTGCGGCGCGCATTATCCGCTGCCGAGCGCGTCGAACGCGATCGAACTGTTCCCGCCATCCACGGGAACGCTCCCAACTCCACTTAAGTTCACGAGGCTGCGCAGGCTTCATGTGAGACTGATCCGGTCTGCAACCTAACGCGAGCTTCTGCTGCGAGCGGACCGCGTCGTGGCCGCTTGCGTTGCGACGCCGGGTCCGCTCGGCAGCAGCAAGCGTGTGTTATGCCGCACCGCGCCGACGCGGGCGGTGCAGCGCCTCCACCACGGCCACCGGGTTGTGCTCGGCGACGCGCAGCAGCGCGAGGGCCGGCCCATCCGGGGCGCGCCGCCCCTGCTCCCAGTTGCGCAGCGTTGCGACGCTCACGCCGATCATCATCGCAAACTCCGTCTGCGACTGAGCGAGCGCGGCGCGCAACGCTTTGACATCGGCCGGCTTAAACGTGGTCACGCGCGAGGGCTTGCGCTCCCCGCGGCGAATGGCGCCCATCTGGCGCACACTCGCGAGCAGCTCTGCAAACGCTTCGGGCTTCACTTGAACTCCTCTCGAACGACGCGCGCGAGGGCGCGCAGCTGTGTCGGGGACAGATCGCCTTGCTCGTTCTTCGCATAGACGTAGAGCATGTAACACACCTCGTCGGCGACGGCCCAGTAGTAGATCGTGCGAATGCCCCCACGCTTGCCGCGGCCGTCGGCTCCCCAGCGCAGTTTGCGCAAGCCGGCGCCGCCGGGAATCAACGCACCCTGCTCCGGCCGCAAGGCCAACGCCGCCTGCAGCGCGCGATACTGGTCGTCATCGAGGTGACGCCGGAGACTGGCCGTGAACACGGGGGATTCGATGAACCGCACCCGATACTATAAGCCAATGGCGTAGCACGCGCCAGTGCGCGCCGACCAGGCCGAGCGGGCGGCGAATAGAGCAACGAGCCACCGAACTCGCCGCACACCATCGGCTCGACTGCGACATAACGCTGCGTTCAGCGGCGGGCGCCGCCATCGACGCCGAGCGGCCCCCGCGAATCGGCTCCTTCAATGATGCGGGGGCCGCGACAACGTGACCAGATGTTCGTGCGCCCGTCCGCTGCAACGCCGACGTTATGCTGCTCGCTGGAACAAGACAGTACCCCTTCGCGCCAAAGAGTAGCAAACCCGGTCGTGCCCGTCTTCGCATCTAGTCTGTGGGTAGCTAGTCAGTAGCGGAACGTGTTGTCTCACCTGAAGACCCGCCTTGTCGCTTCACGAGCTTGCCTCGTGAGGGCAATTGTAGTCGAGTGATCAAGCATGAGGCCAAACGACCAACTGCTAATGTCCGTCCCGCCGATCTTCCGACCAAAGCCAATGTTGTAGTAGTCGAAACCAGTTGCCCACCTTGCAACGACCCCTAGTCCGTAGAGGCGTGGAAACGCCACCCAGGGTTCAATCGCGAAACGCTGAGACAGAAAGGCGGCGTCCCGCTGAAAAGCCTGCTCGTACTCAACAGTCAAGTTGAGCGTGATCGGAAAACGACCGAGTGAGTGGTTTGGGGTCAGGCCGAATGACGAGTCGTGACGAGTTCTCAGCTCTAGACGCGTTAGTAAGCCTGAGCGACCATACGCCCGCGCCAACTCGCCGTCCATTCCGCAGCACGCAGGATGCCAGCGCGCTGTTGTACTCATTCCGACTCTCACTCGCTCAAGGAGGGACTGGTCGAATAAGAGTGTACTGTACGCGTAACCGAGCTCGACGTAGTTTGTTGAGAAGCTCCCATCGCGAACGTTGAGTGGACTACCGACTGCAACTGAGGGACGACACTTGCCAACGCTGTCGATGGATTGATTCTGATATAGGCAGCCGGCCTGACCGTTAGAGTAGTGCGCGAGTCGGCCCTGAAGCGCATGTAGAGAACCCGTTCGAGATGTTGATGCAATCGAGGGAAACCACCAGCTCGCCTTCTTGCCACGAGCGCGAGTGGTCAGTCGATACACCGAGAACTCGAAGCCTGGATTAAAGGTCGGAGTCAGAACCGGTGCCGATGGCTCGACTTTGCCGGACCACTGGCGAAACGTGAAGTGGGGGAGAAAGAAGAGGGCCGCGCCCGTCGCCGTGTAGCCGGCACTGTCGACTTGCGCAACTCTCAATTGGCCGATCGAGCGCAGCCTAGCGGTGCGCGAGTACAGGCCCACGGGCAAATGGACGTCTCCTTCGAACAAGACTCCATTTGGCCACGCAGGAAGGAATCGGCTGGGTATCAGCAGTGGTCCGAAGGGCGCTGCGTCAGTGGGCTCTGACGACAACTGCGCGGACAACCGTCCCACCATGAGCGACAGGCTCAGCAGAAGAGTGCTGGTATTTCGCAGGCAAGCAGTCATCGCGAGACCTCCGCACTTGTGGCTGAAGGGTATGGTGCTGGTGTCGGCATAACGCGGATTCTCCTACACTGCGAATTCTCTTCGCCCCGCCTGCACTACCGCAGAGGCCATCGCTTTCCCACCCCCGTGCGGCCTGCTTATCCGTCGCACGACCGGTTTCGCAGCGGCTCTCCCGCAGGATAATCCGATCGGCTCAGCGACTGCGCCAGAGTAACTCCAACTGCCGCATACGCTTCGACGGGCGTGCCCACGAGCATGTCCGGTTTATGCTGCAGCGCCGGTCGGCATAGTCCGGGCCGACTCATAGGGGGCCAGTGGCACCCGCGGGCCGGGGCCGGACCGTGTCGCATAAACGGTCGAGCGGACTCTGAATACCTCTTCCTCCACGGGTCAGCGAATGCCTGTCCTGATCGTCGTCGACACGCCCTGATGGCAGAGTTGGATCTGAGCAGCCGACGATCATGGCCCGCCTCCGCTAGATGCGTCACGACGGCGAGGCCGAACGTGTGACGGGTGACGCGCTGCGCGATCCGAGTAGCTCGGCCGGCCGTAGTGACTGCCCGCTTCGCCACAGCCTGATGCACGTGTTGGCGATGAGGCTGGCCAGTGGCGCGGCCGCGATCACGCACACGAACGTGTGGACGTCCACCGATCACCGTAAACCGTCCACTGCTCACCGCACGCCAAGAAATTCGCGCATGGCACCCACCTCCGCCTCCAACGCCGGCGCAAACGCCGCATCACGCGGCGCATCACCCGCAACAAAGCCGAGCCGCGGCACGAGCACGCCGCCTCGCACACTGACGTTCGCCCACCCGATGACCGCATCCCGCCAGAGCACCGGCAGCGCGTAGTACCCCCGCACACGCTTCGCCGCTGGCGTGTACGCCTCGAACCGGTACGCCCACCCCCAGAACTGCTCGAACCGCTGCCGATCCCACACGATGGGGTCGAACGGTGCGAGCAGACGCACGCGCTCGTCGCATCGCGCACCAACCGCACGTGGCGATTCACCCGCCGGCCAGAGCCACCGCGTGCCATCCACAACGGCACCATCCGCCCGTTCACGCGCGCGAGCCAGCGCCGCTGCGCGCAGCGCGCGCCACTGCGGCACACCGTAGTGCAACAGTCCGCTCAACAGGAACCCGAGCCGCGCAGCCGGCAGCGGCGCGTACAGCGCAAGCGCCACAACGAGCAGCGCATCGAGCATGTCCTCCGGTGCGCGATCGCTCGGCGCATGCTCCCGCGCCGCATACACCCGAATGCCACCGTCCCGCCGTGCGATGCGCAACAGCCCGCGATAGTGCATGCCATCGAGCAGTTGCGTCGATACACGCGAGCGCCCGCCAAACCAATTGGTCGCGTGCCCATGCGCAAAGTGCGCATCCACATCCGCCGGATGCGCATGCCGTCGCGCCCGCACGAACTCGAGCACTGCCGCCGCCCGTCGCCGCTCGGTGGCCGTCCACACGCGACGCGCGGTGCGCGGATGCATCAACGCCGACAGCGCCCTCGGCACGAAGCCATAGTTGACGAAGTAGTCCTCTTCGACCGCAAGGCGCGGATACGCCGCCTCGAGATCGCCTGCGCGGTAGTCCCGCACACGATGTCGAAGGATCAGGTCCTGCGCCCGCGCTGGCGCGCGAATGGGGTCTGCCTGCACATACCCCATGCGCGCAATCACGCGACCGAGCGTCGAGGGGAGCCCAAGACTTCGCGCCACGGCGTAACGGCGCAGGTCGTCAATCGTGAGCGGGCGCGGCATGACGGTAGAGGGTGTCGCATCGAATGCCGAATGGCACCCGAATGGTTGCCCAACCTGTCACACCGTCGCGCCCCGCGCCACACGCGCGGTCCGCGCGCTCAACCCGGGCCATCGACCCGCCGACATCTCCACCGAGTCCCCATTTCTCCGGAGCATCAATGAACATCGAGAGCGCGGCCGCCGTGGCGATGGCCGTCAGTCAGCAGAAGGTCCAGACCGAGGTCCAGACCTCGATGCTCAAGCAGGCCATGACGCTCGAGGCGCAGGGCATGGCGCAACTGCTCGCCGGACTGCCGCAGCCGGCCGGTGGTACGCCGTCTGCCATTGGGCAGACGGTCGACGCCCGGGCATAACACCGCACGCACCACGGACGCCCGGGACGCCTCGTCACCGCGGCGCGCCAAGCAGAAACCGCACACACATGCAGGCGTAGGAGCGCACGACGACCGCCGCAGACGCTCCGGCGTCGGTCGGCGTGATCAACGCACGCCACCCGTCGCCGACGGGCGACAACGCGTCGGCGCCCTCTCGCACGCCCCGGCATGGCAATTGTCCTGACACTCGCGCTCGTTGCCTTGGCGACGGCATGTATGTTCTCGCTCGGCCCCGTTGCGGCTCGGCTGCGCATTGCGCCGAGTGCGCTCGAGATCATCAATCGGCAGGTGCGCTATCAACTGCTGCTGCTCGCGATCGCGGCGGCGGTCCTGCTCGTGCTCTACATCTGGGTGCCCGCATCACTCGCCCAGTACGCGACGGTGGGAACGCTCGCGGCCCCGGCGGCCGCCGTGCCGTGGATGGGCATCGCCCCCGGCGATGACTGGATCAACGTGGGCGCCAGTCTCTCGTGCGTCGCCACCGCGGCCACGGCGCTCTTTGTCATCGGCGCGGTGCGACGCACGGGCGGGTGGCGCCGCGACGTGTGGCGCTACCTGCCGTGGGTGCTCGCCTTCGCGGTCACCAACGCGCTCTCCGAAGAGATCGTCTTCCGCCTCGCCGTCATCGCACCGCTCGCCGGCCAGGTGGACACCGCAACCATCCTGCTCCTCTCGGCGATCGCGTTCGGCCTGCCACATGTGCGCGGCATGCCGAACGGAGCGATCGGCGTGGCCATGGCGGGGGTACTCGGCTGGGTGCTGGCCAAGTCGGTCATGGAGACGCACGGTCTGTTCTGGGCCGTGTGGATCCACTTCCTGCAGGACGTCGTGATCTTCACGGGGCTCGTACACGCCGCGCTCCCCTTCGAGGCACGCCCCACGCGCACGGGTGACGCACGCGCCACACGCACGGACAGCGCCGTTCCCGCGTCGCCAGATGGGTGCGTGGCCTGACGTGCGCGGGGCAGCACCACCTGCGCGCTGATGCTGACTACACCAGCTCTCGTTCCGCGGCTCGGGCCACCAGACGGATGTTGCGTCGCATGTAGGTGCGCCATGCGGTATGGGTCATCACCCACAACACCGGAATCCATGCAGCATGGCGAGGTCGCATGCGGTACGTCCATGCGATGCGTGTCGCGCTGGTTCCGGTCGGCTCACAATGCCAGTCCCCGTCGATCGCCTCCACCATCGCGTGCAGCGGGACGGCAAACCCCGTCATGCGATATCGAAAACGCACGGGAAGCTCGCACTGCACCACGGCTTCCGTGACCACGTGGCCATCGCTCAGCCTCAGGCGACGATGTGACCCCGCCACCAGCCACGGACCTGACTGTTCCTCGACCGCGGCGACGCCGGGGATCGGTCCCCACCCGTTGAACAAGCCAATGGGCGAACGCTGGACAAACCACGAAAGCACGCAATCGTGTGCGACCGCCACGATCGTGGACACCGTCACGGTCACGGGTCGAGGCTGCGTGGGCGCGCGTTCGATCTCTGCAATTCGTGCGGCATACGGCGTCATGATGACTCCTGTGAGAGCGTGGCCGACCCGATACGGGTGCTCGCGTTGCGAGCTCCGGGAAGGCGACAAGAGCAGCGGAAACACGCGTTGTGTGCACACACGCGTGCAGTCCCGATCGCGACCCTCAACGCACCAGCGTGATGTCCACGAGCACTGGAGACGCGCCCACGTCGAACTGCGCCTCCTGCATGCGCGGGGCGCGCAGCGTATGCACCACGTTGCGCGATACGCCCCACGGCTCCGTAGGGATGCCGAACCGCCCGGTGTCGACGCGACGATTGCCGTTGCGGTCGTGCACCACGGACACCGCGTACGTGCCGGGAACGACATCCGTGAACACGCACTGCACGCGCGCACCGGCCGGCACGATCCAGAGCTGCCGCGCACCCTTGGTGTCCTTGGGGAAGCCGTCGGCCGTGGTGAACAGTGCACAGCCGATCTCACCGTCGGTACCCACCACACCACGCACGGTGACGGTGAGCGTCTGCGGCGCGCCTTGCGCCCCGGCGGGTTGTACGTCCGCTGCGGCGAGGCCCAGCGCCATCGCGATCGACAGTGCTGCGCTGGCTGCACGGCGGCGCACCTCGGCCAACTCGTCGTCGAGCGCGCGCCGTGTCCCGTCATCGAGCAGGTGATGCACGACGCCGGCGTGCGCGAACACGCCGAGCAACCAGCCGAGTACGGGGAACCAGAACCACTGCTGGGCCGGTGTCGTCAGCAGGTTGACGGCGGTCATGGCCGTCGCGCCAAGCGCAAAGGCTCGCAGGTGGATGCGAATGCCGGTCTTCAGCCGCACGCGTTTCCGCGCCTCGAGCAGCACGTCGGGGGACTCAGTGGTAGACAGGGGTGTAGTCGACATGGCTGGCTTCCTCGAGGCGTACCGACAGGGATCGCACGTGGGTGTCGTTCGCGGCGTGATTCGCGCTCGCATGGCGGAGGATCTGCACGAACCCGAGTGGTCCGAGCACGCCACCAGCGGCGAACATGCCGCCCATCATGGCGCCGACGATGCCGGGACTGCACGCGTCCGCTCCGGCGAGCCACAAGTGCCGAACGGGCGTGCGCGCACCGATCCAGGGTGCCGAGAGCCGGCGCGGCGTTGCCGGCACGCCATAGCACGCGCCACCGGCATGACCGGTGAAGTGTTCGATGGTCAGCGGCGTGGCCAGTTCCGCATGTACCACCAAGCGGCGAAAACCCGGGATTCGCTCTTCGACCAGTGTCAGCAACGCATCGGTGATGCGTGCCTTGAGCTCGAGGTAGCTCGCATCGTGGCGCGGCGTGTCGCCTGTCCGCCACGGGTCGAACGCATCGGGGCGCACCCATGCAAGCACCTGCGCGGTGGGCGGCGCTGTCGCAGCCGACGGATCGCGCTGCGTACCCACCGACACGTAGGCGCGAAGCGCGTGCCCCGCCAGCAATGCATCGGTCGCGTCGGCATCGTGGTCTTCCGTGCGGAACAGCCACCGGTTTTCGCCGGTGATGCCAACCGTCGATGGACTGCTGGAGAGTCCGACAAAGAGCACCACCGCACTCAATCCTTGCGGTTCCCGTGCCAGGTGCGTCGCCCACGCCGGTCGCGCGGCGGGAGGAAGCAGCGTGGTGTAGGTGGCACGCGCTCCCGCATCGGAAATCACCCGTCGTGCGGCGAGGAACGTCGGCTGCGCGTTCGGCGGGCGACGCGTGGGCCACACGCGCACACCGATCGCAGTACCTCCCGCGTCGACGACGATCTCGGTCACCTCGGCACCGGTCACGCACTGCCCGCCGTGTGCGTGGATCTGGCGGGCCATGGCCCGAACCAGCGCTGACGCACCGCCGACAGGGTAGAACGCACCGGTGCGATAGCTCTCCATGACCACGGCATGCACGCCGAAGGCGCTCGATGCAGGCGCCACGCCGTAGTCGCTCCACTGTGACGCGAGCGCAACGCGCGATCGCGGTGAGCGGATCGTGCGAGCGAGGACCGCACTGGTCGTCTCGCGCGCAATGCGCCCGTATGGCCCAGCAGCAACACGAATGCACGGCGAGAGCCACCGCGGCACCGCGCGCGCCCACGCATCGAGGCCGTACCACCGGGCGACTCGCGACATCAGGCGATCGAATCGTCGACGGTCGAGATCATCTTCGGCCGACTCGGCAGATGACGAGTCCGCGAACGCCGGGGGGCAAGCCGCTGGAGCGTTGCATGACCATTCCGGGTAGTCGATCTGATCGTACGGCGTGGGCAACGGGGCCCACGTCACGTCGCCCCCGGTCACGAGGTCCATCAACTGTCGCGGCTGCGTTCCGCTGGCCATGCCGCCGACGTAGTGCAGCCCGACATCCCACGCAAAACCGCCGGGCCGCCGAAAGGAGTGCGTGAATCCGCCGAGCTTGGTGTGGCGCTCGAGCACCAGCACGCGCTTCCCCGCGATGCGGGCGAGTGCGGCGGCGGCCGCAAGGCCACCCATGCCGGACCCGATGACGATGGCGTCGAAGGGCGCCGCTGCCGCGAGCGCGTCGAGTCGCGGGATCGTGAGCCGCTCGACGCGCGGAGTCGTCGACACATCCAGCCGCATGATGACCTCCGAGGTATAGATGGCGGTGCCAGGGAGACGGTGCAGCGGTCGCACCGCCTGTCTCGAACGTCGGAGCGGCAACCGCTGGCGGCAATGACACACCTTCTGCAATTTCTGCCACATGGGGATGCGCGTGCTGATCCTGCTCTACGACGGCGTGGCCGCCACCGACATCGTTGGCCCCGCGGACGCCCTTGCGACCGCCAACGAATTGGCCGGCGTCCCCTGGTTCGAGCTGCGCTATGTCGCGCGCACGCACGAGGTGACGGCGAGCAACGGGCTGGTCATGCGGGCGGCGCCACTGGCGTCTGCGCGGCCGCGTTCACAGCAGATGATCCTGGTGCCGGGGGCCGACGAACGGCCACTCCGACAAGCGCTGGCGACGCCGCAGCTCATCTCGTGGATTCGTGCCCACGCCGCGGTGTCCGCGCGCGTCTGCTCGGTGTGCTCCGGTGCGGTGCTGCTCGCAGAGGCGGGGGTGCTGGATGGGCGCGCCGCCGCTACACACTGGCGAGGCATCGACGCCCTGCGACTTGGCTGGCCCCGTGTGCAGGTGCGTCCCGATGCGCTCTACGTGGAAGACGGCCGCGTCTGGACGTCGGCCGGTGTCACGGCTGGGATCGATATGGCGCTTGCCATCGTGGAGCGGGACCTCGGGCGACCGGTCGCCATGCAGGTGGCCAGGGAAATGGTGCTCTGCCTCGTGCGCCCCGGCGGGCAGGGACAGTTTTCCGCCCCGCTCGACTTGCAGGTCCGCGCGGCCGGGTCCCCCCTTCACGCGCTGCCGCTCTGGCTGGAGATGAATCTCGAGCAGCACATCACAACCGCAGACATGGCGCGGGCAGTCGGCATGAGCGAACGGAGCTTCAACCGGAGCTGCCGGACGGTGTTCGGCATGACGCCGCTGACGGTGGTGCAGACGCTTCGCGTGCAGCGGGCCCGTGCGTTGCTGGAAGCGGGCACGGTGCCGCTCAAGGCGGTCGCTCCGGCATGCGGCTTTGGCGACCAAACGTCGCTCGGGCGGGTCTTCCGCGAGTTCGTCGGAACCTCTCCGGCGCAGTATCGCGCACGCTTCTCTCGGCCAGCGCCCGAAACCGCTCTTGCGGCCACTCCGCAGACGCGCCGGCCCGCTCGAAGCAGCTCCTCGCCGGGGCGCAGGACAGTCGCGGCCTCTCGCCAGCGCTGAGGCTCACTAGTGCGGGGCACCGCACTCGGGCTAGCATGCCCGCTCCACGATTCTCCTCTGGAGCCCCCTGTGCAACGTGTCCCCATCACCGTCGCCTACGGCGACGGGATCGGTCCGGAAATCATGACGGCGACGCTGCGCGTGCTCGACGCAGCCGGCGCCCGCATCGACCCCGAAGTCATCGAGATCGGCGAAGCGGTCTACACGCGCGGACAGACCGCCGGCATCGCGCCGGAGAGCTGGGCCTCGCTCCGGCGCACCAAGGTCTTTCTCAAGTCGCCCATCACCACGCCACAGGGCGGCGGCTTCAAGTCGCTCAACGTCACGGTGCGCAAGACGCTCGGCCTCTATGCCAACGTGCGTCCCTGCGTGTCGTTTGCCCCGTACGTGAAGTCGCTGCACCCCAAGGTGGACGTCGTCATTGTCCGCGAGAACGAGGAAGACCTCTACGCCGGCATCGAACACCGGCAGTCCGACGAGGTCTACCAGTGCCTCAAGCTCGTCTCGCGTCCGGGGTGCGAGAAGATCGTGCGCTACGCGTTCGAATTCGCACGCGCGAACGGCCGCAAGAAGGTCACCTGCATGACGAAGGACAACATCATGAAGCTGACCGACGGCCTCTTCCACAAGGTCTTCGACGAGGTCGCCACCGAGTATCCCGAGATCGCGACGCAGCACATGATCATCGACATCGGTGCCGCACGCCTCGCCACCCGCCCCGAAGATTTCGATGTCATCGTCACGCTCAACCTTTACGGCGACATCATCTCCGACATCGCCGCCGAAGTCACGGGCTCCGTGGGGCTCGGTGGCTCGTCGAACATCGGCGATCAGTGCGCGATGTTCGAAGCCGTGCACGGCTCGGCGCCCGACATCGCGGGGCAGGGAATCGCCAATCCATCGGGCCTGCTGCTCGCCGCCGTCATGATGCTCGTGCACATCGGGCAGGGGGATGTCGCCGAAAAGATCCACAACGCGTGGCTCACCACGCTGGAAGACGGTGTGCATACGGGCGACATCTTCCACGAGAAGGTGTCCGAAGTGCAGGTGGGCACGGCCGGCTTTGCCGACGCCGTCATCGAGCGGCTCGGCCGGCGGCCGAAGCACTTCACCCCCGTGGCCTACGCGGGCGGCGCGCCGGTTGCGGTGGCCGGTCGCGTGAGTGTCACGAAGCCCGCGCACAAGGTGCTCACCGGCATCGATGTCTTTCTCCACTGGCGCGGCATGGCCGCCGCACTGGGCGAATCGCTGCGCGCCGTCGACGGCGACGGGCTGGCACTCACCATGATCTCCAACCGCGGCGTGAAGGTGTGGCCCGGCGGATTGCCGGAGACCTTCTGCACCGATCACTGGCGCTGCCGCTTCGAGAGCCCGGTCAAGGGCGGCTCGGTGACGCTCTCGCAAGTGCTCTCGCTCCTCATGCGCGTGGGCAATGCGGGCTTCGATTTCGTGAAGACGGAGCACCTCTACACCTTCGACGGGGTGACCGGCTTCTCGCTCGGACAGGGGCAGTAGCACACGCTCGGCGTCGCGCGGCGCCGTTCCACTCGTAGCTTTCCCGCATGCCCTCCCGATTCCAGCAGACGCTCTGGCGCGTACTCGCCGTGCAGGCGGTCACGCTGCTCGCGCTCTGGCTGTTGCAGTCCCGCTATCCGGTCTGAGCCCGCATGCACTGGCTGAACTGGGTCATCGTCGGCGTCTACCTCCTGGTGGTCGTCGGCGATGGCCTGCGCCGCACGCGCGGTGCCAAGAACATCGACGCGTACTTCCTCGCGAGCCGGCGACTGCCGTGGTGGGCGGTGGGCCTCTCCGTGATGGCCACGCAGCTCTCGGCGGTCACGCTCATCGGCACCACCGGGCAGGGTGCCACCGACGGGCTGCGCTTCGTGCAGTTCTACTTCGGGCTGCCCATCGCGATGGTGTTGCTCGGCGTCACGCTGGTTCCGTTTCTGCATGGTGCGAAGGTGTACACGGCGTACGAGTATCTCGAGCGCCGCTTCGACGCGAAGACGCGCGCGCTCACGAGCTTCCTTTTTCTGCTCTCGCGCGGCATGTCGTGCGGCACGATCATCGCGGCACCAGCGGTGGTGTTCTCGGCGATCTTCGGGTGGGATGTCGCCTGGTCGGTGGCGCTGATGGGCATCCCCACGATCCTCTACACCGTGCTCGGAGGCGTGGAGGCGGTCGCCTGGGCCGACGTCAAACAGATGGTTGTCATCGTGGCCGCGCTCGTGGCGATCGTGGTGGTGCTGCTCGTCCGAATCCCCGTGCCGGTGGATGATGCGCTGCGCATCGCCGGCGCC
>JALOPS010000416.1 GCA_025453745.1 Gemmatimonadaceae bacterium
TCTCCCCGCATCGCTCGCCTCTGGCTGAAGTCGCGCCAGTATACAAAAACGCTGGCGTCACACCAGAGGGGACGCCAGCTTTTTCAGCATCCTGCTAGGGACCGCGCCCGTCGCGGGCATCGTGTACAGCTACCTGCTCTTGCCCGTTCACGGCGAGTTCGAGCGTGATTGGTTAAGAAAGCTCGGTGCAGCTCTCGAGCGTGATCGCTCCAAGCCGCTCGCCTCCGCGGCGCGTGAATCCGTGGAGAGGTCTATCGGCCAAGCCATGGTGGCAAGCGCTAGAGGTCGTGCGCAACGAGAGTTCGCCGATCCGACGAATTCCGCGCATCTGATCGCAGACATGGTGGTCGGAGATTCGGATTCTACGTCGCACGGATCCACCGACAGGCTGTCCCGCGATGATCTCATGCGCGGAGTTGCTTCGCTCAATTCGATGTCGGAGGTGGAACAGCTCTTGGCTCGGCTCGATGGCGACTGGTACCGTGTTCGGTGGCTACCGGCTCTCGGGCCCCTGGTAAACCGGTTGGATCTCACGTCGCTGCATCGGTTGGAAGCAACATTGCCCCGGCACACGCGATTTGCGGAGGTGCGCGTTGGTCTGGCGGACGCGATGCAGAGGCACGGCGACCGAGAGGGCGCGCGTGCGTTGGCCGAGTCACTCCTTCGAGACTCGGACAAAAAGGAGTGGGACATCTGGAGTGATGAAAGTGCACGCACGTCCGCGCTTGAAGCACTCGCATGCGTGGATCGGGATGCGGCCCGTGCTGCTGCGTGGCGTGAGCTCGAGAAGGATGTTCGTGCAGGTCGCGTCAGCTCGCTTCGGCTTGCACGCGCGTGGCATCGCATCGCGCCCCTTCTGGTTGATGTGGTACCAATTGCCGCGTTGGCAGACGAGGTGGACAACCATCTTCGTGTCCTATCTGCACACGCTGGCGCACTCGACTTGCCAACCCTAGTGGAATCGACCGACAGCGTGGCGCAAGAGCGCGCCATCTGGTTGGAGATCGCGACACTTCTGAATCATCCGATCACCCTGATACAAGCAGGAGCTGCACGCGCGCTTGTTGCGGGCTGCTTGCGGGGCGATTCACAAGTGATCTCCGTGCTCGATGAGTGTTTATCGAGCGCGGCGGGCGCGCGCTCGTCGGCACTGCTACTCGTTCTCGATGGCGTCGCCCATTTCGATCCGGATGCTCTTCGGCCGCTCGTTCCTCGACTAAGGATGGCGCAGGACGAGCTGGATCTGCGCATGCGGATTCGCGTTCGCTCTTTGCTTGAAGCGCTGGGCGAAGCCGCGACCTCGACATCTGTTCAAGTGCACCTGGCCCTTCCCGCGTCCTACGTCGTCGAGCAATCTGCGCCGCTGCCAACGCGCGAGATCGTGCCCCGAGGGCGCGAAGGGCTTTTGCCGGTGGCGCTCACGGCGACGGAGGTTGTGACGGCGTTCGAACACGCGGTTAGCCTAGCCGCAGAGCTGGCGAGTGTTCACCCCGACGCAATTGCGCGCGATACAGTGACGCGTCTGAGCTCATGGACGGAGGCGGCGACTTCCGGCAGTGAAGTTGAGCTGCGCGACCGGTTAGCTGCCGTCGGACTCCGGCTACCCTTCCGGCGACCGCGTCAGCAAGTGGTTGAGCGCGCGCTGCTCGAGTCGCTCGCGGTACTGCAGGATTGCGGACGCCTGAGCGAGGACGATGCGTTGCAGTTGGCCGCCGAGTTTGAGGAGGCAGATCCTGAGTTCCTCTTGATCGAGCCGAGTTCAAGACCTTCCTCAGTACCCCCCCTCGCCGAGCGCGCGAATCGCTCGGCCGAGCGCCGGGCACGTTATCCGCACGACGATTGGACAAGCCGGGTTTCCCTCGATGTTTTCGGCGTGCCGGCCGGCATGTCGGACGTCGGGTCCACGCCGGCGGCAGCAGCGGACGCACCAATTGCCGTCGCTGAGATCGCGTGCGTTCGATGGGCAGGATATCCCTCGCATATCGAGACTCGCAGTCGTTGTCGACTGCCCATCCAGTTCGCACCTCTTGCGCGAGGCAGAAAGCGCGTGTCTCGCCAGTTTAGCGGTGACGAGCACAGTGACGAGTGGTACGACGCGCTCCGAATGCTCAAGCGTTGGACGACGCAGTGGCAGCAGCCGTTGATAAGTGACTACCTCTCGCTTCCGACGCGCCCCTCTCTTGTCGTCGTGACATCAACACCTCGCTTTCTGCTCCCGACAGACGGATGGATGGCGTTCAATCCGACGCTTGCCGGGGCCCTCGGGTGGCGACTGTCGGACGACGGCCTGTTTCGTTGGCGCGACCATACCGATTCGATCATGGCAGAGAGTGTTTGGTGGCAGGATGGCCCAGCATCCAGCCAACGCCATGTCGGAGACGATGAGATCGCGCGAGGCTGGCAGGTCATCATGCACTCAGCCGCGTGGCTCGCAGTCGTAGCGCGACTTGGTGAGTGTGTCGAGTGGCGACATGTGCAGCGAGCTGCGCACGATCAATCGACAGTCGCAGAGTTCGAGGTGGCGTAGAGGCGAGACCTCGACGGCGGTTGCGCAACAGATCGCGACGGTCCCCCCGTCCTGAGGTCCAGACATTATGTGAGTCAGACCCCGGCCAGCGGGAGGACTCATGCGGAAATCGCGGTTTACGGACGAGCAGATCATTGGCGTGCTGCGCGAAATTGACAGCGGGACAAAGCTGAAGACGGTGTGTCGTCGCCTCGGCATCACCGAGACGACCTACTACCCCTCGGTGGACACCCAAATCCGGCCACCAGTGGACACCTGAAAACCGGCCTCCACAGGCGAGCTGAGGCGTAGCCCGGCGGGGCGTTCCGAGAGGGACGTTTCCCGCCATGAGCAATGTCTTGGAAGGGACCACACAACAGCAGGTGATCGCGCTGGGGCGACTGGGGTGGTCGCCGCGGCGGATCGAGGCGGCGACGGACGTGCGCCGCGAGACGATCAGCGGGTATCTGAAAGCGGCCGGCGTCGCGGTGCGGCGACGCGGCGGCCGCCCGACGCAGTGGCCGCCGCCAAATCCGGCCACCACGGGGGAGGTGTCCACCGACTCGGTGCCCACCGAGGCCGTGGCGGCGGTGGTCACGCGACCGAGTCGGGCGCCGACGGCGAGCGCCTGTGAGCCGTACCGGGACCTCATCCTCGAGGCGACACGCCGCGGCCGGAACGCGATGGCGATCTGGCAGGATCTCGTCGACCAACACGGCTTCGACGGGCGCTATGCGAGTGTGCGACGCTACGTGCGGCGCGTACGCGGTGGGGTGCCGCGCGCGCCGGCTGGTATCATCGAGACGCCGCCGGGCGAAGAGGCCCAGGTGGATTACGGCGAAGGCCCGATGGTCCGCGACCCGGCGAGCGGGAAGTACAAGCGCACGCGCCTCTTCGTGCTGACGCTCGGCTACTCGCGGAAGTCGGTGCGCTTGCTGACCTGGCGCTCAGCGCTGGGCCGCGCTGCATGAGGAGGCGTTTCGCCGACTCGGCGGTACGCCGCGGGTGATCGTCCTCGACAATCTGCGCGAAGGCGTGCTCACGCCCGACGTGTATGACGCGCGGCTCAAACCGCTGTATCGTGACGTCCTCGCACACTACGGGGTGGTGGCACTGCCGTGCCGCGTCCGCGATCCGGATCGCAAAGGGAAAGACGAGTCGGGCATCGGGCACACGCAGCGCACACCGCTGAAGGGGCTCCGCTTCGAGACCCTCGAGGAGGCGCAAGCGTACCTCGATCAGTGGGAGGGGCGCTGGGCCGACACCCGCATCCATGGCACGACGAAGCGCCAGGTGAGCGTGATGTTTGCTGAGGAGCGGCCGCATCTGCAGCCGCTCCCTCTCGAGCCCTTTCGCTACTATCGCCACGGCACGCGCGTCGTGCATCTCGACGGCTGTGTCGAGGTCGAGGCGGCGTACTACAGCGTACCGCCGGGCTGCATCGGGCAGCAAGTCGCGGTGCAGTGGGATGATCTCCACCTGCGCGTGCTTGATCCGAAAACCAGCGGCCTGCTCCGCGAACATCTGCGCACGCGCCGTGGGCACCATCGGGTCGCCGATCAGGATCGACCGACCCGCACGCCGGCGAAGACGCTCGCCCTGCTCGACGTCGCCCGCAAAGCGGGACCGTCCATCGGCGCGGTGTGTGACCACATCCATCGCACCGAGGGCGCACTCGCGCCGCGCCGCATCCTCGGGGTGCTCGCGCTCGCGCGCAAACACGGCCCCGCGCTGACCGAAGACGCCGCCCATTTCGCCCTCGAAGCCGGCGCGCCGTCGTACCGCTTCCTCCGGCGCTATCTCCAGGGTGTGAAGCTGCCGGCCACGGCGCTCAAACAGATCGACCCGCTCATCCGCCATCTCACCGATTACCGCGCCCTCATCGAACAGCGAGCTGCCGCCTCATGACTCGATCTCGTCGCCATGCTCGTCAACGACGAACTGCAACGCCGACAGGATCGCCTCCTCGAACGGCGGCGCGTGCAGGCCCACTTCCGCGATCCGAGTCGCTCGCTCGACTCGTTTGATTTCGCCTTCAACAAGAAGATGAACCGCGCGCTGCTCTTCGAGCTCGCCACCGGGCGCTTCATCACGCAGCGTGAAGATCTGCTCCTCGTCGGGCCGCCCGGTA
>JALOPS010000102.1 GCA_025453745.1 Gemmatimonadaceae bacterium
CGATGAGCTGATGTTTGAGCCGTCGGCGCGCCATCGTGCCCCCGCCATGGTGCTCCGCGTACCGCTGCCGCTCGTGCAGTTCACGCCGCAGGTACTCGATGTCGGCCGGGTCGCTGCCCGGCTCACGCGCGAGATCATCCAGCGTCTCCGCCGCGCGACGCAGTGCTTCGCGGCGCGCCATCCGCTCCTCCGCCGCATGGTGATGCTCGGGCGCAAACCGGAACGCGCGGATGATCGGCGCGAGCGTGAGCCCCTGCACCACCAGCGTCAGCAGGATCACGACAATCGAGATGAGAATCATCTCCGTGCGAAACGGAAAGGGCGATCCGTCGGCAAGTACCTTGGGCAGCGCCAGCGCCGTGGCCAGCGACACGATGCCGCGCATGCTCGTCCATCCGATCAGGAACACGTTCTTGGCCGGCGGCCACGGATCGCGGCGGCGCACCTCGGCGCTCAGCCAGCGGGGAATCGCCGTTCCTGCCGGTACCCACAACAATCGCACCACGATCGCGACCACGCCGATCACGAGCCCGTGCCACACCGCCGTGCGCAGCATGTCGGTGGGGACGGACGAAAGCAGTACGCCGAACTGCAGCCCCAGCAGCACGAAGATCAGCGCATTGAGCACGAACACCAGCAGGTCCCACACGGCCCGTGACTGGATGCGCGAGACGGGCGTGATCAGCGTCGAGAAGTGCTGCCGCATGTACAGTCCGCCCGCCACGCAGGCGAGCACCGCCGACACATGCACCGTCTCGGCGACGACCCACGCCACGTACGCTGCGGTGATCGACAGCAACGTCTCGGCGAGCGGATCCTTCGTGATGCGGGTGAACCAGAGCGTCACCCACGCCACGAGCATACCGATGAGCGCGCCGACGCCCGCATCGATGAAGAAGCGCACCACCGATTCACCGACGCTGAACGACCCGGTGACCACGGCGGCAACCGCCGTGCGATAGAGCACCAGCGCCGACGCGTCGTTCACGAGACTCTCGCCCTCGAGAATCGTGATCACGCGGCGCGGCACCGGCAGCCGCGAAATGATCGCCGCCGCGGCGACCGCGTCTGGTGGCGAGACGATCGCGCCCAAGGCGACCGCAGCCGCCCACGGAATTCCTGGCAGCAGCGCACGCGCCACCACGGCCACCACCGCAGTGGTCGCGAGCACAAGCCCGATCGCGAGCAGACTGATCGGCCGGATGTTGGCGTTGAACTCGCGCAGCGACGTGAAGAACGCCGCTGCCCAGAGAATCGGTGGCAGGAACGCGAAGAAGACGATCTCCGGCTCGAGCTCCGGCACCGTGATCCCCGGCACGAGGCTCAGCGCCAACCCTGCGGCCACCTGCAGGATCGGCACGGGAATCGGCAGGCGGCGCGCGAAGGCCGTGAGTGCGACCACCACCGCGGCAAACGCGATGCCGACGAGAACAGGCGTGAAGTGCGGCATGTCGTGCGACTACCGTGACTCGGGCGAAAAGGGAACCGACGCCGGTGCGCGCACGCGGTCGGCGGCACTGACCAGCACGAGCACCAGCACGTTCAGCATCAGCGCCACGATGCCCACGTTCAGGTCGTGCAATGCCGTCGGCAACCACGCGAATGTGTTCGCGATCGTCGCCTTGGTGAACGTCAGCCACACCACCGTTGCCTCACCGACGACGATGCCGGCCATCGCGCCCGCCGGCGTCACCCACGGCCGGTCGCGCAGCGTCCCCACCATCGCGGGAAAGAGCTGCGTGATCACGCTGTAGGCCATCAACAGCAGCGTGACCACGGTCGCGCCACCCGACAGCGTCCCCCACAGCGCCACGCCGCCGACGAGCGGGACGCACCAGCGCGCCAACGTGGACGACGTGCCGGCATCGCCACGCAGCCCCTGTACGAACCGCGCGAGCAGCGTGCTCGATGCCATCAGCAGCAGCGAGCCCGGCACAAGTGCGGTCAAGAGTCCCGCACCGCCCACCACGCCCACTACCCAGGGCGGCAACACCGCCTTCACCGCGCGCAGCAGCGCCAGGTCGTGCTCCGCACCCTCGAGCCCCGGCACCAGCAGCAGCGCCGCATAGCCGATCAAGATCACGAACAGCAGGATCACCGAGTACAGTGGCATCAATGCCGCATTCCGACGGATCGTCGCTTCGTCGCGCGCGGTGAAGACGGACGCAAAGAAGTGCGGCCACATGTAGAAGCCGCAGCCGGTCAGCAACACCGTGCTCACATACCACACCCCGCTCAGCCCCTGCGTGGGGAAGAGCAGGCGCTCGGGGTGCTCCGTGGCCAATCGTCGGAACATCGGCCCGATGCCGCCTGCGGCGATCTGCGGCAGCCACCACGCCAGCACGAACACGCACAGCAAGACCATCACGTCCTTGAGTGCGGCCACGCGCGCCGATCCATGCACACCGGTACCGATCACATACCCCACGGTCACCACCGCACCAATCCACACTGCCAGCGTCGGCGACACGGCTCCATTCGACGACTCGGCCACGATGATGCCCAGCCCCTTGAGCTGCAGCATGAGATAGGGCACCATCGCCGCAAGCCCCACGATGCTCACCATCTGGCCGAGTCGCGGGCTGCCATAGCTGCGCGTGAAGTACTCCGCCTGCGAGAGCAGCCGCCACGCATTCGCCCGCCGCCAGATGTGCGGCAGCAGCCAGTACGCGAGCACGTACGCCACGCCGTTGTAGGCGATCAGATAGTACGACGCGGCACCGCGTCCGTACGCCCACCCGCTGCCACCGAGGAACGTGAACGTCGTGTAGATCTCGCCGGCGAGCAGCAGAAAGACGATCAGCGTGCCGAAGGACCGTCCGCCGGCGCTCCACTCTTCGAGACTGCGCGCACCACCAGCGCGACGACCGCTCACCGCGAGCGCGATCGTCCCCGTCAGCGTCAGCGCCAGCAGCCAGAGCGGGACTGTCACGCCGCGCCGGTGCGTGTCGTCTCGCGCATCTCGGCGCGCAGGTCCAGCCAATAGACCAGCGCCAGCGTCAGCGCGGTGGCCACGGCGCTCGCCACCGTGTAGAAGAGCAGAAACGGGAGCCCCAGCACAAACGGCTCCACGCGGTTGGCGGCAAACGGGGCCGACAGCAAGGCGCAGACCGGCGCGAGCAGCAGCCATCGCCACGGACGCGCACCGCGTCCGTCCGTCATCGCATCAGGAGCTCGCGCGCCGCAGCGGTCAGGTAGCGCACACCAATCGACAGTGCGCGCTCGTCGATCTGAAAGCGCGGATGATGATGCGGATGCACGATCCCGCTCGCGGCATGACCCGCACCGACAAACGCGAACGCGCCCGGCGCCTTCTGCTGAAATGCCGAAAAATCTTCTCCACCCATGCTCGGCCGCATGTCGGCCAGCCACTGGTCGCCGAATTCGCGCCGGATCACGTCCTGCAGCCGCGTCGCCACCGCCGGATCGTTGACCACGGGGCGATACCCATCGAGCCAGCGGAACTCATACGTCGCATCGTGTGCTTCGCAGACGCCCTTTGTCATCTGTTCGATCCACGTGCGCGCGTTCGCACGCAGCGTCGGGTCGAAGGTGCGCACCGTGCCCCACAATTCGGCCGAGTCGGGGATCACGTTGGTTGTCGTGCCACCGCGGAAGTACGTGACCGTGACCACGGCAGGGTCGAGCGGATCCACACGCCGCGCAACGATGTGCTGGAGCGTCGTCACCAACTGCGCACCAATCGCAATGGGGTCGACGCACAGGTGCGGCTGCGCGGCGTGCCCGCCGCTGCCGCGCACGGTAATGAAGAAGTTGTCCGGGGCGGCCATCATGGGTCCGGCCAGCACGCCGATCTGTCCGTACTCGAGTCCGGCCCACAAATGCACGCCGGCGACCGCGTCCACACCGTCCATCACGCCGGCCTGCACCATCTCTTCGGCGCCGCCTGGGCTCTGCTCTTCGGCGTGCTGAAAGAGAAAGCGCACTTCGCCCGCCCACTGATCGCGCGTGGCCACGAGTGATCGCGCGACGCCGAGCAGCATCGCCGTGTGCCCGTCGTGTCCGCACGCGTGCATCTTGCCGTCGACCTGCGAACGGTACGCGACGTCGTTCTCTTCGTGAATGGGGAGCGCATCCATGTCCGCACGCAGTGCGATGGTGCGTCCCGCGCCGGCCCCGCGTCCGGTGAGCCGCGCCATCACACTCGTCGCGGTGGGACGTGTGATGACGAATGCGCCCGCGCCGATCGCCGCCAGCGTCTCGGCGACAAACCCCGACGTGCCATGCTCTTCCCACGCGAGCTCGGGGCGCGCGTGCAGATGGCGACGCCAGGCGATCACCTGCTCGGCGAGGGCGTCGGCGGTGTCGAGGTGCGGCGGGGACAGTGTGGCCATGGAGTGCTCCGCGTTCGGCGATACGCTCACAATATGGAGCGCTCGATCGCGAGCCACGAGGCGATGGCGCCGACGATCAGGGAGAGGCCGACGGCCCACTGTCGAGGCGTGATGATCGAGCGGCGCGTGACGACGGCGCCGACCGCCAGTCCGATCGCCACGATCACGAGCTGTCCGAGTTCGAGGCCGACGTTGAAGGCGAACAGCGGCCACGTGATCGCGTCTTCTGCACCGAGCAGTGCGCGCAGGTACGTGGAGAAACCGAGTCCGTGAATGCACCCAAACGCGGCGGTGATGAGGTAGCGCACGTACGTGGTGCGATGGAGGCCGGCACTCCCGCCATCGCGCAGGTTCGCGACGCAGGTCGCCACGACGGTCAGCGGGATCAGGAACTCCACCAGCGCGGAGGACACCGTCACGAGCCGCAGCGTTGCGAGCGCGAGCGTGACCGTATGTCCCAGCGTGAAGGCCGTGACCTGGACGGCGGCCGTGCGCCACTCGCGCCAGCCGTACACGGCGCAGCAGGCGAGGACGAACAGGATGTGGTCGTAGCCCGCCACATCGGTGATGTGGCCGAAACCCAATCGGAGATAGAGGGCGAACTCGTCGAGCACAGCGGCGGGCAGCGGGTGGGGTGGGGTGGGGGGGCGTGGGGCGGGTGCGGAGGCGCGGCGCAGGGCGGCGGGTGCGCCGGCGGTGGCCGGCCGGGCGCTCGAGGAGTGGGCCGCGGGGTGGGGCGCGCCTCGTGAATCCGGGCAACTCGTTGCAGGGCAACGGGTTGGCGGTGTGTTTCCGGGGGGTGCCTTGAGCGCCGAGTCCTGCTAGTTTAGCAAGTCTGCGGCCAAATCCCTCGGGGACTGGCCGCGTTGGCGGACCACGAGGCGCCGCCGGATTCAGTCAGCCGACCGTCCCGGTCGCCGAACGCGGAGTTCATCGTGGGCAACAAGAAGAAGCGCATCAACGTCAAGCTGCAGTCGACGGAGAGTCCGTACGTCTACGTGACGGACAAGAACAACAAGCTGCATCCGCAGCGCATGGAAGTCCGGAAGTACGACCCGATCGTCAAGAAGCACGTGATGTTCAAGGAATCGAAGTAGGCGCGTCGCGCCGTTCGATCTCGCGGGCTCGCACCTCGGTGCGGGCCCGTTGTGCATCTACCCGTCGAGCAAGCCTTCCGCGCGCAGGTCGTCCGCGAGATCGTCGCCCAGCGTGAGCGGCAGTCGGTAGTAGTACCACTGCTCATGCGGATTCCACCCGCCGGTCTCCTCGTTGTCCTTGCCCCAGATGCACTGATCGATCGCGCGCGTCGCGGCGATGAAGCGCCGATCGAGCCGCGTGACCGCATCGGCATGCCGCGCCTGCGCGCTGGGCGACGCATGGGGCCACGCACCGCTGATGGCGTGCCGGGCGTCCACATCGTCCAGGTAGTTGTCGAGCGTGAAGCCGTAGCCGCGCTCCACATCCGCGACCGCGCGGTACCAGCGAATCACGAGGCCGGCCAACCCACCGGCGATGGCGGCGGGCTTGCATCCACGCGTCTCGAGATAGGCCCGCACACTTGCTTCGTCCTCGAGCGCCGGCGGCGAATAGTCGAGGGGTGACGTCTCGCTCATGCGGACAAGATGGCGCGTCGCGCGCGTGGCGCGAAGCGTGTCATCCCTGCGGTCGACGACGCGCCTGGCGACGGAAGTACGCTTCGCCGTCGTTGGGCTTGAAGTAGGTGCGGATGGTCCGATCGCGGTTGAACGCGAGGAAGGCGCCCGACGCTTTGTCGAAGCGCGAGACCACGCCATCGCTCTCGCGCGTGATCTCGAGCACATCGCCGCCGACGGAGCGGTCGCGCAGCGTCTGCGCCTGCAGCAGGTACTCGTCCATCGTGACCGCACCGAACTCGCGGCCGTGTTTCTCGAAATGGTCGACCAATCGGTCGCGCGAGCGGAAGCCGATGTCGCGTCTTACGGCGACGTCCTGCGTGCGCGCCTCCGTACGACGGGGTTCGCTCTGGGCGGCGCCGGGCTGCGCGGCCGGCGTCGCGCGCTCGTCGCTGGCCGATGTCGGTGCAGGCCGCCCCTGCACGCGGGCGAACGTCCAGCCCGCCGCGACGGTGAGGAGCAGGATCAGCAGTCGGCGCATGCGAAGACGTTACGCGCCGTGTGGGCACTCGGGCAACGCGGTGCGGTGTTTATCGCGAGAGGGTGTCGCGCGGGTCGCTCGTCCGAGTCGGTCGCACGGGCCGCTCGCAGGTGCCGCTCGCGCGGGCCGCTCGCAGGTGCCGCTCGCAGGTGCCGCTGGCATGGGCCGCTCGCACGGGCGCCGCCGCTCCACCTTGCGGGAGTCGCGACGACGCCCGTGCTCGCTCCGGCGGGACGGTGGCGCTGCCGAGGCAGGCCGAGGTCACGGTGGCCTGCGCGCGCACTCCCCGAGGCGAGGCCTTCTCCCTCGGCGCTCCGCTATTGCTCCTCCGTTCGGGTTCATTCATGCACTGTCGATTGGCCGCACTGCTCACCTGCGTCGGGCTGCTGGCTGCGCCGCTCGCTGCGCAGTCACCGCAGCTCCTCACCTTCACCGCGATGGATTTCGCATTCCGCGCACCGCCGACCGCACGCGCGGGGCTCGCGACGGTGCGGCTCGTCAATGCGGGGACCAAGCTCCATCACGTGCAACTCGTGCGGCTCGGCGAGGGGAAGACGGTGCGCGACCTGATCGACGCGTGGCGTGCGCGCGATCCGTTCCCCGCGTGGGCCGTTGGCATGGGCGGGCCCACCGCCGCATGGAAAGGGCAGACACTCGAGGCCACCGTCGTGCTCGAGCCCGGGCGCTATGGCGTGGTGTGCTGGGTGCCCGCTCCCGACGGACAGTTGCATCTCATGAAGGGGATGTTCGCCACGCTCGAGGTGACCGGGAGCGCCGGCGCGGCCACGCTGCCCAAGGCCGATGCCACCATCACGCTGTTCGACTACAACTACCAGGTCACCGGTGCACTGTCGCGGACCACGCGCGCGGTTCGGGTGGAGAACAAGGGGCCGCAAACGCACGAACTCGTGCTCGTGCGGCTGGCGCCGGGTAAGTCGCCACTCGACGCCGCGAAGTGGGCGGAGGGTGGGCAGGTCACCGATCCGCCGGGTGAGATGGTCGCCGGCGTGAGTGGCCTCGCGCCCGGTCGCGCCGCGGTGATCCGGCCGGCGCTCAGGTCGGGTCGCTATGCGCTGGTGTGCTTCGTCCCCGACGCGAAGTCCGCCGCGCACAAGGCGCACGTGGAGTTGGGGATGATGAAGGAGATCGTCGTGCAGTAGGTGTCACGCGGGGCCGTGCGCGGGCGGGCGACAGCACGCGGCGACCGGCGTCACTCCACCGCACGCGCCACGGCGAGGATGCGCTGGTCCGCCCCGCGCGCACCAACGAGCTGAGCGCCCAGTGGAGTCTCACCTGGCGCCTGAACGGGAAACGCGATGGCCGGGAAGCCACCGAGCGTCGCCACGTTGTGCAGCGTCAGCATGCCGCGACGGTTCGCGAGTGAGCGCGCGGGGTCGTCGAAGTCCGCGAGTGCAGGGGCGGTGCCCAGCGCGGCCGGAAAGAGCAGTGCACTCGATGGGCCGATGATCGATCCGACGGCGGCGACCAGTCGCGTGCGCTCGTCGGTCGCACGGATGAGCTCGGTAGCCGAGCGATCCGCGCCGATTCGCAGGAGCGCGGCGACATCGTCGCCAATCGTGGGGGACGCCGCTTCGATCCAGTCCTTGTGGACGCTCCACGCTTCCGCGCCTTGGATTGGCGCCTGTGCCTCGCGGATCTCATCCATTACATCAAGTCGCCGCTCGCGAAGGCGATACCGTCTTGACGAAAGACGTGATGCTGTCTCTTCAATGGCGCGTTGCATCACCAAACTGCACCGCTCCACGGCGTCGATCGCGATAAGGACCTCGGTGATCTCCGGCCCGTCAGGGGGTGCCCCTGTGGGCGCAGAGGCCCAAAGGGCGCGCAGCACGGCGTCGAGATCTGGCGCATTACGCGCCATTATTCCGACAGTGTCGAAACTTGGCGCCAGTGGAACAGCGCCCGTCAGGGGCAAGAGGCCGTGCGTAGGCCGGTAGCCCCAGATCCCGCAGAGCGCCGCGGGCGCCCGGATCGACCCGCCAGTGTCGCTGCCCAGCGCAAACCGGGCGAGTCCGGCTGCCACCGCGACCGCCGACCCCGAGCTCGACCCGCCGGGGATCGCTCCGGGCACCGCCGGATTCTCCGGGGTACCCTGGCCCCGATTGATCCCCGTAATCCCGTACGCGAGCTCGTGCAGCTTGGTGGTCCCCACGGCCCGCGCGCCCACCGCACGCAGCGCCGCCACCGCCCACGAGTCCGCCGTCGGCAGCCCCCGCCACTCCGCATAGTCTCGGCTGCCTGCGGTGATGGGGACACCGGCGATCTCGAAGCAGTCCTTGACCGCCAGGGTCCACCCGTCGAGCGCGCCGGATCCCGTGGCGGGAAGCGGTGCGTCGAAGCGACGCACGAAGGCGCCCCACCGATCTTCCATGAATTCGTCGTCGGGTGATGTCTCTGGCATATGCAGTCGAATACGGCGAGGGGCAGTGCGACGATGACCGCGATGCACGTCGCTGGCGACGTGGTGGCCCCGCGCGCGACCCGTCGACCGTGTGCATGACGCGCGTCGCCTGATCGCGCGGTAGAATCTCGTGGACTCTCACTCTCCCGCACCATGACCGACTTCGAGCAGCTCGGGCAGTTCTACCTTGGCAAGCCGTACGACCTCGCCACGAAGACGCGCGCCGAGTCGCCGCTGCTCTATGATGCGAAAGACCTGACTACGCATGCCGTGATCATCGGCATGACGGGTAGCGGCAAGACCGGCCTGGGTGTGGGACTCATCGAAGAGGCGGCGATCGACAAGGTCCCCGTGATTGCCGTGGACCCCAAGGGCGACCTGGGCAACCTGCTGCTCACCTTCCCCTCGCTCGCCGCGAGCGACTTCCGCCCGTGGGTCGATCCGCGCGCCGCCGAGACCGCGGGGCAGGACCCCGACGCCTTCGCCGCATCCCAAGCCGAGCTGTGGAGCAAGGGGCTGGAGTCATGGGGGCAGAGTGGAGCACGCATCGAGCGGCTTCGTGCGGCGGCCGACTTCGCGATCTACACACCGGGCTCGACGGCAGGGATTCCTCTCGCGCTGCTCAAGTCGTTCGCCGCGCCGAGCCAGGCGATGCGTGCCGACGATGAGGCCTATCGCGACCGGCTCGACGCGACCGCCGGGTCGCTCATTGCCCTGCTGGGTGACGAGGTCGACCCGGTGAACAGCCGCGAGCACGTGCTGCTCGCCGCGATCCTGCGGCACGCGTGGGATCAGGGGCAGTCGCTCGATCTCGCCGGGCTCATTGGCGCGATCCAGTCGCCGCCGATCGCGCAGATCGGCGTGATGCCGGTCGATACCGTCTTTCCGGCGAAGGACCGCGCGCAGTTCGCGATGCGCATCAACAATCTGCTCGCGAGTCCGAGCTTTCAGGGGTGGCTCACCGGCGAGGCGCTCGATGCGAATCGTCTCTTCTACACGGCCGACGGGAAGCCGCGCGTGAGTGTGGTGTCGATCGCACATCTGCAGGATGCGGAGCGGATGTTCTTTCTCACCATGCTGCTGGGCGAGGTGCTGAGCTGGGTGCGGCAGCAACCGGGCACGTCGTCGTTGCGTGCGATTCTCTACATCGACGAGCTCTTCGGCTACATGCCGCCCAACGGCAATCCGCCGACGAAGACGCTGCTGCTCACGCTGCTCAAGCAGGCGCGCGCCTTCGGGCTGGGCGTGGTACTCGCCACGCAGAACCCCGTCGACCTCGACTACAAGGGCCTCTCGAACGCGGGCACATGGTTCGTCGGGCGACTGCAGACCGAGCGCGACAAGATGCGGCTCATGGAAGGGCTCGAAGGTGCAGCGACCGGTGGCGCGTTCGACAAGGCGAAGATGGAGGAGACCATCGCCGGACTCGGCAAGCGCGTGTTTCTGTTGCACAGTGTGCACGAGAATCAGCCCCTCACGTTCGAGACGCGTTGGACGATGAGCTATCTCGCCGGGCCGATGACGCGCGAGCAGATCAAGACGTTGATGAAGGGGAAGGGCGGTGCGGCGGCGCCGGCATCGTCTGCCTCACCGAGCGTTGCGACGATGTCGAGTGGTGCTGGCGCGAGCGGGTCCGCTGCGGTCACCGCCACCGGTGCCGGTCGTGCGCCCGTGCTGCCGCCGGAGGTACCGCAGTTCGCGTTGCCCGTCTCACCCGGGGTGCCCGCGGAGTCGGTGACGTGGATGCCATCGCTGCTGGGTGCGGGCGATGCGACGTACAGCAAGGCCAAGGTGCTCGAGGTGCCCGTGCAGCGTCGCTTTGCCTATCTCGCGGAGATGAGCGATGGCGCGATTGCGGTGGACTGGGGGAACGCGGAGCGCGTCGAGATCGACGTGACCACCCTCACGCCACTGCCGAGCACCGGTGCGGCGTTTGGTGACTTGGTGAAGGCGGCCACGCTGCCCAAGAGCTATCCGGCGTGGCAGAAGACGTTCGAGAAGTACGTGCGTACGTCGGAAGTGGTCACGCTGCAGCAGAGCACCGCGCTCAAGCTCGTGAGCCAGCCGGGCGAGGATCCATCTGCCTTTGCCGCCCGCGCGGCGCTGGCCGCACGCGAGCAGCGCGACGCCGCGGTGGCCAAGGTGCAGCAGAAGTACGCGACCAAGATGCAGACCGCGGCCAACAAGGTGCGCACCGCGCAGGAGCGGGTGCAGCGCGAGCAGGCGGACGTGAGCAGCGCCAAGATGGACACGGCGCTCTCGGTGGGCGGCGCGATTCTCGGTGCGTTTTTCGGGAAGAAGGCGCTCAGTGCCACGAACGTCGGCAAGGTGGCCAGCGCGGCGAAGAGCATGGGGCGCGCGAACAAGCAGTCGGGTGACGTGGCGCGCGCGGATGAGAATCTCGCCGTGGTGCAGCAGCAGTTGGCCGAGCTCGAGGCGCAGGTGCAGGCGGAGATGGACACGGTGGGTGCGCAGTTCGACGCCGTGGCCGGGCAATTCACCGAGGTGCAGATCGCGCCCAAGGCGGCGGACGTGCACGTGCAGTTGGTGGCGCTGCTGTGGGTGCCGTACGCGAAGGACGCGGGTGGGCGGTTGCTGCGGGTGATTGGGTGAGCTAGCTGCCCAGAGCCCGTGCGAGCAGGTCACTTACTCCGAGCGTCACGGCCCACCGCGAGAGGTACGCCCGATCGAGCGCGCCCCGATTCATCTCGACAAGGCGTGCGATGTCTCGCCGTTGCACGTCCGACTGTTCTCCCCCCAGTCGATACCAACGCAGTTTGGCGAGCAGGATGTCTTCCCTCGTCGCGACGCGGGCGCGAACGTCGCTCCCCGCAAAAGTCGTCACCTCTGCCCTGGCGGCGGCTGCCTGATCGAACGCCGATCGTAAGGGGATCAGGTCGATCTTCAAGAAGTAGATCAGATCCACGATGTTGAACATCTCGGCGTTCGCCACGGCGGCCTGCGCGTGCGGCAGATCGAAGAGAAATCGCGCGCCCAGCAGCGCATGAAACGCTGGGACGTGCGTAGTGGTCAGTGCGGCGACGATGTCGACATCGTTGGTCGCTCGGAACTCGCCGTGAATGCCACTGGCCAAGGCGCCGGTCACAAAGTACGGCACCTGAAGCATCTCGAGTGCCGAGGCGACCAGGCCCAGCGCATCGATCGCCTCGACGTAATCACGCATGCGGCGACTGGGAGAGTGCGCGCACGATGCGCTCTGCCTCCGCCGCACCGTAGAGCGATGTCAGGAATCTCTTGCGCACCGCATCGGGTCCCAGGTGCCCGGCGTGCTTCTCGGCGCCCGTCCATGCGACTTGACGCGCCATACCCGAAAGAGCAAACACCAAACGGCCCCGCTCTCCAGGGCTGAGCGACGCGATGAGTGACAGATGCTTCGCATCCATGTCCGGGGATGTGTCAGCCGGTCTGCCACTCCATGGCGCTTCGCTCACGGCACCACCGCCGGCGTCGCAAAGAAGCTGTCCTTCCGCCACGCCGGGCGCGTGCTCCGGTTCGCGACGCGCAGCACCAGTTCCGCATACATCGCGTTGAAGCCCTCGGCCGCCGTGAAGTCGATCGGCTGCGCGGTGTCGTCGCTCAACTTGTGATAGTGCGTCTTCACCCAATCGGTCCACACCTTTTCTTCTGGCGTCCCCGGCTTGTAGCCCACCTTGAACGCGAGGGCCGGCG
>JALOPS010000103.1 GCA_025453745.1 Gemmatimonadaceae bacterium
ATCTTGTCGCCCTTGCCCTGCTTGACGATTTCGGCGGTGACGCGCGCGCCGCTGAGCGTGGGGACGCCGACCTTCATGGCGCCGTTGTCGCTGCCGTAGAGGACGTCGGTGAACTCGACCTTGGCACCGGCGTCGCCGGGGAGCTGGTCGATGCGCAACGTCTTGCCGGGCTCAGCCCGATACTGCTTGCCGCCGGAGCGGATGATGGCGTACGTCATGGCCGTGGCCTGCTGACCGCGAGAAGCTGAAAATTGGGGGTCCGCGCCGGATTCCGGGCGAACCACGAGAGCCCAATAGCTTACCCCACTTGGAGTTAGCTGTCAACCGGGGCTAGGCGACGGCGTACTGCTCGGTGATGTCCCGCCCCGCCGACTTGATGACCAGCTTGAACTCGTCCTGCCGGAGCAGTGGGTCGTCGCGCAGCTCGATGGGGGCCCCCGCCGCCCGTTCCAGCCGCTTGACCAGGTCCTTTTCCTGCTCGAGGACGTGCAGCGCCACTTCCGGATGGAGCTTGAGCATGACGGGGTCCTTTCGCCCCTCCACCGCCATCCGCTTGATCGCCCGCTCGGCGCGCCGGACGATCGTCTCCGGCGTCAGGATGCGCCCCGTCCCCTCGCAGGTCGGACAGGCCATCGTGACCGATTGCCAGTGGCTCTGCCGGACCCGCTGCCGGGTCATCTCGATGAGCCCGAGCTCACTGACGGAAAAGGCCTTCGTCCGCGCCCGGTCACGCCCCAGATGCGTGCGCAGCTCCTGGAGGATCTTGTCGCGATTCGATTGCGACTCCATGTCGATGAAGTCGCAGACGATGATCCCCCCCACGTCGCGCAGACGCAGCTGCCGCGCGACTTCGCGCGCCGCTTCGCTGTTGGTGCGCAGGATCGTCTTCTCGGGGTCCTTCTTGCCCGTGTAGCGCCCCGAGTTCACGTCGACGGAGACCAGCGCCTCCGTCGGTTCGATGAGGATGTACCCGCCCGAGGGCAGATCGCAGCGCCGCTTGAAGAGGTCGCGGATCTCGGTCTCGATCTCGGCCTTGTCGAAGATCGGCACCGATTCCTCGTGCAGCTTGACGCGCGAGACGAGCTCGGGCGCGATCTGCTCGAGGTACTCGACGACCTCGTTGAAGACCTGCTTGGAATCGACGGTGAGTTGGTCGACCTTGGCGCTGAACAGGTCGCGCACGAGACCGCGGGTGAGATTCGTCTCACGGTGCAGCAGCGACGGGGCCCTCGTGAACTGCGTCTTCTTGTTGATGCGCTTCCACTGCCCGAGGAGCGAGTTGAGCTCGCGCTCGAACGTCTCGCGACTGGTGTCCTCCGAGACGGTGCGCACGATGATGCCCCCCGCGTCGGCCGGGAGCAGCTCCTGGACCATTTCGCGCAGGCGCTGCCGCTCGGCGCGATCGCCGATCTTGCGGCTGACGCCCACCTTGCTGGCGAACGGCATGTAGACGAGGAAGCGCCCGGCGAGCGATACCTCGCCGGTGACGCGTGGTCCCTTGGTGCTGATGGGCTCCTTGGAGACCTGGACGATCACCTCCTGGCCGCGCTTGAGCACGTCCTGGATGTTGACCTCCTTCTGCGGGCGCCGTTCCTCTTCCTCGTCGTCGTCCGCATCGCTGCTCGCGCCGGCGACGACGACATCGTTGGCGTGCAGGAACGCGCTCTTCTCGGTCCCGATGTTGACGAAGGCCGCCTGAATACCCGGCAGCACCGCTTCGACCTTGCCGAGGTAGATGTCGCCGATCATGCGCCGCGCATCGGGGCGATCGGTGAGCAGCTCGACGAGCTGATCGTCTTCGAGAATGGCCACGCGCGTTTCTCGCGCGGTGGCGTTGATGAGGATCTCGCGCTTCATCGGCTCCTGCCACACGCGCCACGCCCTCGCGAGGGGCATGGCGGCACCGTGGCAGACGGGGAACGACCAGGAGGGGCGAACGCGAACCGGGGCGTACCAAACGGCCGACGATCCATCGTCACGCGACGGACGGTCGGCCGACACGCCCTGTCGCGCTGGCGACGCGCGACTCGGACCGCGAGGCGCGGCCGACCGCACAAGGTCGGCTGCGCCGTAGCTGTGGCGAAAGGTAGTGCGCTCGCCACGCCCGCTTCAATGGGGGCGCGACAATCCCCGCCGCGCGCGGTCAGTTCAGATCGCGGAGCAGATGCCGCGCAATGACGATACGCTGGATCTCGCTCGTGCCTTCACCGATCTCGCAGATCTTCGCGTCGCGGAAGAGGCGCTCGACGGCGTACTCCTTGGTGTAGCCGTAGCCGCCGTGGATCTGCACGGCCTTGGTCGTCGCACGCATCGCCAGTTCGGAGCAGAAGAGCTTGGCCATGGCGGCTTCCTTGCCGAAGGGGCGTCCGTGCATGGCCAGCCGGGTGGCGGCGTACAGCAGGTGCGCGCCGGCTTCGATTTCCATTGCCATGTCGGCCAGCGGGAACTGCACGCCCTGGAATCGCGCGATGGGCTGCCCGAACTGCTGCCGCGTCGCAGCGTACGACAGCGCCTGCTCGAACGCGCCTTCGGCGGTCCCCAACGCGACCGCCGCCATGCCGATGCGCCCCGCGTCGAGGGTCTTCATGAAGTTGATGAAGCCCTGCCCTTCCTCACCCAGCCGCTGCTCGACGGGGACCTCGACATTGTCGAAGAGGAGCTCACGGGTGTCCGACGCGCGCCAGCCGAGCTTGTCTTCCTTCTTGCCCGCCCTGAATCCCGCCATGGCCGGCAGCGACGGATCGTGGCCGATGCCGTGCGCCGTGGCCGCCGCCACGTCGACCGTGGGCTTGGTGAGGATGAACGACGAGATCCCCTTGGTGCCCTTGCTCGCGTCGGTGACGGCGGTGACGCTGAAAATCTCGCCCACCCCCGCGTGCGTGATGAAGCGCTTCGACCCGTTGAGGACGTAGTGGTCTCCCTTGCGCACGGCCGTGGTGCGCGTGCCGCCTGCATCGCTGCCGGCACCTTCCTCGGTGAGACCAAAGCCGCCGAGCACGCGACCCGACGCCAGCAACGGCACGTAGCGCGCCCGTTGCGCCTCAGTGCCCATGTGCACGATGGGCGAGGTGCCCAGCGTCGTGTGCGCCGAGATCGTGATGGCATGCGACGGACACACCTTGGCCATCTCGTGAATCGCGATCACGTAGCTCATCAGATCGAGCCCCGCGCCGCCGAGCGACTCGTCCCACGGCACGCCCAGGAGGCCGAGCTCCGCCATGCGCGCGACGGTGGCCCAGGGGAACTCGGCGGAGGCGTCGAACCGGGCCGCGATGGGTGCGACTTCATCGCGCGCGAACGCGCGCACCATCTCGCGCACGGCGAGGTTGTCGTTCGTGAAGTAGAGCGAATCGTCCATGCGCGGAGAAACTAGGCGGCGCCCCCGTGCGCAACAGCGGGCGATGTCGTGACGTGCCCGTGTAGGACCGTTACGCGCGTGGCCGTCGGCGCGCGGCGAACGCCGCGAGGGCGCAGACGCCCGCAACCGTCATGAGCAGGGCCGATGGTTCGGGCACCACGGTCGCAGGGAGGAACTCGGTGACGAGCCCCCACCCCTCGTTGTACATGGCGGTGCTCGAGAAGTTGTGCGCCCGACTGAACAGGACGGGACCCGTTCCCCAGTTGGTGCGCGCGAGATGCGACGCGCGATTGGTGGGATTGCCGCCGGCGCCCGGGAGCACCTCGATGTCGAGCAGCAGGTTGCCGGCGAGCGGATTGAACGTGAAGGTGGGGCCGAGCAGTTGGACCGTGGCCGGTGTGGTGCCGTCGAGGGCGATCGTCCCCAACACGAGGCGATCGACGCCGACGTTGCTGTCGAAGTTGGTCTCGTCGAGGCGTCCGGCACCGGTGACGGCGCGTGCCGACGTGGAGAGCGAAATGCGCAGCGTCTGCGTGCGATAGGACCCATCGACACTGGCACGGAAGAAGCGCACGCCGCCGATGGCCGTGGTGCTGCTCCACGCACTCGCGGAAAAGAGCTGCTGATACCGATTGGCCACCGGCGTGCCCACGTTGGAAATGCCGCCCAGCGGCATGAAGTTGGACGTGGTACCGGCGCCGCCGCCGATGAGTTGCGCCTGTGCGGCGCTCACGGTGAGCGCGAGAACGATGAGTGCGCGATGCAGCATGGCCAGGTCTCCGTACGGGCCCATGGGCGCGTCGCGCCCCCCGGCGCGCCACCCGATGGACAACCTACGCGGTCCTGCTGCGCGCGCGAGGGCGGCTCCGCGGGCGCGCGGGCGATGCGGCGTCACCCGGTGGATCACACACATCGCAGCCGCTGCATCCGGCAAAGCTCTTGTCACCGAAGTAGTCGAGGACAAAGCGCCGGCGACAGATGCGTGCGTACGCGTAGCGCTGCATCCAGTCGAGCTTGTCGAGGTCGTGTCGTCGCCGAGCATCGAGATCGGCCCAATCGAGCGGTGGCGACTCGGCCGGAAGGACATCCGCACCGATGGCGATTCCCGCCCCCACCGCGCGCGTCCAGATGAACTGCTCCTGTTCGAGCCGCTTGAGATGACCGCGCAGTGCCACGGGGTGCCCGAGCCCGGGCGGCAGCCGATCGAGCGCGATGATCGCACCCGTGTGCAGCCGCTCGGCGGCTTGCCGCCACAGGGCGCGCAAGAGATCGCGTTCGAGCGTGCGATCGGTGGCGAGCTCGCGCGTGATGCGCTCGGGAGTCGCGAGCAGTCGCACCCACAGGCGATCGAGATGCTCGGGAATGACCGTGACGAGACCTCGCCGCTGCAACTGCTGGATGACGACGACCGCATGGCGCGGATTGGTGTCGTCGGGGAGCAGTGAGGCGAGCGACTCCGGCGTGAGCGACGTGAGCCCCACGTCGTCGGCGCGGCGCTTGAGCACGCGCCAGGTCTGCTCATAGAGCCGACGCGGCGGATGTGCCTGCTCGATGAAGTGCTCGTGCGTGAAACGATCGGGGTAGCTGTGCAGCAGCACGCAGGCTGCCGGCGCGCCGTCGCGCCCCGCCCGGCCCGCCTCCTGATAGTAGGCTTCGAGGGTACCCGGCATCGCCCAGTGCACGACGGTGCGTACGTCGGCCTTGTCGATCCCCATGCCGAAGGCGCTCGTCGCCACGACCACCCGTGCCTCTTCGCGCATGAAGGCATCCTGGGCCCGATTGCGCGAGGCGTCCTCGAGGCCGGCATGGTACGCGACCGCCGGAATGCGTGCACGCGTGAGCACCGTGGCCAGGCGCTCGGTGGCCTTGCGCGTTGGCGCGTACACGACCGCGGTGCCGGGACGCTCGCGGAGTGTCTCGATCAGCGCGCGGTCCTTGTCGCGATGGGTGCGCTCGCTCCGCACGCGATAGTGCAGGTTCGTGCGATCGAAGCCGGCCACAATCACGGTGGGGTCGTTCAAGCCGAGCTGTGCGACGATGTCGCGCCGCACATCGGGCGTGGCGGTGGCGGTCAGCGCGACGGTAGGCGGTGCCCCCAGTCGTTCGCGCAGTCGACCGATGCGCCGGTAGCTCGGCCGGAAGTCGTGCCCCCACTCGCTGATGCAGTGCGCTTCGTCGACGGCAAGCCGGGTCACGCCGATGCGGGCAAGCTGCTCGATCGTTCGTCCGACGTCGGCGCGTTCGGGGGCGAGATAGAGCAATCGCAGGTCACCGCTCGCCGCGCGCGCGATGCGTTCGCCCGCCTGCGCGCTGGTCAGCGTGCTGTTGATGAATGCCGCGGGAATATCCTTGCGTTCGAGCGCGTCGACCTGGTCGCGCATGAGCGCGATGAGTGGCGAGATGACGACGGTGAGGCCGTCGAGCACGAGCGCCGGCAACTGATAGCAGATGGACTTGCCGCCCCCGGTGGCCAGCACGATGAGGGTGTCGTGCCCCTCGAGCACCGACTGCACGGCTTGGACCTGCGCCGGGCGCAGGTCTGCAAAGCCGAAGCGCGCGTGCAACACGGCGCGCGCCTCGGCCAGCGTGGGTGGAGTGGGCGCGAGGGAGCGTGCCATGCGCCGAGCGTAAGGGAGCATGAGGGCGGGAGCAAGTGGCGCGTGCGTGCGGTCTCCCAGCCTACATCACATCCGTGCGCGTGCCTCATCGAATTCACACGCGCATGAAGCGCCAGCGCTCGGTCGCCGAAGTCGCCTACCGTCGGCTGCGCGCGTCCCTGGCGTTGCGCGCGCCATCGAATACCACACGTCCACCGACGATGGTCAGCCGCGGGGCAAGGCGCATGAGGGTGGTGGTCGAGTCGAACGGATCGCCGTCGAGCACGGTGAGATCGGCATCGTAGCCGGGAGCGATCATGCCTCGCCGTGTCTCCACGAATGCCGCCCGCTGCGCCCACGTCGTGTAGCCACGAATGGCTTCCTCGATGCGCAACCGTTCTTCGGGAAACCAGCCGCCGGCGGGTCGACCGAGGGAATCGGTCCGTGTGGTCGCCGCGTGCAGGCCATACCCGATGCCGAACCCGGAGCCCGGCAGATCGCTGCCCAAGGCCAACGCGAAGCCGTGTTGCCGCAGGGTGCGCCACGCATACGCCCCTTTGGCGCGCAGCGGGCCGATGCGCTGCGTCACCCACGGTGCGTCTTCGACGGCGTGCACTGGCTGCATGCTGGCGATGAGCGCACCGTCGCGCCGGGACGTAATGGACGCCGGCGCCATGACCTGCGCGTGCTCGATGCGGTCGCGGCGTGTCGCCGCGCGAGGCGTGGTGCGCTGCACGTCACGGATGAAGTCGAGCACCTCCTGATTGCCCGCGTCACCGATGGCGTGAATGCCCACCTGAAATCCGCTGCGCATCATCGACGCCACCGCCGCAGAGTCGAACCCGTACGCCGCGCCCGCGACGCCCAGGTGTCCGGGCAGGTCCGCGTACTCGGCGAACAATCGCGCGCCGCGCGATCCGAGGGCGCCATCGTAGTACGCCTTGGCGGCACGAATCGTCGCGCCGCCGGCTCCCGAGGAGTCGGGTCCGCGTGCCACCCATTCGCGTACGGCGGCCGAGTCCCGGGTCGACACCATCGCATACACGCGAATTGGCAGCGCACAGCGCGACGCGAGGGCGCGGAGCGCGTCCAGGTGCGCCTGGTCGACGCCGGCTTCGTGCACCGTGGTGTAGCCGGCGTTGGCCAGTGCGCGGAGGCCCAGGAGCCAGTGCGACTCCGCCTGCGCGCGCGTCGGCGCGGGGATCGCATCATCGAGCAGCTTGACCGCACGATTGCGCACACGACCCGAGGGTGCGCCCGAGGCATCGCGATCGATGACACCGCCGGTGGGATCGGGTGTTTCGCGCCGAATGCCCGCGCGTGCGAGCGCCATGGCGTTGGCCCACCCGCCGAAGCCGTGCAGTCCGCGCAGGTATACGGGGTGTCGCGGGAAGCGCGCGGAGAGCATGCGCGCCGTGAGCAGCGTGTCAGCCCACGCGCCTTCATCCCACCCCTGCCCGAGCACCCAGGTGCCCGGCGGTATGGTGCGTGCGGCGCGCGCCACGCGTGCCATTGCCTCGGCCGGCGAGCGCGCCCCAACGAGATCCACGCGCGCGAGTGACGCGCCCAACTCGGCCACATGCGTGTGCGCGTCGACGAGTCCGGGAAGCACCGTCGCGCCCCGAAGATCGCGCACCACCGTGCCTGCCGTACGGAGTGCGAGCACGGCCGAGTCAGACCCCACCGCCACGATGCGCTGCCCACCGAGTGCGATGGCCGTCGCGTCGGGTTGCCAGCGCCCGTTCGCAAACGGCGCACTCGGCGCCGGGTCGCCGTTCCAGCGTGGCTCCCCCCACTGCAGCGTGTAGATGCGTGCGTTGTGCAGGATCATCTCCACGGGGTCGCGCCGTGCATCCATCGGCCAGGTATCCGCTGGCGCGCGCGGGGGCGTGAGGGCACACACGGCGCCGCGTTGCGCCGGGAGCGCGGTGGCCAGCGCCGTGACCGCACCAACGACGAGTCGCGCGCGCACCTGGATCACGGTCGCGCCCCGGTGCGGTGCACGGTTCCGGTCGACTGCATCACACCGCCCGTGAGGGCGTCAACCCATGACCGATCGCCGAGCAGCTCCCATCGTTGCAAGGCGAACGGCACGTTGCCGTTGAGCCAGACGTAGTCGTGGAACGCGCGCAGGTCGAAGCGCACGCCGTCACGCACGCGCGCCTGCGAGAGCATCTCGGTGATCTGCAGTTTGCCGATCTGATAGGTGATCGCCTGCCCGGGTCCGCTGGCGAAGCTCGCGGCTTCCTCGAGTGCGGTGGCGCTGTCCATGGGCACGGTGCGTGCGAGATAGCCGGCCGCCTGCGCGATGGAGAACTGCCCGGTCGCGAGCTTCACATCCACTTCCACGCGCAGCGCGCGCAGGCGCATGAAGTTGTAGATGATTTCGCGCACCCTCGGCCGGTCGTCGAAGAGGCCGGCCTGGAGCATCATCTCCTCGGCGTAGAAGCCGATCCCTTCGTTGGGACCGGAGTCGTAGTAGCGTCGCCGGATGGGGTTGGGGTGCGCACTGGAGAGCGCAAGCTGGAAGTAGTGCCCCGGCACTCCTTCATGGACGATGATCGGGCGCGGGTCGCGCGCGATCGACGCGTAGAAGTATCCGAGCAGCGGTGACGGCACGGGGATATAGGAGACCCCATTCTCATCGAGCCGCTGCTCGCTCGTCAGATCGTCGGTCACGCCAAGGAACCGCAGCGCCTCGATGTACGACGGCAACGGGAGATTGACATAGTGCTGCATCCAGTCCGGCACGGTCAGAAGACCGTGCGTCGTGAGGAACGTCCGAACGGCCCGCTCGTCGCGCGCTTCGGTCGCGATCTGCGCCGTCTGGGACGGCGCGATCGGCAGTCGCGGCAACGCTCGATTCCGGTTGGCTTCGAAGCTCTCGAACATCACCGCACGATCCCACTCCTGCCGCGCCATACGGACGAGCTCATCGGGTCCGTAGGGGACGAGGGCGACCTCGTTGAGGAAGCGACGGTACCGCTCGGGCCCCACGGCGACATCGTGCGCCATGCCAGGAAGCCGTTGCTGCAGCCAGTCGCGGTAGCCCTCCAGTGCCGTGGTCGCCGCGCGGATCGCACGGAGGGCACGCGGCCGGTCCGCCGCCGCGAGCAGCGGCGTCAGGTCACGCGCGACCACGTCGAGTTGCGCGCGGATCTGTCGCAGCTCGGCGATGGCCAGTTCCGCGAATGGCGCGAGTGGGTCGGTCAGGTTGGCGCGTGCATGGTCGAGCGTCGCGGGGATCCGCTCGAACCGTGTGACCACTGCGCGCGAGCGCTCCGCGCTGAATGGCGGCGGTGGGAGCAGGCGATCGTACACGGCCCCAAGCGTCTGCTGGATGTAGAAGCGCGGATTGCGCTGCCACTCGCGCGTCCCATCGAGCTCCCACGCCACGCGCGCGATCGCCGAGCCCACCAGGCGGTAGTCGACGTGTTGCGGTACCGTGAAGCGCGCGGTATCGACTTCGCGCCAGAGCTGCTGGAAGCGCGTGAGCGAGTCACGCATGGCTGCGACGGCCGGTGGGCTCCAATCCGGTGCCCACCCCGACGGCCGGTCGATCCGCGGGATGTCGTCGTGATTGACCGGCTGCTGCACCACCCGCCAGCGCCAGAAACGTGCGGACAGGCGCTGGAGCGGCGTGGTGGTGTCGACCGTGATCGGGCGACTGGGCTGCGCGGGCACCTCGAGCGGGCACGCGAGCAGACAAACGAGCAGTGTGACGAGCAGGCGTGGCATGCGCGAGAGGTTGCAGAAGCGACGACGGCGCTCGAGGCGCAGCGCGGCGTCTCCGTGGCGTGCGCTACACGGCGCGCGCGAAGTGTCCGCGCGTGAATTCCCGACCGAGCACCGCGCGTGTGGCGGTCAAATCCGGCGTCTCGCGGGCCTCCACGGCATCCACCGCCTCACGCCAGGCGCGCGTGACCGCTGCGACAGGGTCACCGGGGACATTGAACACGAGGTGCACACCATCGATGCCAATCGCGGAGAGCGCCGGCAGATACTCGAGCGCGTCGATGGGACGCGAGTGGAGCAGCCGATTGCGACAGTCGGAGTCCGTGGCAACGGGGAACGTGTAGCCGATGGGGTCGGTGAGCGACACCTGCGGATGCTTCTGCACGCAGAGGTCCCGGCACGTCGTCGGCTCCCGATCGAATGCGGCGGAGAGCACGCAGTGTTCGATGGTCATCCCCTCGGGACGCCCGTAGCCGAGCACCTCGAAGCCACGCCCCTGCCACGGCGCCACCAACTGCCCGATCTCCTCGAGCGTGAGCTCCACGCTCGCGACCACCCGTGCTGCCCCGAGCGCGAAGCACTCGGCGGCGGTTTGCGGATTGAACACGTTGAGCGCGTAGTCCCCGACGACATCGACGCCCTGCGTGGCCAGTTCGTGCAGCAGCCCCAGGTGTCCCGTGAGCACGGGCAACCCGAGCGGAAGCCACTTGTCGAGCCGTGCGCGGTCTTCGGGGCGCACGATGGTTGGCGTGCGCAGCCGAAGCACCACGCCGAGCGCGGCGAGCTCATCACGCAGCGCGGTGACACGAGCGCGCGGCGGCGCGGGGTGCCGAAGAAACGGATCGATCACCACCTCGTGCGCGCCCGCTGCGGCGGCGGCACGCGCCATGTCGGCGTCGAAGACGCTTGCGATGACACGCGGTGCGAGCCGTGGTGGTGCGATCTCACGCGTGGGCAACGTTACCGTCACATCTGCAATGGCGGCTTCGATTGTCGCGTCGCGCTCGGCGAGGCGCGCCTGCTCGGCCCAGTCACGCCGCGGCATGAGCTGGTCGACGACGTCCTGGCGGAGCTGATTGAGCGTCGAGAGCGGGAGAAAGAGGCCGGCATCGAGTCCCGTGATGTCGAGCGTGCCGAGTGCAAACGGCGTCTCGCCGAGGCGACCGAGCTGTTCGCGAAGCGTGGCGTAGTCGAGCGCGCGCTTCGACGCCGGGGCAAGCATGACCTCGCTTCGCACCATCACGTCGTCGATCTGGTCGGCGTGCGTGGGGTCGAGCGTGACGGTGGCCACGGCCTTGAGCGGCCCGCCCGCGCTGCCGAAGAGGCGAACATCGAGGCGTGTGCGCCGCGCCTTGAGCGGCTCCGCCAGGGCGATCCACGAGGCGCGCGCCCGTTCGAGCAGCGTGATGTCGCTGGTGCGCACCACCCGCCACCCCTCGCGCACGCGGGCCAGCACGCGCCGATCGCGCGGTGTTACGGTCTGCCGCGTGGTGCCGTTGCGCGTCGCAAGGGTCCGTACGGTGTCGATCGTGAAGCCGACGGCGTCGTGCATGGCGCGTGTATCGTCGGTCGGCGGCTCGAGACCGATGCCATCCCCCTGCGCCAGAGGCGCTCGGACTTCAACCGTCAGCGCGCCGGGCTCCACGGCGACGACCGCACCCAGGTCGACGCCGCGATTGTCCGGCGTGGCTCGCGTGACGTATTCGCGTCCGTCGCGCCCTCCATACATGCCGCCGGTGAAGCCGCGGCTGAAGATCTGCACGAGAGGCTGCGTTTCCTCGAACGTCGGCGCATGCCACTGTCCGCGCTCGACGGCATCGAGAAATTCGCGATAGCCGCGCGTCACGGTGGCCACGTACTCGGGCTTCTTCTTGCGCCCTTCGATCTTGAGGCAACCGACACCCGCCTCGGCGATGGCCGGCAGATGCTCCCACGCGCCCAGATCTTTCGCGGAGATGAGGAAGCCGCGGTCGAGCTCGTGCTGCGTCGCATCGTCGGTGAGCACGTAGTCCTTGCGGCAGCTCTGAGCACACGATCCGCGATTGGCGCTCCGCTCGCTGATCATGCCCGACATGAAGCACTGCCCCGAGTACGAGATGCACAGCGCGCCATGCACGAACGTCTCGAGCCCGAGCGTGGGGACGGCGGCGCGAATGCTCCTGATGTCCTCGAGCGTATTCTCGCGCGCCAGCACCACCCGCTCCACGCCCAGGCGGGCCATCACACGCGCACCGCTCGCATCGTGCACGGTCATCTGCGTGGAGCCGTGCACCTCGAGCTGCGGATAGACGCGCTGGATGAGTCGCACGGCGCCGATGTCCTGCACGATCGCCGCGTCGATGCCACGGTCGACACACTCGCCGAGGTAGCGGAGCGCGTCGCTCCGCTCGTGCGTCTTGATGAGGACGTTGAACGTGAGGTAGATGCGAACGCCGTGCTTGTGGGCGAGGTCGCACGCAAGGGCCAGGTCGTCCAGGGTGAGCTGCGCGCCCTCGTCGCGCGCGTTGAAGCGGGACGCGCCGAGGTAGATCGCATTGGCCCCGTTGGCCACGGCGGCCCGCACGGCGTCGAGGGAGCCGGCGGGGGCGAGGAGTTCGGGAACCGGGGAGGCGCGCATGGGGCGCAAACTAACGCGCCCGGTCGCGCGCTACGGTCTGGGCCTGCGCTTCACGAAGCGGAGCGCCAGCGCGACGACCAGGAGCGCGATCCCCGCCCAGCGAATGCGCGAATCCTCCGTGCGGACGCCGAAGCCCCACACAATCACCGCAGCGAGCCCGACGGCCAGCTTCGCGATGGTCATGGGCGTCACGACGCAGGGCCTTCCCGGCGCGAGACAAAGCGCCGGACGCCGGAGCGAAAATCCTCCGTCTGGCGCGCGGCCACGTTGCC
>JALOPS010000104.1 GCA_025453745.1 Gemmatimonadaceae bacterium
GTTCACGCTGCGCCCCCGACCTTGCGCTTCAACATTGAGTACCGAACGAACAACAGAATGGCGACGGGTCGCACGGCCCCTACAGGCGTCGCAGTGCTCCAGCGAGTGGCTGGACACGTCGGGCGAAGTGATGCTGCGCGCAGTGGAGATGCGCTGCCTCCGCGCGCCTGACAAGCCGACTCCGGTGCGCTGATTCCATCGATTGTGGCAACGTTGAATCGATGACAACTCCTGAGAAGTCCGACACCGAAGCGAACGGTCGCCATGGCACCGACGAGTCCTTGCAGCGCGAGGTTCGCAAGCAGCGCTCGCGACGCATCGGGCTCGCCGTCGCGTTTGCCGTGACGCTGCTCGCGTATTTCCTGGCCGACGGACTGTCGGACGTCGGCGACAGGAAGTTCGCGAGGACTTCGCTCAAGTACCTCGGCTTCTTCATCGCGGCCTTCCTCGCCACGTCAGTCTCCGTGAAGGACGAGGCGCGCTACAACGAATGGAAGCGTCGGCGCCGACGGCGGTGACGCCGAGCGAGTTCATGACCCGACTTCCAAGGACTCGACCCAGCATGCGACTGAAGCCTGTACTGACCCGCCTCGCCTTCTTCATCTTCGGGCTGTCGAGCGTGGGCTGCGCTTCGATGCAGGCACGGCGCGCCGGCGACGAGGCGGCGCACCTCGAACTCGCAACGGCCGATCCATTCACCATCGTCGACCAGATCGAGCTGTACGATGGCGACCTTCGGTACCTCGATCTCCGGCGGTGCGCCGTCGTGCTCATCCGCCTGGCGGAGCGCGCCGAGGAGCATGAACGGTCCGGTCAGGCGATCGAGGCGCAGCGGGCACGTTTTCGGCAGATTCAGGACTCGCTGACGCGCGCCAGCGGTCGCATCAACAAGTTCGATTCGGCGGCGGTCAACCGGTACAACGCAGCCCTCGCGGCCCATTCGGCAGACGTATCGTCGGCAAATGCCACCGTCACGCGCGCGAACGAGGAACTGTCGCGAACTGAGGCATTACAGGAACGGATGAAGGCACGGTGCAGCGGGCGACGGGTCAAGGATGGTCACCTGAAGAAGCTCCCCGCGGCGGAGCGCGAGGCGTTGGATTGGTTCATCATCCGGAACGTGCGAGGCGTTCGTCCGTGACGTTGGCGCAGTTCCGTGAGTCGGGTGTGGCCCATGGCCTCGAGTACGTGCCGGGCGGCGCGCTCGAGCGGCGCATCGCCGACAGCAATGGTGATCTCGATCGTGGAGTCGCCCTTCGCACTTCTACGCGACCTGTCGCGCAAGCTGGCGGACGTCCATGCGGCTGTCCCGCCGAACTGAAACCGTCGAACGGCAAGGAGCCAACCCACAATGCGACCGAACCATGTCCTGACCCGCCTCGTCCCTTTCGCCTTCCTGTTTTCGAGCTTGGGCTGCGCCTCGAGACAGGCGAGACGAGCCGCGGAGGAGGCGGAGATCCTCGCGCTCGCCACCGCCGATCCGTTCGCCATCGTCGACCAGATCGAGCTGTACGACGGGGACCTGCGGTACCTCGATCTCCGTCGATGCGGTGTCGTGTTTCTCCGTCTCCAGGAGCGCACGGCGCTGCAGAAGCAGGCCGAGCAGGCGATCGAAGCGGAACGGACGCGTCTACGGCAGACTGAAGACTCGTTGACGCGCGCCATGGGACGTGTCAACCGACTCGATTCGGTGGAGGTGAACAGATACAGCGCGGCCGTCGCGTTGCATGACGCCAACGTGGCGTCGGCGAATCGCGCGCTCGAGCGCCTGAACGCGGACCGAGACCAGGCCACGGCGCTCGTGGACCGGGCATTGCCCCGGTGCGTGGGGAGGCCGGTCAAGAATGGCCATCTTTCGAGGCTCCCGAAGGAGGAGCGTGAAGCGATCGAGCCGTTCATCGTCACGAACGTGAGGGGTGTGCGTCCGTGAGGCGCGGGCGGCCCTTGCGTCGCGAGCATTGAGCGTTTCGGTGCCCGAGACCGGCCGCTACGCCGCCGATGGCAACACCTCCGGCGTACCAGTCCGCGATGCAACCGGCGCCACCCGATGCACGACGACGATGGCCGCGAGCCGCAGCAGTAGCTGGAGCGTCAGCGCCACGACCGCCTCGGCCGACTCGGCTCGCGTGAGCAGGAGCATATCGCCGGCCGCCGTCGCGAGCAGCGCCGCCAGCAGCCAGGTCGTGGTCGACAAGCGGAGAAATGGGCGCGCCACGACGACCAGCACCGCGAGGCCGGCCGCCATGCCAAGCGCCGCGGCGGCGAACGCCGGGAGCCCGTCCGTTTCCGGTGCCAGGATCGCGCCGCCGAGCAGCAGCAGCGGCAGCGCCGCGAGGCGCCCTCGCACAGCCGCGAGCACGAGCAGCGCGCCACCAGCCTTGAGCAGCGGATCGAGCACGGCGTCACCGACGAGCGCCAGTTGAGGCACGAGCGCGTCTGCACTCGTGAAGGCGGGTCCGGTTTGCCTCGAGACGACAACGCCCGGAACGTGAGCGACCAGCAGGAAGACGCCGGCGAGTGGGAGTGCGCCCGCCCATGTCGTCACTCGATCCGTCCACGACGGGATCGGCACCCGCCGCCGCGCCGCGTCGGCGAGGGCGACAAGTCCGACCATGACACCCACTCCGAGCAGCGGGGAGAGCACCGTGCTCAGCAGTGTCGCCGAGCGAAAGGTGCTCCACGGCTCCTCCGTGACGTAGTCGATCAGCGACGCCGTCCAGCCATTGGCAGCATCGATCGATGCCAGCAACAGCAGGCCAGCGACGAGGGCGAGTTTTCGCGTCCCCCACGGCGGCGGATCAAACGTGAGCGCTGGCGTCCGCAACCAGCGAACGAGCCCAAGCACCACGGTCACGATCGTGAGCAGCAGCAGGCCGCCCACAACCACAACCCGTACCGTGTCGAACGACTGCCGCGTCCGCTCGTATGCCTCGGGCAGATATCCAGCCGGTCGCACATCCACGACATCGCCACCTGCGACGACCACCGACCACCGCGCGCTCGCCCCGTCCGGCAGCCTCAGCCGCGTGTCATCGAAAAGAAAACCGATGTCGAGCCGATTCGGGCGCCGCTCCTCGCTCGCGCTCACATCACGCAACGCCTCCGCCGGAACGCCCAGCGCCGCCAGCGCCCGCACGGCAGCCGTGCGCGCCTCGTCCCGCGAGACCGGCGCACGAGTAGCCGAGTCAGGCAGGACGTGGCGCCACGCGAGCGGACGTCCATCCCCACGCAGCCAGAGCCGCCAAGACTCGGCGCGCGTCTCGAGCTCGCCATCCGTGCGCACGTAGCGCACCTGCCACGCGCTCGCGGGCTGCCAGATCGCACCGAGCGTGTCACGAACGGTCGATTCGATGTCATGACGCTCCACGAACACGTCAAAGTGCGTGGGCAGGCCGAGGAACGCGTCCGATGTCGTTGCCGAGAGCTGTCGCCAGCCGGCTGTCGGATCGCCTCCCAGCGTGACGAACGCTGAATCGGCGCGACGTGCGATCTCGGCGCTGGATAGGCGGAAGCCGGGTGTTCGAGCAGACTGCGTCAGCGTGGCCAGTAGCGCGGCGACGCCAAGCGCGGCCAACACGAATCCTCGACGGCGCGACGCGGGGATGAGCGCCTGCACCACGACGGCCCCATCGGTACGCGTGGAGGTCGACGCGTCCACCTTACGCGCCGCCTGATCCGCGTTGCCAACCGCCGGCCCGCCCACGGGTCGCTGGCGCACATCGGCGAACCGCATCGCAATGGCGGTCGGTCCTGCGGCGAAGCGCCGGCGCTGCCACGCCACCACCAGGGCCGGTGCAAGCCCGGCGAGCACGACGGCCGCGAGCGCGATGCGATACGCCGGTGCGCTGCCGGCGGCGCTGAACAGGCCGAAGAGCGAGAGGTCATACAGCGTGTGCGCGACCACCGTGGTGGGCAACCCGACGCGCAGGAAGAGGACACCCCAGAGGACCGACTCGGCGAAGAGCTCGACGCCGCGCGCGTGGGCGGGCACTGACGGGTAGTTCGCGTGCGCGAACCCGAAGATGAGCGCGGTGGCGACAACACCGGCACCGAGCACCCAGGGGCGCGCCGGCCGATCACCCACGCAAAGCGCCAGCAGCGCCAGCGGCACCGCGCGAAAGATGACCTCCTCCCATGTGCCGGCGAGCAGCGCGGACGAAAGCGCTGAGACCCACGGCAGCGGCGTCGCGATGAGATTGGGGTCGTCGAGCAGGGAGGCGGGCGACCACCAGCCCAGCAGGCGCTGCGCGGCGAGGTAGAACAACGAGACGTACGCCAAGCCGAAGGCGGCGAGAGGATAGGCACCGAGCACACGGAGCGCCACCGGTTCGCTGCCTGCATCGCGAACAGTGCGCCACCAATCGCAGTGCTGCGGAAAAGCCAACCGGGTGACGTATTCGCCCGCGGCGAAGATCAGCGTGAGCGCCCCGACCGCGAACGCGCCGATCCCCACCGCCAGCACCAGTTGGAACGCCAGGTGTACCGTCGCGGAATCGGCCGTGTCGTACTCGAACCAGCTGTTGCCGATCGCGTTGAAGGCGGCCGCAACTTGCAGTGCACTGACGATGCCCGCCATGATGAGCGCTGGACGCCAGCGCACTTGCTGTACTCGGGCACCGCGCCAGAGGAGGACGAGGCACGCCCCGAGCAGAAACGGCAAGGCGGTACTGGCCAGCGAGGCGTACCACTCGTTCGCCGCCCGCAGCTCGCCGTAGCGTCGCTGGAATGCGCCTGGAATCACCGTGCGCAGAAAGGCGCCGCCCGCTTCGTTGCCCTGAATGAGCACATCGAGCCGGATGGTTGCGTCCCCGAACCGTCGATCCGTGCGATCGAAGCTGAAGGTGCGGTCGAGCCGACCACTCTGCGGGACACGTTCGCTGGACACGGCGGCCAACTCCCACGAGGCACCAGGGGATGGTAGCCACGTATCGCGGACCGCGACGGCGAGGGCATGCGCGTCGACCGAGTCGAGCGCTGGCCGGCCATCGGTCTCGGCGAGCGTGCGACTGAAGCTGACCACGCGTCCGGAGGGCGCCAGGGTAACGAACAGATCTCGCGGGTCGCCAGGCACGAAGAAGCGCACATCCCATTCGAAGATGGGCACGTCGTCGGCGCGGAGTTCGGCCTGCACGCTGGCCGCAGCCTCCCCCTCGAGTTCGAGGTAGAGCTGCCGTTCGTCGCGATGGTCGAAGCGACTGGCCGCTCGCGCGGCGGAGTCGGGTGCGAGGGCGTGGGCCTCGAGGAAGGCGCGCGCCGCGGCCTCTGCGTGCGGCGGCGTGAGGCGATTGTCAACAGCGAGGAGCGGCTGCGCCTCGGGGAACCATCGCCACGCGATGGCGGCGAAGGCGAGCGTGAGCAGGGCGAAGCCCGTGACGTGACGCGCGAAGCGAGACATGGGATCCGGGGAACGAGCGTTCAGCGCAGATATTCGTGCATCAGGTCTCGCAGCCGCTTCTTCGCGCGGTCCAGCCGAACGCCTGCCGCGTTGGCGGTGATGCCGAGCGCGTCGCCGATTTCCTGCCGGGAGTATCCCTCGAGCGACAGCAACCATGCTTCACGCTCGGTATCGCTCAATCGCGCTTCCGCCTCTGCGCGCAGTCGCTCGCGATCGATGCGAACGCCAACGCTCGAGGGAGGCGCAATGATCGGCGGAAGCTCACCATCACCCTGCAGACGATCACGCCGAATCGAGCGACGGATCGTACGCCAGCGATTCATCGCCTGTGTGAACAACCACGCCGGGAAGCGCCCGTCCTCTTCGTAGCGTACCAGCGTCTCGGGAAGGCGAAGAAAGACATCGTTGACAACCTCGGCGGCCCGCGCTGTTGCTTCCGGACCCAGACGCCTCACCTTGGCCTCGAGATCAGACGCGTAGAGCTGGTAGAGCCGATGCAGGGCGGCCTCCTTCCGCGCGAGCACCTGCTGCTGCAGCTCGACGAGACTCGCATCCCGAACTCGCAGATACTGGGTGGTTGTCTGAGCGACCCACAACTCGAAGGCGTCCGTCGGTTCAGGCATGCGAAATCGGGCGATGTGATGGAGACAGGAAGTGATCGCGGCGTCGGTAAGGCGGAACTGGTGCGCGGCACTCACATGGAGCGGGTCACCGATCGTTCATCTACGAGACACGGTCTGCTCGGCAGAACCTGTCCAGATTTTCCGTCACGACGGCGGGTCGTCGCGCCAGCGGAATACGTTCGAGGCTGCGGCAAGCCGCCTCGTGGTCGCGGAGACGCAGTTCATGCGCCGCTTTCAACCGGAGGATGCCATCATGTCGACGTGCATCCTGCACAGTTCGCAGGATCGAATCCGCGACCTCGAGCGCGAGCATCGAGGCCTCGTCCGTGTCGACGGCCAGCAACGCGCTGAGTCGAGACTCGGGATCGATTGCGTCCTGTTCGAGCATCCCCTCTCGACGCGAGGAGTCACCCGCCGCGAGCGCCGACGGCGGCGCAGGTTCATTATCACGCCCCCCTCGCCCGTCGTGGTCACGGCGTGGCGCATCCGCGACGCGCGGCGCTGGCGTCGGTTCACCGGCCAGTGCCTCGGCGGGTTGGACCGCGATGAAGGCGCTTGGTGTCGTGTCGCCCTGTGTCTCTGCACGCGCCGCAGCCTGGGGCTCCTCCGAGCTCGCCTCGCCTCGCCAGCGGAGCACAGCGAGCGCGAGCGCGAGCGCGGCGAAAAGGACGAGCGGAGCGACGCGCCACCGGTCTCGGCGTGTCCCGGGTGGCTCGGTAACGGGCGCGCGCGAGGCGCTGGCACGCCACCATTTCGTCACCTGCGGCTCCGTCGCGAGCACCATATCCCCCGACGCCTCGAGGGGAAGCGACGGCGACGCGTTCGCGTCGAAGACGCGCGCCACCGCGTCGATGAACGCTCCCGCGCCATTCCATCGACGCGTCGGATCGTCCGCCAGTGCCCGTTCCACGACGTCGCGCTGGGGCTCGCTCCACCGTGCAACCGCAGGAATGTCCGCCAACCGAATCGCGCCATCGATCGCACTGGGCTGCCATGCCGTGAGCAACACGACGGCGATCACGCCGAGCGCGTAAACGTCAACGCGACGATCGCTGGGCTCCCCGCGCAGGCGCTCGGGCGCGATGAAGGGGCGGAAGCCAAGCACTTGATCCGGTACCGTCTGGGGATCGGTGGACCTTGGTTCCATACGGCGCGCGATCCCGAAATCGATCAACTTCACCACTGGCGCCGCCGTCCCAGTGGCAGTCACCAGGACGTTGGCCGTGTGCAAATCACGGTGTACGAGTCCTGCCTCATGAATGGCGTCGAGGGCGCCGGCCAGTTGTGCGAGCAACCGGAGTGCGACGTCGGGGCGAGGGCGCCCCGTCCGCGCGACGAACGTCGCGAGTGTCTCGCCGGCGACGTACTCCGACACAAGATATGGGCGTTCGTCGTGCTCACCGACGGCAAACACCGCCGCGATGTGCGGGTGCATGACGAGGGCGGCCAGACGGGCTTCTCGCAGGAACTGCTCGCGAGCGTCCGGCGCACTCATCCACTCGAGGTGCGGCAGTTTGACTACGACGGTTCGGTCCAGCGCGGGATCGATCGCCAGCCATGTCTCCGCCATGCCACCGCGGCCAAGTGGTCGCTCGAGACGATAGCTTCCACCCAGAACCGCTCCGGCCGTGACCGGAGGCAGGCGGCCTCTCTCCATCGGAACACCCCATGAAGACAACACGACGTTTGCGGAGCGGCTCGTTCGCCAGACAACTCGGCATCGGACTGCTGAGCCTCGCCACCTCCACACTCGCCGCCCAGCCGGCGCGAGCACCAGTCAAGATCGCGATCCTCGATTTCGGGGTCAATGCATTGTTGATGTCGGAGGCGGAACGACAGAGTGTTCGCGACTACGGCCCGGCGTTCGCCGAGGTGCTGACCGCCGTTTGGCAGGCTGCAGGCGACACGCTGCTCGTCGAGCGGCGTCGGCTCGACGCCGTACTCGCGGAGCGGCAGCTGCAGGCCGAGCAGTTCGGAGGCGATCAGGCGGCGGCACAGCTTGGGCGACTCCTCGGCGCCAGCCACATCCTGTTCGGTGGCGTGCAGTTCGAACGCGGCCGCGAGCACCTCAACGTGATCGTGACCTCGCGTCTCGTCGAGACATCGACTGGGAAGCTCGTCGGCGGACGGGTTCTTCGCGGTCGCGAGTTCGACCTGCTCGATGACCTGACCGATCGACTCAGCGACTCGATCCGCGTGATGCTCAGATTGCCGCAACTGCGACGTGAACCGGCGGCTACTCCGAGTGATGCGCGCCGCCGCTACACGGATGACGAGTACCGCCGTGCCAGCGCCGCGCTTGCAGCGCCGCTCCAGTTCGAACGTCGCGGAGAACGTGCCGAGGCAGCGGCCCTGTGGGAGCAGATTGCCGCAGACAGTCGGACACCGGATCGCGTGCGGGCAGCCGCTCGACAGCGAGCACGAGGCGGCGAATCAGGTGGCTGACGTCCTGCCAATCGCGCGGAGCGGCGCGATCGTGGGTCGCGACTCCCGCGCGTCACACGCGCATCATCGGCGTTGCGTCGCGACCGAGATCGAGAGGCCGCGCATTCCAGTTCGTTGCTCGGCGAGTTGAATCCAGCCACGCCGCACCGCCACCTCGGGCGACACGACCACGCCGCGGATAGGCCAGCGCACACCAAGTGAACCGGTCAGGTCGCTCGAGGCCGCCGTCAGCAAGCCGTCATCGAACCCCAACCCGGTGTCGTAGCGGCCGGCCAGACGCACGATGACACCGATTCCATTGCGTGCCCCGAACGCCGCTTCGGTCCCGGCGTCGATGACGACGCCAGTCGCCTCCGCCTGGCGCTCGCCCTGCGTGTTCACAAAAGGCAAACGAACTCTGGTGACGGCAAACAGCCTCGGCTCAACGAGCCACCGCGTTCCTGGCTGCCACTCGCCACCCAGGGTAATCTGCGGCCCCAATCGAACACGGAGGCGTTGCAGCACTGTATCGGTGGCTGCACCACCGGAGAACTGCAAGCTGTCCGAGCCGAAGAACTCGCCAGCCGCCACAAGAGAAAGCCGTCCTTGACCGACGAGCCGGTCGGCACCGAGGGAAACGCGAACCGCCGCGCCCGGACGCAGCGTGGTCCGGAGTGGCACACCGACCACCTCGGCATCCACCGGCGTGTACCCACCGCGGTGCTCGTAACTTCCGCCGATTGCCAGATTCCACGGGGCGACACGCGTCGTCCACACCAACCCCGCGTTGAGGCCCAGACCAAGGCTCGCGACGCCCACCGGGGGACGCAGGGCTGGCGAGGCAATCACGGAGAGGGCGGCGAGTTGCTCCGCGTTGAGGCGCGCCGGGCCCGTTGGTACGTTCACGAGCGTCGTCATCAAGAGCCGATCGCGAATCAACTGCGCGACGCTGCGCACTCGAAGATCACTGAGACCGGCGAGCTGCAGGGTCTGCGCACCGCCTGCGAGGTCGCGCACGGACACGCGCCCTGACAGGACGGCACCGGCGACATCGATCGTCAGTCGATCGTGTAGGGCGAGTTGTGCCGTTACCGGAAGGCTCAGCTGCTGCAGCGACTCGATGCTGAGACTGTCCGCGACCAAGCCGGAGTCGAATCGAACCGTCGTCACGGTCGCGACGCCTTCCGTCCGGACGCGATCGAGCAACGTCGGGCGGGTCTGGGCAGCGGCCACATCGCCGCAACACGCGAGGGCGACGGCGACGAGCGTCCACGTGGCGCCCCCGCTCGATCGGTGAGACTGTCGCATCATGGGACCACCAGCAGGATCTGCAGGGTCGTGAAGACAGGGCCCCGAGGAAAGCGACCGTCAGCCGCGTCGGGGATCTGCAACGCCCCGATCGCCGCGATACCCTCGAGTGACAAGGTGGTGGCTCGCGCTCGACGCGGTCCCGTCACCCCGCGCGCCGCTGCCTGTGTCGCCCGCTCTGCTTCGCGCTGTCGCACCGCGGCCCGCATAAACGAGGGGTCGGCCTGCACGGCCCGCGCGAACTCACGCGCGGCGGCGCTGAAGTTGAGGCGAAGCTCCTCGCGGACGCCACGTCCGTAGGCGAGCAGCGCCGCAAGGTTGCGCGTCGGTCGCTGTTCGATGCGCTGACGCTCGGCGGGCGTGACCTCGACGCCGAGCGCATCCAGGAGCCAGAACGCGATGCGCTTTTCCTCGGAGAGCAGGCCGGCCAGGTCAAAGCGCGTGGCGCCATCCAACCCACCGGTCCGCTCGCCGTTCGCCGTTCGCACCAGACGAACGACGTAGCCGATTCGGTCCGACGCCCCGGACTGCCGAAACAAGGCACCCGTGAACACCTGTTCCGCCCCCGCAAGCGTACCCTTTTCGCGTAACGATCCGGTCTCTGGTGCCGACACCAGGGCCAGCTCCCGAAGGACGGCATCGAGTCGCGCTCGCTCCACCGCATTCGCGCCGCGCACTTCCGCGAGATCAGCCTGCAGGAAATCCGACAAGGCGAAGGCCGCGGGCTCCAGATCGGAGTCACCCGGCGGCGCCCCGATCGGAAAGACCGCAACTCGAGCGGTCGCGGTTGGCGATGTGGCGAGCTGCTGTTCGGACCGGCGAGCCGCCCGAACGATCGAATCCGCCATGGCGGCGCGCGTCGCCGCATTGGGTCCGAGTGCCGGCGTCACCGGGGCGCACGCGGCGAGCGCGGTCATGAGCGACGACGCGCACAGCGCCCAATGGCAGACGCGGTAGCTTACCGATTGCTGGCGAAGCGAACGGACGGCACCCGCCTCCCGTGCAACGCTCGTATCGATCACGTTCGAGCGCATGAACATGTCTGTCATTCTCGGTTTCGGGGTCGGAGTCATGCTGGGCGCCGCGACATGCCGCTGGTGGACCGCGCGGGTCATACGTCGCGTGGGCACGACGACCTCCACGCCGTCGCCGGACCGCGTCGGCGCGGGTGAAGTGCCGATCATTCGACTCGAAGGCACGACCACCGCGGTCCGCTGGCACGGTGTGCCGCTGCGGCTCGGTCGCGATGCATCCATGTGCGCCATTGCGCTCCCAGAAGACACCGACAAGGTCTCGCGCGAGCACTGCGAGGTGCACTTCAACGAAACCGATGGTGTCTTCGTCATCACGGATCTCGGGTCTGCCAACGGCACAATGGTGCGTGGCAGCACGCTCCTGGACGCCGGCGTCCCGACGCGCGTCCTCCCGGGCAGCTCGCTTGCGCTGGGGGATACCACGGCGATGGTCCGATTGGATCTCATCGCTGTCACGGAGCCGAGGTGAGTCGATAGCTCGGGAGACTGCTTCCGGCGGCGGTAATCGTCACGAAATACACCGCGCCGTCAACCTCGGCCGTGTGGTTCACGACGCCGCTGCCGCCAGGCGCAACAAGCGCACGCCCTCGCAGCGTGCCCGTCGGAACATCGCGAGGCACGTGCAGGACTCCATCGCGAGTCCGCTGCCACAACTCCACGAGCACCGGCGCGGTGACCTCGTCGATCGTGACGCGAAACGTCGTGCCGCGCGACAGCTGCCGAGAGTTGAGCGTCTGCGTCGGGCGCTCACCGAGTCCGGAATTCGGCGGTTCGTAGCTCGCGCACCGTACCGACGACAGGGCGAGGCGAAACTGGACACCGCGATCCACGACACCTGGCGCACAATAATCCGCTGGCACCGAATCGAACACGATGAACTGATAGCTCCCGAAGCGCGTGAACGCCGGGTCGTAGGTCCCGGCAAGCACGATGTGCTCACCGGCCGGCATGAGCCCCATGAACTCGGAAGCTGACTGGCTATTGTTGATGAACCACCCTCCGTCTCCAAACACGCCTGCCGTCTGTTGTGTCAGTCCCGTCCTGATGGTTCGCGCGACGATGATCGTGGGCCGCAGGAGCGTCAACCGATACGGCTGCGCCCGATGCCCTTCTGCCGCAGCCCACACGCAGGTCTGTTCGGTGATCGCAGACGCGACAAGGACACCCGCAGAGAGCGCGGGCGGTGTACCACGACAGTCACCCGTGACGCGGACCGTGACGCTCCGACGTACGGTCGAATCGCCCAACGCAATGGCCGACACGACGGTGGTGCCAAATGCCAGCGGGGTAATCGCGCCCGAGCTGCTGATACTGGCAACGCTCTGGTTGGTGCTCGACCACCGAACGCCATCGACCACTCCCGGATCCACCACGGCGCGACCGACCGCCTGGCCAGTACGCCCCAGCGAGAGGGCGGCGGGTCCCGTCGCTTCCACCGCCGCGACGCCCAGCACGACCACGCGACGGGTTGCCTGCCGATCGCCGATGCGCGCGGTCAGGGTGATCCCGTTGCCGACCGCTCGTTGCCGCGCCGTGACGAGGCCGGTAGGAGAGACGAGCACGCGCACGGGATCGGCTGACGTCCAGACGACATCGCCTTCGCGCTCGGTGACGCGCACGCCACTTCGCGTGAGCGCCTGGGCCGTGAGTTGGCGCGTCGAGGCGACGAACAGTGTATCGACGGCACTTCCGGGAATGCGCACTTCGGCCACTTCTCGAAGCGTCGCTGTGATCGGAGGAGTCACCGCGCCCGGGCGTGCGAGAATGGGCCCTGTATCGACGCTATCCACAATGCGATCGCGCAGGCAGGGCCCAATATCGATTGACGGCCCAAGCGGCTGCGACTGGCCACGCGTCACGGGAATGCGAAGGGCGGCAAGCGGAATGCGGGTCCCGTCAGACTGTCGGTACGCCACGATCAGCCGAGCGGCTTCGAGCGCCAACGCTTGCGCTCGTGGTCCATCCGCGAACGTTGGTGCGAATGTCAGCGTGATCGCAGTGGAGGCCGGCGCGGTTGATGCCGAGGGATCACCACATGCTGCGCCGAGCGCTGCGAAGACCACCGGCACCCAGTAACGGCAGGCCGAAGCGGCACTGCGCGTTGCGACGTAGTTCATGCGCTGCTCATGGGAAGGAGTTACCGGGGTAATCTGGGAGCGAAAGATGAGCCCGCAAGCGATCGCCTAGTCGCTCCAACGCGACGCTCGCGACTGAGCGATGGCAATCGCCGATGGATCGGTCCGGACGGGGGGAGCGCTGGCTCTCGGAGCCTGCGACCCGAAGAAGCGTTCAAAGTGCAGATGGGGCTGGTTGGTCCCTTCGGCATTTCCTGTCGTTCCGACCCGTCCAAGCAGCGTGCCTTTACGGACACGCGAGTGAAGGGGTGCCAACGATTCGTCCTGCAGGTGTGCGTAGAGTGTCGAGGTACCATCGGGGTGTGCGACCACGACAGTCCGCCCATAGGTCCCCGTGATGTCGCCGCTGAAGACGACAATCCCCGACTCACTCGCCATGACAGGCGTCCCGACATCGGCCACGATGTCGATACCATTGTGCATCTTGCGGCCGCCGCCGCGTACGAGCCCGAACCGGCCGTCTCCCTGCCCGGAGGGTGCGTGCCGCACAGCGAGTTTCCCGTCGCTGCCAAAGACCGGATTGGCGAAGTCTCCGGTGAAGTCGGTGCACCACTCAAGAGGCGGGACTGGTGCCTGCCCGAGGCTCGCGTAGGCGCCCGCAGCACACGGAGCCAGCTCCTCGTCCACGAAGCAGGACGCCAGGGTCAACCAATCAGTCATGGCCGTCGGGGTGGATGATGGTGGCACTCATCGCGGCGATCTCGCCAGCGCGCCGCGCGAGCGCCCACGCGACGGGGTGTGTATCTCGGCTGCAACTCACGCTCCAGACCGCGACGTCACCGGAGGCACTGGAGAGAAAGTGAAAGTAGCCGGTCAGCAGCATCTCTCCGTGGCTCCCTGAAACCTCCGCAAGAAAGCGCTGCGACCACCGCGCGTCGGGCCCGCACGCCACGATGGGGACTCCCTCGAAACGGGTCCCGCTCTGCCGCATCGGCCCAAGCAGCGCGCTCAGTGCTCGCTGCGGTGACACGGCACCGGGGTTGGAGACGGACACGCGAAGCATCCCCAGCGTCGCCTCGGCCTCCTTGAGCAGCAAAGTACGACGCGTCCGCGCGCGACGCGGACTTTCGGCCGCGGGGTCAGGAGCGGTCCAGGACTGTGGCGCGAGAAACGTGATCGCGGGTTCACCATCGAGCGCATGCAGTGTGCGGGGTTCGGCCGGATGTCGGCTTGGCTGCAGAGCCCGAAACGAGAGCGCCGTGGCCAATAACAGCCCCCCACGGGCTGCAAAGTCCTCCCTCGGCGCCGATACCGTCACGAACAACATCCAGGGACCATTCCGGATCGCGCGCGTCATTCGACGAATGACGGTCTCGCCGACAACTGCTTCTGTGTTCACGGCATCGACTGGCGACTCGTAGCCGAGCGCCGATAGTGACACAACGCGCTCGTTGCTCATCGCCACCACCAGCGCCAGCCAGGCCGGCGTGGCCACCTCCCGATCCACGAACGACGCGGACACACGAACGTCGGCGTCCGAATCGTGATCGCGGAAGTGCGCCAGCGCCATGTCACCGCGGATCGGCGAGGGCGGATCACCCCACTCCTCCCATCCCATGGGGATGAGGCACTCCCAATGCAACAATGGCTCCGCGATGCGATCGGCACACCGGCGTCGGAACGCCGTGGGTTGGAGGAGGCGACTCATGATCCCGCGCGCCTCCGCGACAGACCGAGCGTCTCACTCAGACTGTGTTTCGTCGCGCCGAGTACGCCGGCGGTGAGGGTCGCAGAGCTGAAGACGATCTGCAGCCCGAGGTGTACCGGATCAGGTTGCAACCCAGCGACGAACGCCGTGTACTCGGCGCCGAGGATGCGGTCCAGCTGGGCGAGCGAACGGTCTGAATCGAACTCGATGTCATGGACATAGTAGTACGCGCCCATGTCGTATCCGAACACCGCATCGGGCAACCACCACATCCCGGCGTCTCCAGCGCGTGGCTGCTCCGGCGAACCAAGACTCACATTGCCCCACAGGACGGTCCATGTGTCGGTCAGGCGAGACTGCTGCAGGATCGGGTCGTACACCGCTGACGGTACGTTCTCGAAGCCGAGCAGTGTGCCAAGCAGTGCGCCCGGATCGAAGGGCTCGGGGACGCGCCAGGTGTCAGGAGCGCCGACCACGCCCTCCATCGGGGTGTTCACCCACCCGATCTCGGGGTCCCACGACATATGCTTCGCGGGATCGAGCGTGGGGTTGATCTGCTGATACTCCGCGTCGAGCTCCGCAGGTGTCCGCTGTACTGAACTGCTCGCATCGCTCGCGCCACGCCCCATCAGCACCTGGTCCGCGAGGTGCTTCGGCGACATCGGTCCCTTGTAACCGATCGCAATGTGATCCTCGCCGATGGCCGCCTTGCCGTTGAGCAGTATAGCGGGGTTTCCGTTCGCGTACGTCCCGACGTTGCCTGTATCGTCCGCTACGGAATCGCCAACGCGAAGTGCTGCCTTGCCGGAGGCTGACACCAGGAACGGACCCTCCGCCACCGTTGCCTGTCCGAGGCGCACACTCGCGTGACTTTCGACACCAGTGAAGAACGCCGAGAGGTCCTTCGCCAGATTGGTACCGCTCCCCCCTTTCAGCGCGTCGATGACGACCGCGAGCACGGGTTGTTGCAGCTGAGCGACCACGATCGGAGCGAACTTGGCCGCCAACTGCTCCTCCATGCTGGACGCGTCGGACACGTCCCCGAACAACGAGTTCGCCAACTGCGCGACGCCGAGATCAGCGAGTCCCTCGAGCGCCGCGCGTCCCATGGCGCCGATCAACGTGCCAGGATGGAGACCAGCCGCGACCGCGTCACCCAACGCCCCCGTCGAGGCCAGCGACGTCGCTGCAACCTTGATCGCCTCGGCACGCGTCGCGTCGAGAACTTCGCTGAAGAAGTCGGGACCCTTTTTCGACTTCGCGGATTCAGTCGATTCCGAAGGCGGTGACGCGGATCTCGCGTCGACTATCGAGGCGATCGTCGGATGC
>JALOPS010000417.1 GCA_025453745.1 Gemmatimonadaceae bacterium
CGCGGCGCGCGTGCTCGAACTCAGTGGACGCGCGTCACGCCTCGAAAGTGGCCTGCTCGACCGACTGGGTGAGGCCCGCAGCAACGATCCGCGTGCCGGCACGGCGGCCGATCTCTTCGTGCGCGGCGCGCTTCCGCATCGCAGCGTGGAGGCACGCGTTGCAGCGGGTGTGGCGGCGCTCGTCGCGGCACACCGCGTGGCCTTGCGGCGCAACGAGGTTGTGGTGCCGACGGAGGTGCCGAGCCGCGTGGGCGCCTTCGACGTGCACCGTGACGACGGCACCGACGACGACGCGCCCATCGTGATCACCCTCACGCACCGTCGCACCGGGCGGGTCAGCACGCATCACGCCGTCACACTGGGCGGCGACGACGGCGTGCCGCGTGTCTCACTGCGCTCGGTGGTACGTGGGCGCCTCGAGACGCCCACGCTCTACGACGTGCGAGACTTTCCGGAGCCCGTCGCGCATCCCCTGCTCGCGCCCTTCGCGCTCACGCCGTTTCCCGACGCGCCGTTCGAGAGCTTCACCCCACGCTGACGAGGTCGCGCGCCGTCGTGCGACGCGCCGTCGGTGTCCGTCGAGCCGGCACCGTCGAACGCCGAGGGACTGCGGCACTCGCCCCGCCACCGGCAATCACGAACTGCGACGTCAGCGCCTCCAGGGTGGCCGCCTGCGCACGCAGCTCCTCGCCGGCGGCCGCCGACTCTTCGGCGCTCGCCGCCGTGCGCTGCGTGAAGGTGCTCAGCGACTCGATCGCGTCGGAGATTTCGCGGACGTGGCGCTGCTGGATCGCGGTGCGCTGGGCGACCGCCTGCAGCGACTCGAGCAACGACTGGACCGACGCATCCACGCCCTGCAGCCCATCGAGCGCGCGCGCGCCCACCGCCGCGCCGTGCGCGACTGCCTCCACGTTCGCATCGAGCAGTGTCGTGGCCTGCTGCGCCGCATCAGCCGCCCGCATCGCGAGCGCGCGCACTTCATCGGCAACGACCGCGAAGCCACGTCCTGCATCGCCGGCGCGCGCCGCCTCGACCGCCGCATTGAGGGACAGGATGTTGGTCTGGAACGCGATCTCGTCGATCGCGCGCACCACACGCGAGGTCGCTTCGGCGCGTTCGCGCATCTCCGTGAGCGCCGCCGCCAACGCGCTCAGTTCGGCGCTGCCGGCGCGCGTCGCCGATCCCACGGCGTCCGCCGCCTCGTTGGCGAGCGTCGTGCGCGACGCGATCTCCTCGCTCGCGGCACGCAGCTCGATCGAGCTCGCCGAGATCTCCTCGAGCCCCGCCGCCTGCTGTGCCGCCGACTGCGATACATGCTCGGCGGCCTCGGCGATCTGTGCGCTCGCCGATCCCACCTGCAGCGCGCCCGCCTGCACCTCGCCAATCGTGCGATCGAGCGTGGCGATGGCCGCACCCAGCTCCTCGAGCACCTCGGCGTGCGAGCCGGTGCCTGCGGTATCGGGTCGCGTTGTGAGATCACCGGCGTCCAGCGTTGCAACCGTCGCGCGCAGCGTCGTCACCGTCGCGACCATCGGATTGACGACGTCATCGAGCGCGGTGTTCACGGCGTCGAGCGCGTCCCGATAGGTCCCGGCAAAGCGCGCGCTGTCGGACCGCGCCGCAAGATCGCCCGCCGCCATCGACTGTCCGAGCGCGCTCACCGCATTGGCGAGCCCCTGCACGCTCTCGCGCGTCGAGCTGTACGCCGTGACGGCGTCTCCCAGATCGACCACCATGCGATTCATCGTCTCGGTGAGCCGGCCAAGCTCGTCGTGCCGAGTAACTTCGACCGGCTCGACGCTCACGCGCACCGCTTGCGACATGTCGCCCTGTGCCAGCGCCTCGAGGCCGCGGCGCACCGCCGCGATCCCGTGCGTGCTCACGCCGGTCGCGAGCGCCTGCAACTGCGCGGCCGCACTCGACAAGCCGCGCGCGAGACTCGTCGCCGCAACAAGCGCCAGCAGCAGACACGCCGTGATCACCAGCAGGCTCCGTTGTTCGGCCTGCTCCACCGAGGCGGCGACCGCATCGAACTCGCCCTTGGCGACGGGCACCTGCAGGGAGAGAAGCGCCTGCAGCACGGGCTCGGCGCCGGCAAATGCCGCGCGATATGCCGCCACGCCCTGTGCGCTCGCCTTGACATCACCGGCGTCGATTGCGCGCGCGGTCTGGCGAGCCGATGCCAGCAGCGCCGGCAGCGGCGCGCGGATCGAATCCACCAATCGCGCTTCATCCGGCACCAGATACGTGGCGAGGTACGCGCTCCAGATACTGTCGACGACGTGCAGATGCGCTGCGACGACCGGTTCGATGGAAGCGCCCGCGGTGCCGCGCGGTGCGTCGAAGACCTCCTCGACTGCGTCGAGCCGTTGCGTAATGGTCGCCAGCTGATGCAACGGCACCACTCGATCGGCAAAAACGGACGCGAATCGCGCCTGCGCGTCGTGCAGCGAGAGCAGCGGAACGAAAGCGGCGCCAGCAGAGACGACGGTGACGCCGAGGAACGCCAGTCCAAGCTGGGTTCGAAGCGAGCGAAAGCGCATACGAGAACGGCAGGAGAACGGAGGCGGGAAGTGGTGCGGGGGGTGCCGAAGAGTGTCGGCGTTCGCACCGCACGACTTTAGACCCTCGCTCCACCCCACTCTTCCGGCCGCCACGCCTTCGGACCGCTCAGCCGGCGGCCGCGCCTCCGCTCGTCGACAGATCGGCGGGTCCGGCGGGTGCCGACACCGCGCCCAGGCCACCCGGCAGTGTGATCGTCCCAGGCCGAGCCGCCGTCAGCGGCGCGTGCTGCGAATCGAGGGCCGGCCCGATGTTGGGCTCGCAGACGCCCTCGGCGGTCTCGCGAATGAGCTGGTCCACCACGGCCCGCAGGTCGCCCGTGCGCGCGTAGGTCGCGAGCTGCCGTTGGGCACTCGAGCCGTGCTGCAGGATGTGAAACGCGTACTCCACTTCCTTGCGCGTCCCCAGTTCATCGAGCACGTCGTCGAGGAACCATTCAATGAGTTCGCGCACTGCCTCCGGCGCGGGCAGCTCGCGGCGCTTGCCGAAGTCGATGAGCTTGCCGCCGAGTCCCCAACGCACGGCGCGCCACTTGTTCTCCTCGATGAGATCGGCGGGGTACACCCGGAACGTCATGTTGTCCCGACGCAGCTTCCACATCTTCGCCACCACCGCCTGGAGCAGCGCCGCCACGCAGATCGCTTCGTCCACCCGCGTGTTGACGTCGCAGATGCGGAACTCGAGCGTTGGATACAGATGGTGTGGGCGCACATCCCACCAGATCTTCGAGCCATCGGGAATGCTGCGCGTCTGCACGAGCGTCTCCACGACGCTCTGATACTCCGACCACCCGTTGAAGACGCGCGGCACGCCGGTGCGCGGGAAGTTCTTGAACACGATGCTGCGATAGCTGTGCAGTCCCGTGTTGCGAC
>JALOPS010000418.1 GCA_025453745.1 Gemmatimonadaceae bacterium
ACGGGGGTGCAGGTGGTGGCGGGGGGCTCAGGTGGGATCAGACGGCTATCGAGCCTTGGTCCGCTCGCTCCCCCTCCTGCCGTGTCGCGGTCGGCGATATCCCGGCGCTGGCTTGCCAGCGGCGCGTTGGTCGCCCTAACACTGAGCGCCTGGCTGCGCTGCGGGCCATCGTCGCCTCTGCGCGCGGCACCATGGAGCGACTCCGCGACCGTCGCGTCCGGCACCGACTCCCTCAGCCGTACGGTGGCCGTGCAACTGCGCGACGAGCTGGCGCAATGGGGGCCAGGCGGGACGGTCACCGCCATCTCTGTCTCCGTCGTCGTCGACGGCGACTCGCTGCAAGTGCGTTTCGCACCGCGCGCGACCGACGCGGGCTCCCGTGTCGTACGCATCGCCCGCGCGAATTACGCAGCCATCGGCCCCGTACTGCGCGAAGTGGCCATCCACATGCACGGCGGGCGGCCGACGTTCGACCTTCCGGATGTTCAGACATATGCCGGGCGCTCCCGAACCGCGGTCCGCTCGTATGCCAGTGGGTATACGTTCCTGCTGGAAGCACAGTTCGACAGCGCGGTCATGGCGTTCGAGGAGGCGCTGGTTGCGGATCCGACGCTGGCAGCGGCTGATTACTGGCGCGCACTAGCGTCCTACTGGCGTGCTCCTACCCAGCCGGTGGTGTGGCGGCCCCCACACGCCGGCGCGCAGGAGCGCGACAGCTTGTTGACACTGCGAACGCGTGCCGCATCGGATATGATGGCCATGCAGTTCGCCAAGGCATGTCCGGCGTGGCGCGAAGCGGTCGCCCGCGAACCGGATCGATTCGACGCCTGGTACATGCTTGGCCGGTGTCAGCAGCTCGACTCCGTCGTGCTGGCCGTACCCGCCGGCTTGTACTTTCGGCAGAGTAGCTGGCAGGCACTTCGCTCATACGGTATCGCTGTCCAGCTCGCACCGACCGCGCCGCTGCTTCACGCGCTCATGGGTCCGGTCTGGCGGGCGAGCTTCGCAGGGGGAAGTGAGGTGCGTGCGGGGCGCTCGGAGGACGGTCGGCGTGCATTCTACGCCATGCCTGGCGAGAGTGACGATACACTGACCCTCGTACCTGTGCCGCTAGATGTTTTCCGTATGGGCGGGCGCGAGGCGGTGCCTGAATCGTGGACAAGGGCGCTGCGCCGTGGTCGTTCAGTCATGCTGGACTTCACGCAGACGTGGGTCCAGCGATTTCCCGAAGCACCAGAAGCGTGGTGGCATCACGCGCGCGCCCTTGAGTTGCTCGGGCGTGTGCGTCCCGACGGGGATGGGGAAGCGGGCGGTGCCCTCGCCCGCGCAAGAGCGCTCCGCAGCGGCCCGCTCCGAGACGACATGGCCGTGATGACCATCCGTCTGGCGCTCAGACGAGAGGAGTTCTCCGAAGCCGCACGGTTGGCGACATCGTACCTGGCGTCTGCGGCCTCCCGTGGGGAGCGTACGCGGTCATCGCCGCGTCACCAGGCGGTGGCCGCGCTGCTCGGTGATACAGCGTGGCTTCGCGGCCAACAGCCGACGCCCGTCTCAGGCGGACGCCTGCCGGTGGCGCTCGACGAGGCACTGGCGCGTCTCACCCTGTCGGGGCAGACTGGTGACTGCGAGGAGACGTCGCGCGCTCGGGACGAAGCCGAGCGGCTGCTCGTCACCGTCGCCCCGGCGCAGCGTCGGGAGGTGGCGGACACCTGGCTGCGTAGCGCCCTGCGAATCGCGGTTCCCTGTCTGGGGCCGGCGGTGCTGCGGGCGTACACACCGGTCGCCCCCATGGATTCGGTGTACAGGGCGTTGGCGGACGGCGACCGGAGGAGGGCCCGCCTCGCGCTGGAGCATGTGCAACAGCGGCGCAAAGGTGCGAGCACCGCCGCACTTACCTGGGACTACATTTACGCGGAAGCGTGGGCTTTGGCAGCGACGGGTGACACAACCGCGGCCATCGCCCACGTAACTGCGGCCCTTGATGACATCGCAGGGATGAGCCTGTACACTATTGAAGACCCGGGTCAGTCCGCTGGGTTGCGGCGTGCCTTGGCACTGCTGGTAGCCATGCGTGATCGGTCGGCGGTGCCGGTCGCTGGACTCACCCAAGATCGGGAAGCACAGCTACGCGCGTTTCTTGAACTGAGGTGACGTGATGCGAACGATGCTGTCCACACTCTTGGCATGGACCGTGGCGCTTGTCCCGGCTGTCACGCAGGCGCAGCGTGAAGGCATGGACATCACGAAGTTGGGTCATGGCCCAAACTACTTTGTGAAGTGCTTTGTCGACCGGGCAGCGTGGTATGTCTTTGCACACGATACATGCGAAGGGTACCCCCCGGAGACGCTGCTTGCCGACAATGCGAGGTCTCAAGAACGGCTCGCGCAGTGGGTCATGAACCGGAAGTGGCATCGGCACGTCACACCACTACGCATCAAGACCGCGAACGGCTCGAAACTGGTGACCATGCGGGCCATCACACACCCGCAGGATATGCCCATCAACGAGCTGCGGACGCGCGGCCTCGTGGTCATGCATATTCTGGCGGACCCTACCGCTGAGGAAGACAAGGTGTTCGGCATTGGCGGCGCTACCACGAGCGCACTGACCCCGAACTTCTTTATGGTCGTCGATCCGTCCGATTCGAAACCACCGCAGTCACCCAAGGACCCGAGTGCACTCCCCCTGCGCCGTTGGCACCTGTTCGGCATTGATGCCAGCGGAAGACTGGTCCTCGTCCATTCCAAGGGACGGCTGAATGGGTGTGGGGGAATGCATGCCACCGAGTTCCGAGAGCGGGGAACAGCGAATCTGGACTGCGGAACGGCCACGCAGCTATCGATGGCCCTCGCAAATCCCGAGACGCGGAAGAACGCAAGAGCCCTCGGACTCGATGCGTGGATGAAGACACAGAGAGTGGCCCAACTCGACGTGATCGGCGTATGGCTGACATGCGGAACAGGGTGCTGTACTGCCGAAATGATGGAGTAGCACACGCTGTTTCGACCGGACCGCTGCTCTTGTGGGTCAGACCGGAAACGAGGATGCCCGCCCCCCCTACCGCCCCGCCGCCACACACTCCAGCTCCACCCGCGCCCCGAACAGCAGCGTCGCCTGCACCGCTGCGCGCGCCGGGTACTTCCCGTTCGGGAAATAGCTCCGGTACACCTCGTTCATCGCCGGCCACTCCTTGAGGTCGGCAATGAACGCCGTGCACTTCACGATCCGGTCCATGCCCAGCCCGGCAGCGGCGAGGGTGCCCTTGATGTTCTCGAGCACCTGCCGCGCCTCGGCCTGAATGCCGCCGGGCACCAACGTGCCGTCGGGCTTCGTACCCAATGTGCCCGACACGAACACCAGGTCCCCCACCCGAACAGCGGGCGAGAAGGGATTCGCGGGCGGCCCGTCTGGCTGGATG
>JALOPS010000105.1 GCA_025453745.1 Gemmatimonadaceae bacterium
CCTTCGGGTTTGGTGGCATCAATGCGAGTCTCGTGTTGCGTCGGGCGGGGTAGCACGGCGGGAGACGCGTCGTGTGGCGATGGGACGCGGCCACGGTCGGGTGTTGAGCGGACGTGGTCACCGTCGTGTGTTGAGCGGAGCGTTCGCGCAGCGAACGCGCAGTCGAAACACCGCCGGACGCGCGCGCAGCGCGCGTTCCGGGCCGTTGCCTTCGGCCTGCTGTTCGCCGCTGATCCGCTGTACGCGCAACGGCCTGTGCGCGACCTGGATTGCAATGGCGATCCCAACGCCATCCGGGTCGCCACCGCGGGCGCGGAGCCGGTCTGCGCATTCACAGAACGCGTGACGCGTGACTCGATCTACGTGCGCGCAGGGGGCATGGTCTTTCCGCTGGCACGCGCCAGCATCACGCGGCTCGATACGCTGGTGGGGCGCCAACTCGGGCGTGACGCCACGAGACGCCACGTGCAGGGTGTCATCCACTCCGGAGCCAAAGCCTCCGCAGTGCTTGGTGCGGTCGGTCTCGTGCCGTGCTTGCTGCCGAAGCGTCGCGTCCCGTCGGGAGCGCTCGAGTTCCCATGCTGGTTTCTCGCCCCGTTGCTGGGCGGCGCGGGGATTGCCTTCACGTTGGTCGGCGCGACGCTCGCCGCCGCTATGCCGCTGAAGGACACCGATGAGTGGGCACCGGTGTCGCCGCTGACCTACGGATTGACTGCATCGTACGAACGGCGCGGGCCTGCGCCGGTCGCGCGTCCGGTGGTCGGTTGGCGGGTGACGTTCTGAGCGAGGCTGACTTGGTACGCGGGGTCGCGAATGGCGCTCCCTTCGACGCGCGGCTGCGCCGCTCGCTCAGGGTGACGTGGCCATCGCGGCTCGATCAAAACACGGCGGCCCAAGTCACCGCGGCGGAGCGCTCGTCGTCGCTCCCTACCCCACGTCCCCCTCTCGCCGCGCGAACACGCGCTTCGACCCATCCACGCCGTACTTCTCCGTATACCGCACGATCGAATCGCGCGTGATCTGCATCGCCACGTCGTGCTTCTCCCAGCCGACGACCTCGACCCGCTTCCCTTCGAGGTCTTTGTAGATCGCGAAGAAGTGCTCGACTTCCTTCAGGTAGTGGCTCGGCAGGTCCGCAATGTCGAAGTACTCGCCGAAGAACGGATCGCCCGACGGAACCGCAAGGATCTTGTCGTCCGGCTCGCCGCGATCGAGCATCTTGAGCACGCCGATCGGACGCGCCGAGATGAGGCACCCGGGAAAGGTCGGCTCGTTGAGGCGCACGAGAATGTCGAGCGGATCGCCGTCCTCGTGCAGCGTGCGCGGCACGAAGCCGTAGTCACCGGGATAGTGCACGGCGGAGAAGAGCACGCGGTCGAGCCGCAGATGTCCCGACGCCTTGTCGAGTTCGTACTTGTTGCGGCTGCCCGCGGGGATCTCGACGACCGCAGTCAGCTCCTCCGGCGGATTGGGACCGGAGGGAATGTCGTGCCAGGGATTGTGCATGAGTCGTCGAATGGTGGTCGCGGGGGAACGTGGCAACAATAGCGCAACGCGTCGCTCAGCTCCGGAGCGCCGCCAGCACGTCCTCCGCGCCGCGCTCGCGCAACAGCGCGGCCAGCGCGCGCCCGCTGGCGTCGGGGGCCGCATCATCGACCGGCACCTCACCGCGCACGACCGTCGCGCCATCGAGCGAGGCCACGAGACCGAGCAGCCGCAGTGTGCCACCGGGCTCCGGCACCGTCGCGGCCGCAATGGGCACCTGACAGCCGCCCTCGAGCGAGGCCAGCATCGCCCGCTCCGCGTCGACGGCGCGTCGCGTTGGCGCATCGTCGAGCGTGCGGAAGAGCGCCACCATCGCGGGGTCCGCGAGCGACACCTGGATCGCGATCGCGCCCTGCCCCGGCGCGCCCAACCACCCGGGGGCGTTGAACCACGCCGAGATCCGATGGCCGAGCCCGAGGCGCTTGAGCCCCGCACCCGCGAGGATCGCCACGTCGCAGTGTCCATCGTCGATCTTGCGCACGCGCGTCGGCACGTTGCCACGCAGTTCGACCACCTCGAGATCCGCACGCGCCGCGCGAATCTGCGCGCGACGGCGCAGGCTCGAGGTCCCCACGCGCGCGCCCTCGGGGAGCGTCCGCAGCACGTCTGTGGCATCGTGACCCACCGAGGGCTTTGTCGCCGCCATGGGCAACACCAGTGCGTCGCGCGGATCCTCGCGCGGCAGCAGGGCCACCACCTCGAGCCCCTCGGGGTTCGCCGTGGGCAGGTCCTTGAGCGAATGCACCGCGCAGTCGGTCCGCCCGGCGAGCAGGTCGTCTTCGAGCTCCTGAGTAAAGAGTCCCTTGCTCCCGATCGCGTTGAGCGGTCGATCGAGCACCTGATCGCCAATCGTGGTATACGTCACAAGCTCCGCGCGGATACCGCGGGCGTCGAGCGCGGCCTGCACGAGGCGGGCCTGATGCAGCGCGAGCGCGGACGATCGGGTCCCGATGCGGAGTGGACGATCGGGCACGGGCACCGACGAGTCTTCTGGAGTCATCACGGGGAAATGGGCAAAGACGCAGCGCGCGAGCGCAGCACGCCGTGGGCGACGGCCGTTGCGACCGCGTCGACGAGCGCAGCAGGAGTGGCATCATCGGCGATGCCAGCAACCGTGAACCCTGCCTCGCGCGCCGCGCGCGCAGTGACAGGTCCGATGACGACACACGGCACGGTCGTGGCGTGCGTGGCGCACGCCGCCGCTCGCACCGCCGACGGCGCGGCGAAGATCAGCAGGTCGATCGCATCCCCTCGCAGCAACGCCTCGAGCTGCGCGATCCCGTGCGCAGCGGGTCGCGACGCATAGCACGGCACGACCTGTAGCTGCGCACCGGCCTGCGTGAGTGCGTCGCGCACGGTGGGCCGCGCCTCCTCCGCACAGGGGAAGAGCACGCGACGACCAGCGAGGACCAGCGTGCGCGCGAGGAGGGCGACGAGTCCGTCCGCGTCGTGCTGCGTCGGCGTGAGCGTCACGGGGATGCCGGCCGCCGTGAGCACGTCACCGGTCGATGAGCCCACGACGGCCACCACCACCTCGCGCGCGAGCGACACACGCGCGTCGCGCAGCGCATCGACCACGCAGCGCGCGCCGTTGGCGCTCGTGAGCACCAGGACGTCGCCCGCGGTCAGCCGCGCCAACAGGGGGGCGAGCGGCGCATCGGGAAGCCGTTCGATGGCCGTGAGCGGGATCTCCGCCACGTCCGCCCCACGCTCGCGGAGCGCGACGGTCAGCGCCGGCCCGGCCTCACGCGCCCGTGTGACCGCGACGCGGAGACCGGCGAGCGACGGCAGCGCGAGGGGAATCATGCGACCAACTTACCTCCAATTCGCCAGCGCGGTTGCCGCGTCCGCGGGCGTGACGGAGATTCGGAGCAGCCTGCCCGCGCCGCCTCCGGTGACGGTGCGCCTCGGTTCATCCGCCGCCCGCATGTCCAGCGCCTCCACCGCCAACATCGACGTCCTGCTCTCGGAGCATCGACGCTTCCCGCCCCCCGAACCGTTCCGCTCGCACGCGCTCGTGCGCGACGGGACCTTTGCCGCCGACGCCGATCGCGATCCGGTGGCGTTCTGGGAAGCACGCGCCCGCGAGCTCGAATGGATCACGCCGTGGCACTCGGCGCTCGAGTGGACACCGCCCTTCGCCAAGTGGTTCCTGGGCGGTACGCTCAATGCGTCGGTCAATTGCGTCGACCGGCACATTCGAGGGGCGCGGCGCAATGCGGCGGCCATCATCTGGGAAGGCGAGCCCGGCGATCGCCGCACGCTGACCTACTGGGATCTCTATCGCGAGGTCAACCAGGCCGCGAACATGCTGCGCGCGCTCGGCGTGAAGAAGGGCGACCGTGTGGCGATCTACCTGCCGCTCGTTCCCGAAGCGGTGGTGTCGATGCTGGCGTGCGCACGCATCGGGGCCATTCACTCGGTCGTCTTCGGCGGCTTCTCGCCGGACTCGCTGCGCGATCGCATCAATGATGCGGGCGCCACCGTGCTCATCACTGCCGATGGAGGGTATCGGCGCGGACAGGTCGTGCCGCTCAAGCGCAACGCCGACGCGGCGATCGCCGAGTGCCCGACGATCGAACATGTCGTCGTGGTGCAGCGGCGCTCCGGGAGTGGCCCGGACGAATCGTTTGCGGAGATGCAGGAAGGACGCGACCACTGGTGGCATCGCCTCATGCGCAAGGCGGCGCAGTGGTGCGAGCCCGAAGTCATGGACGCGGAGGATCTGCTGTTCATCCTCTACACCTCCGGCACCACGGGGAAACCCAAGGGCATCGCGCATTCCACCGGTGGCTATCTCACCGGGGCCGCCGCGACGATGAAGTACGTCTTCGATCTGCGCGACGACGATGTGTTCTGGTGCACGGCCGATGTCGGGTGGATCACCGGGCACAGCTACCTCACGTACGGTCCGCTCGCCAATGGCGCGACGTGCGTGCTCTACGAAGGCGCGCCCGATTGGCCGACCCAGGACCGCTTCTGGTCGATGTGCGAGCGGTACGGTGTGACGATCTTCTACACGGCGCCGACGGCGATCCGCGCGTTCATGAAGTGGGGGACGTCCTTCGTCACCCCGCACGATCTCTCGCGCCTGCGACTGCTCGGCAGCGTCGGCGAACCGATCAATCCCGAAGCGTGGATCTGGTATCACGAGGTGATCGGCAAGGGGCGGTGTCCCATCGTCGACACGTGGTGGCAGACCGAGACGGGCGCGATCATGATCACGCCACTCCCTGGTGCGACGGAGACCAAGCCGGGGAGCGCGACGATGCCGTTCCCGGGCATCCGCGCCGCACTCATGGATGCGAACGCCAACGAGATCGTCGAAGGCGGCGGACTGCTCACCATCACGCACCCCTGGCCGTCGATGCTGCGCACGATCTGGGGCGACCGTCAGCGCTACGTCGACACGTACTTCTCCAAGTGGCCCGGCCGACCCGATCTCTACTTCGCCGGAGACGGCGCCAAACGGGATGCCGATGGCTACTACTGGATCCTCGGGCGCGTCGACGACGTGCTGAACGTGGCGGGGCATCGCATCGGCACCATGGAGGTCGAGAGCGCGCTGGTCGATCACCCCGCGGTCGCCGAAGCCGCGGTGGTGGGCAAGCACCATGAGCTCAAGGGGCAGGCGATCGCCGCGTTCGTGACGTTGCGCGCGGGGCATCATGCCTCGAGCGAGCTGCGCGACACGTTGCGCGAGCACGTCGCGCTCAAGATCGGCGCACTCGCGCGCCCCGACGACATTCTCTTCAGTGCCGATCTGCCCAAGACGCGCTCGGGGAAGATCATGCGTCGACTGTTGCGCGACATTGCGGAGGGGCGGGCGCTGGGTGACACGACGACCTTGGCCGATCCGTCGGTCGTCGCGTCGCTCAAGGACCAGTACGAGTCGCAGGAGAGCTGAGGCGATGGCCAACGTGTTTCGGATGCTCTTCCCCGAGTCGATCTTCCCGCGCAAGCTGAGTGCGGACGCCGAGCAGCGGCTGATGCTGGCGAAGGCGCGCGCGGAGGAGGCAATCATTCAGGCGCATGTCGACAATGCGCTCGGCTTCGTCTCGGCGCTGGAGAAGGAAGTGCCGTTCGATCGCGCGATCGACATCTACGTGCGCGTGATGGCGATCCCCGAGCCGCTCTCGAGCGTGATTGCGACGCGCGCGCTCGTGGTGTTGGGCGACGAGTTCGAGCCGCGCGTACCGCCGGAGCTGACGGCGACGCCGGACGAGGTGCGTATGCCGGTGGTGCGGCTCGACGAGGCGGCGGAGGCGCGGCGGCGGTAGCGGGGCGCCGCGTCGTGTGTTGGGCGGAGGGCAGCGCGGACCCGCCGTGTGTTGAGCGGAGCGCGGCGCTCAACCGTCGTGTTGCGCGGAGCGCGGCGCTCAACCGTCGTGTTGCGCGGAGCGCGGCGCAGCCGCGCGCAGTCGAAACACCTCCCGACGGGCGCGAAGCGCCCGTTCGGGGCAGCGGTTGCGGCGCGGCAACAGCCGCGAAGGGCGCTTCCCTCGACTCGCCGCTGCGCGGCTCGCTCGGGATGACAGCGCCCTCGCGCGACGCTTCGACTCGCGGCTCCGCCGCTCGCTCAGCGAACGACGTACAGCTCACTCAGCGAACGACGTCCTGCTCCCTCAGCGAACGGCGGGCTCCAACTGCCGCTCGCTCAGCGAGCCGGCGCCGCCCCCTTCCCCGCATCCGCCTTCGCGCTGTCCACGAGCGCCTTGATGTTGTCGTACGTCGGCGCCCCGGTCAGCATGCGCCCACCGACGATGAACGTCGGCGTGCTGCGAATGCCACGCTGCAGCCCCTCGTTGCGATTGGCCTCGATCTGCGCGACCAGCTTCTGGTCGTCGAAGCACTGCTCCCACTTCGCGACGTCGGCACCCAGTTCCCCCGCGTACTGCTTGAAGAACTTCTTGGGATTCGCCGTCGCATACCCCGACCAGTCGGGCTGCCCCATGAAGATCCGGTCGTGCATCTCCCAGAACTTCCCCTGCTCGTTCGCGCACGCCGCTGCCAGCGACGCGGCCATCGTGTTCTGGTGGATCTCGATGAGCGGGTGATCCATGAAGCGAAAGCGCGCCTCGCCCGTGTCGATGAGCTTGGAGCGGATATCGGGCTCGGTGACCGCGGCGAACTGACCACACCCCGGACACTCGAAGTCGGCGTACTCGATGATCTCCACCGGCGCATCCGGCCGGCCCTTCACGTATCCCTCCGCCTTCGGCAGCGGAATCGACGGGTCGATCTTCGAGACGACGGTTTTCGGCCGCGTCACCGCCCAGCCGATCGCGCCGGCCCCGGCCAGCGCAACGACGCCGAGCAGCGCATAGAACCCCGACCGCGACTTCTTCCGGACCTGCGCGTTCTTCGCTACCACTCGGGCTCCTCCTCCTGGTCGGGGCGCCATGTCGTTGGCTCCCACGTGGATGCATCGTTCTCGCGCGCGTCGTCGACCAGCCGGCGATGCTCTGCGATTTCCGGTGTGTCGTACGTGGCGCGCACTTCGTAGTGAAACAGCTCGCTCCGTACCTCACCGAGCAGCTTCATGAGGTCCGGCGCACTCGCCAGCAGCTTCCCCTTCGCATCGAGGTCGCGGATCCGCTCGGCGAGGACGCGGAGCATCGCCTCGAGGTTCCGTGCCCGGCCGTCGTCGTAGGTCTGTTCGCTCATCCGTCCTCTCGCGCTGGCCGTGGCGTCACGAGCCAGCCACACCGGCCGGACGCGTGCGCGGCAAGATAACCCGCGACCGCCCCGACCACGGGTACCGCGGGGCGCCCCACGGGATACACTTGCGGCGTGTATCTGGAGCACCTGCGCGTCCCCGCCGGCGAGGGCGTCCTGCACGTCACACGCGCGGGGCGCGGCGGACGACCCATCGTCCTCGTCCACGGCTTCGGCTCGAGCAGCTTTCTCTGGCGGCATGTCGCCGTCCGGCTCGCCACGGCGGGCGAAGTCGCCCTGGCCCCCGACCTGCTCGGCTACGGGGAGTCGGACCGCCCCCTCGATGTCGCCTACGGTCTCATCGAGCAGAGCCGTGCACTCGACCACGCGCTCACCGCGCTCAGGGTGTCCCGCGCCATCGTCGTGGGCATCGACCTGGGCGCGCTCGTGGCGATCGACCTGGCGGCGCGATTTCCGGAACGCGTCGGGCGGCTCGTCCTCGTCTCGCCGAGCGATCCGGACGACCTCCCCCCGCCCGAGATCCGTGCGTTGCAACGCAGCGCCGCACGGCTCGCCGTCCGCCTCGACCCCGGACTCTTTGGCGCGCTGGCCGTGCTGGAGCCGTATCTCGCGGAGGCCGCCGCCACGCCGCAGCGCATTCCGCGGCGGCTGGCTGCGCGCTATGCCGCGCCGTACGTCGGCCGCGACGGGCTGCAGCATCTCCTGCTGCTCGCGCGGTCACTGGAAGCGGGGCAAGACGAGCCGCTCGCGCTCGACCGGGTCCGCGCGCCGGTGACCGTGGTGCGCGGTAGCGCCGACCGCTTTTGCACCAGCGAGGGCGCACCGGCGATCGCGCGGCGCTTCGCCCAGGCCGACCTCGCCACCATCGAGGGCGCGGGGCGCCTCGTGCCCGAGGAAGCGCCCGCCCCCCTCGCCGCGCTGCTGCTGGAACTCGCCGCCCTCGGCGGCGCCGCACTCGACCCCCCGGTCTTCAGCGCGACGCCCGGATCGTGACACTGCCACGCCGTGCGCGCGCACGGCGCGCGACACTGGAATGCCGAGCACGATTCCCCTACTTTTCCCTCGCTCGGCACATTCCGTTCCGGGACGCCAACCTCAAGCGATCCTAATGGCCAGAGACAGACGCGCTCCGCGTCGCGATGTTGCGGTGCCTACGCCGTTCACCGAAGCCCGCGACGAGTTCTTTCAGCACATCATGCAGTGCGGCGTGATCGGCGCCGATCCAGCCGATCAGAAAGAGTGGTTCGACGCCACGATGACGTACCTCGAAGGACGATTCCCCGAGCTGCGCGAGAACGATATCCGCGAGCTCCGATCCCTCGGTGAGCGCTTCGCGCAGCCACCCAAGCGCGCAGAAGTCGCCGCCGTCTGATCGCGATCGCCTCGCGCTGTTCCGACGCCTCCGCCTGCGCGGGGGCGCTCGTGTCTCAGGCGCCGTCGGTGGCGGTCCCCGACGCCTCGTACAACACGCGATCGCGGCGGCGCCAGAGCATGAGCGTGTAGTCGATCGTCGAGGCCAGCCCGAGCGCTCCGACGAGGATCACGAGCGCCGTCACCCACGAGGGCGCGAGCAGCACCGCAAAGAAGGTCGCGAGCTGACCGACCGTCACCGCCTTGCCCAGCAGGCGCGCCTGGAACGGAATCGCGCGCAGCCACGACACCGAACGGGCCGTGAACCACCCGATCAGCGTCATGATGTCGCGGAAGAACAGCACCGCCGCCTGCCAGATCGCCAGCTCGCCGCCAATGAGAAATCGCACCAGCACGGCCAACGCGAAGAGGCGATCGGCGACGGGATCGAGCAGTGCACCAAAGCGTGTCTGCCATCGCGCACGCCGCGCGAGCCACCCGTCGAGCATGTCGGTGAACGACGCCGCACCGATGAGCGCCACGCGCATGCCGGTGCCATCCGCGACGAGAAACGCCACGGCCAGCGCCACCCGTGAGGCCGACAGCACGTTGGGCGGGGTGAAGAGACCCGCGGACACATCGCGCGACATGACGCGAAGGTAGCGCGCCCGGCGAGGGGGAGGCAGCGGGCCGCCGTGCGAAAGGTCACGGGGATGCCCGCGCGCTGCGCGAGAGCGACCGCCGATCGGCGGCGCGCACCGCCACATCTCCCCGTGCGCCGCGCGCGCGCTGGTGCTATGGTGCGGGCGCATGCGCGATGCCTTGCTGCGCCTCGATCCGTGGGACTACCTCCCGCTCGTCTATCTCGCGTTGGCCGTCGCGGTGCTCGGCTGGAACGTGCTGATCGCCGGGCAGATCGCCCGTCTGCCGCGCACGGCCAAATGGTTTTCGCGACTGGCGGGCGTCATCGGGCTGCTGCTCGCGCCGGCGATCGTGGTGGCGATCGCGGTGGCGAGCTACGACGGCGCGCGCACCGTGCGCGGTGTCGCGTGGATCTGGCCACTCCTGTGCGGCCTCATCGTCATCCAGTCCGCGTGGGCCACCATCGGTCGCATGGTGAGCTCGGCGGTGGGTGCGCCGATCCTCTGTTACAACATCGCGCTCTTCGTCCTCTCGATCACCGACTATCTGCTGGCCACGCGCGGCACCGCCCCTACGGCGCTGCTCGGCCTCGTGGCGGGTCGCGACACGGTGCTGGGGCTCTTCTTCGGGCGCGCCGCGCTCGCCTCGCCGCTCGCGCTGCAACTGCCACTCCTCGTGCCGGCCTCCCCCGCGCGCTACCGCGCCAGCGCAACCGTGCGCGCACTGCTCGTGCTCACCGCGACTGCGGCCGGTGCGCTGCTCGTGCTCGAATGGCCCCGTGGCGTGGGCGCCGTGCGCAGCTACGCGCCATGGGCGACCGACCAGTTGCAGGAACGCGCGGCGAGCGAGTTCGCCGTGGGGGTGCGGTTGCTCCCCGTGCTCGGCGACTCGCCCAAGGTCGGCCCGGTCCGCAACGATCTCGCGCTCGCCGATTCGCTCGATCCGCAGGCCGTGCTGCTCGTACTGGCGCCCGAGGCAGCGCGCGGCGTGGCGCTGGACTCCATCAGTCGCATCATCGACGTGCTGCGCGGCGACAGCACACGCATCCTCATCGGTCTGGCGATGGGACCGGACGAAACACGTCGCGCACGCGCCCGTGGCGCGCAGGGGACCGCCGAACGGTTGGCCGCGCTCGAACGCATCACCCGTCGATTGCGCCCCGATGTCGTCTTCCCCGGGTGGGAACCCGCGATGCCCGGCGTCATCGTCGAGCGACCGATGCCGCCCGAGTGGTGGCGCCCCTATCTCGTGCGCGCCGCACGCACGGTGCGCGGGGTCCGGCCGCGCACACAAGTCGCGCTCAGCCTCTCGCGACTCGATCTCGCCGACAGCGTCCTCCTTGCGTGGGCACAGAGTCAGCGCACGCGCGACACGCGACCGATCGATGTCGTCGCCGCACAGGTGATGCCCTCCTTCTCGGGCGCGCCGGCGGTGGACGCACGACTGCGCGCACTCGACCGCTGGCTGGTGCGTGACATCGCGAGCGCGTCACCGCCGCTTCCGCTCTGGGTCGCTGCGGCGAGTGCGTTGCCGCGCGCGCACGGCGATGAATCGCAACGCGTCACCTTGCTGCACGTCATGGCGTGGGCCACGCGGCGGCCGGTGGTGCGCGGCGTGATCGTGGGCGATGCGGGAGACTACGAGGCGGCGACGGGACTGCGCGCGGCCGATGGACGGCTCCGGCCGGCGGTGCGCACGGTCATGCGGGTCACACGCGGATTGCGCGAACGAAGCGGGGCGCGCTAACGCGCGACGCCGCGCACCGTTCCGGTCACCACGCGCGCCGGGTCGAACCATCGTTGTGCATACGCGTGCAGCGACGCCGGGGTCTCCGCCAGCAGTCGACGCTCCACATCGTCGAGCTCCACGAGACCGCGCCCGAGACTCCACGCATCGAGGAGCTGCGTGAGCCTGGCGGCACCGCCCTGCAGCCCGATCGCGCGGGCGCCGAGGACGGCGCGCTGGGCGCGCTCGAGTTCGTCTTCGTGCACCGGTGCGTCCACCAGGCGCGCGAACTCGGCGAGCAATCCCTCACGGGCCTCCGTTTCGCGCGCCGGCGAGGTAGCGATGTAGGCGAGGAAGCACCCGGCGAGACGCCGATCGTGCGGTGTGGCGGAGACGGTGTACGCGAGCGAACGCTTGCTGCGCAATTCTTCGAAGAAGCGGCCGCCCAGCCCGCTGGCGATCGAGCCCAGCAACACACCGGCGTACCGCTCCGCGCTGCTGCGCGCCGGTGCGGGAAAGGCAAGCGCGATCGCGGTCTGTTGCTTCTCGCGGTCGACTGCGGCGTCGCGCGAGGTCATCGGCCACTCCGGCGCACCAACCGCACCCGTGTCGCCGCGCGCGAGTCGATCGAACGTGGTGGCCACGAGCGCGGCGAGCGTGTCCGGATCGTCGTCGCCCACGACGGCGATCACCGGGTCGCCACGACGAATCGCGCCCTCGTGCAGCGCACGCGCGGCGACGTCCAGATCATCGTGCGACTCGACGGCCATCGCCGTGAGGGCGTCGGCGACGCCCAGCGGTGAACGCCCGTAGGCATGCGAGCCCCACGCCGCGTCGAGCAGCAGCCGCTGCGGTTCGCGACCCATGTCATCGCGCGCGCGGTCGAGCTCTGCCTGTGCGAGTCGCATTTCGGTGCGCAGCGTCTCCACGGGGAGGAGCGGCTCCTGCACCACCGCAGCCAGCAGAGTCGCGGCGTCTCGTGCACGCGACGGCGGCGCGGAGATCGTCCATCCGATCGTCTCGACGCCAGCCGTTGTGCCGATCGGGCCTCCGAGTCGCTCCGCGGCATCGGCGAGCTGCGCGGCATCGTGCCCAGGCACGCCCTTGATCGCGGCGAGCACGGTGGCGCGGGCAAGCCCGTATCGGCCGAGTGGTTCCGCAAGCACACCACCACGGGCCTGCACACCGAGGTGCACGAGCGGTGTGCCTGCCACGCGCCGCACGAGGACGGGGACATCGCCGGCGTGTGTGCGATAGACGTGCACGCCGTGCGCGACCTCGACGGGGATCGCCGCGCGCGAGACGCGAATGGCAGGCGCGGTCCAGGTCGACACGGTCGCGCTGCCGATCGGAGCCACCTGCGCCGCGCGTTCGCGAAGCGTCTCGACGACAGCGGCCGTGGTGACGGGCGCCGGCGCATCGAGCACCAGCGGCGACGCGGACGCTGGCCGATAGTGCACGAGCGACGCGCGCGCAGGGTCGAGATAGGTGCGCG
>JALOPS010000419.1 GCA_025453745.1 Gemmatimonadaceae bacterium
CCAGATCCGCTCGTACGTCTTCCAGCCCTATACGATGGTCAACGACCACCGCACCGAGCTCAAGCTCCCCGATGTGCACAAGGTGATGGACGGGGCGATCGATCCGCTCATCGAGGCGTATCTCAAGCAGGAGAGCGCGTCGACCGGAGCGGCGGCGTGAGCGACATCCGCGAGGACCCCGTGCGCAGCGACGCCACGGGGACGGCCGATGGCGGAGACGGATCGCACGACGCGACGGCGAGGGGCGTGGGGATCGAGCGGGACGAGGAGGTCGGCCTCACGCAGGTGCTGGCGGATCGACGCGCGTCGCTGGCTCGTCTCAAGGAGGCGGGCATCGAGCCGTTCGCGTACGCCTTTCCCGATCGCACCACCGCCACCGACGCGATCGCGCGACTGGGTGCAGCCGACGAGGGGCCGGTGGTGCGTGTGGCGGGGCGCGTGGTGGCGGTGCGGCACATGGGCAAGGCGGGCTTCGCCCATCTGGCCGACGAGTCGGGGCGCATCCAGTGCTATGTGCGGCGCGAGGAGGTCGATGCGGCGTCCAAGGCCGCGTGGATGGAGGCCACGGTGTCCGATCTCATTGGCGTCGAAGGCCCGCTCATGCGCACCAAGACCGGGGAGCCCACCGTCAAGGCGACCACGGTGACGATGCTCGCGAAGGCGTTGCGCCCGCTGCCCTACGGCAAGGAGCAGGTGGTTGACGGGGTGACTGTGCGCTACTCGGGGATGAAGGACACCGAGACGCGCGCGCGGCAGCGGTACGCCGATCTCGCGGTGCACCCGGAGGTGCGTGCGCTCTTTCGCGCGCGCACCCGGATGACGAGTGCGATCCGGCGCGAACTCGACGCGCTGGGGTATCTGGAGGTCGAGACGCCCGTGCTGCAGCCGCTCTACGGCGGTGCGGCCGCGCGCCCCTTCACGACGCACCACAACGCGCTCGACATGCCGCTCTTTCTCCGCATCGCCGACGAGCTCTATCTCAAGCGGCTCATCGTCGGCGGACTTGATCGGGTGTACGAGATCGGGCACGACTTCCGGAACGAGGGGATCGACCGGACGCACAACCCCGAATTCACGATGCTCGAGTTCTACGAGGCGTACGCGGACTACACGGTGATGATGGGGCGCGTCGAGCAGTTGCTCGTGGCCGCCTCGCATGCCGTGCGCGAGACGCCCGGGCTCGAGGGCGACGTGCCACACTTCGCGCCGCCGTTTCCGCGACTCCAGTGGGTTGGCGCACTCAACGCTGCCGCCGGCACCGACGTGATGGCGCTCGATGCGGCCGGACTGCTCGCGCTCGCGCATCGCGTGGGGGTGAGCAAGCCGGAGACGCTCAGTCGCCCCAAGCAGCTCGACGAGGTCTTCCAGGCGCTGGTCGAATCACGCATCGGGACGCCCACCTTCGTGGTGGACTATCCCAAGGAGCTCTCTCCACTCGCGAAGCCCAAGCGCGGTGGCCCCGAGGGGATCACCGAACGCTTCGAACTCTTTGCCAACGGCAAGGAGCTGGCCAATGCGTTCAGCGAGCTCAATGATCCGATCGACCAGCGCGAACGCTTCGAGGCGCAGGCGGCACTCAAGGCGGCGGGCGACGAAGAGGCGTCGGGTGTCGACGAGGACTACCTCCGCGCGATGGAGTACGGCATGCCGCCCACCGGCGGCGTGGGGATCGGGCTCGACCGGCTGTTCATGTACCTGACCGGCCAGCCGAACATCCGCGACGTGATTCTCTTTCCCACCATGCGCCCCGAGTGAGCGTGGCGACCGCGGCGGCTCCCGTGCGTGTGCGCACCCCGTTTGGCGTCGAAGCGGGGATCGCCTGGCGCTACCTGCGCAGTCGGCGCGGATCGCGCCTGCTCTCACTCATCAGCGTCATCGCCATCGGCGGCGTGATGGTGGGGGTCAGTGCGCTCATCGTCATTCTGGGCGTCATGAACGGCCTCCAGCGCGACCTGCGCGAGAAGATTCTCGTGGGAAGTCCGGACGTGCGCATCCTGACCTTCGGTGACGATCTGCGCATGGCCGCGTGGCAGGAAACGCTCGCGCGCGTGCGTCGCGTGCGCGGTGTGGTCGCCGCTGCGCCCTTCGTGCAGACCGAAGGGTTGGTCAATGCCGGGCGGGACTTCACGACCGGTGCACAGGTCGTCGGTCTCGAGCCGGCCGGCCGCGACGTGGCCGATGTGACGACGATCCGCTCGCATGCGATCGACGGTGACTTCCGCTTCGCGAGCGCCGACGGCCAGGTGCGCGGCGCGGTGCTCGGAAAGCTGCTCGCGCAGAAGCTCAACGTGTTCGTCGGCGACAAGATCACGTTGATCGGTCGCGCCGGGCTGCAGGTGAACGCTGCAACGGGGCAGGTCATCCCGCGCGCGTCGGCGTTCGAGGTGACTGGTGTCTTCGAGACGGGGATGTACGAATACGACAACGCGTACATCTACGTCGCGCTCGACGCCGCGCGCGAGTTCGCGGGGCTCGGGCAGGATGTGACGGGGCTCGAAGTGCGCACCGTCGACCGCTGGCAGGCGCCCCTCGTGGGCGAGGCGATCACGGCCACGCTCGGCGCGCCCTATCGCTCGGTCGACTGGCAGGAGCAGAATCGATCGCTCTTCCAGGCGCTCAAGCTCGAGAAGCTCGGCATGAGCGTGATCCTGCTGCTGATCGTGCTCGTGGCGGCGTTCAATATCGTCAGCACGCTCACGATGGTCGTCACCGACAAGACGCGCGAGATCGGCATCCTGCGCGCGATGGGGCTGACGGCGCGCTCGGTGCGCCGGATCTTCCTGCTCCAGGGCGCGACGGTGGGGCTGGTGGGGACGGGGCTGGGCGTGGCGCTGGGGCTCGGGGCAGCGCTGCTCCTCGAGCGCTACAAGCTCATCGCGCTCGACCCGTCGGTGTATTTCATCGACCATCTGCCGGTCGCGATCCAGGCGGTGGACGTGCTCTTCATCATCGGCGCGAGCATGGCCATCGCGGCGCTGGCAACGTTGTATCCGGCGGGGCAGGCGGCGCGGCTCGAGCCCGTCGATGCCATTCGCCACGAGTAGCGCCATGGCGACCGTGCTCGAGGCGCGCGATCTGGTCAAGGAGTATCGCGGGGGCGATGGTGGGCTCATTCGCGTGCTCGATGGCGTCTCCTTCACGCTCGCGCGCGGCGAAATGGTTGCCATCGTCGGTGCGAGCGGTGCGGGGAAGAGCACACTGCTGCATGTGCTCGGCGCGCTCGATCGGCCAACGCGCGGCTACGTGGTGTTGCAGGGACAGCCCGTCGCCGAGCAGACCGACGATCAACTGGCCGCCCTCCGCAATCGCACCGTGGGCTTCGTCTTCCAGTTCCATCACCTGCTCAAGGAGTTCAGCGCGCTCGAGAACGTGATGATGCCGCTGCGCGTCGGCGGGCGGGA
>JALOPS010000420.1 GCA_025453745.1 Gemmatimonadaceae bacterium
CGATCGTGTGGTGAAGCGGCAGCGCTACCAGCGTCTTGGCGTGGAGTACTGGATCGTGGATCTCGAGGCGCGAGTGGTGGAGCGGTGGTTGCCCGGTGACGCGCGTCCGGAGGTGCTCACAGACGCGGTGTCGTGGGTGTCGTCAGCAGCCGCGGATGCACCGTGCGTGATCGAGCTGGCCCGCCTGTTCGCCGAGGTGTTGGGCGAGCCGTGAAATTGCGGCACGGGACCAGCCGCTCGGTTGACCACCGCGAGCCCGCAACGGACATCGATCGCGGTGCTGTCCTCGGCCGCACACTGGTGATCTGTCGGGTCCCATCACCCGTCGTCGAGCGACGAGCCGACAGTTTCATTGGCCGGCAGCCACCCCTCACGGCACGCGAGCGTCAAACGTCACGGTGAGGGCTTGGGCGGCAAGGGGACGGTGCTTCCGCGAACCACGGCGCCGACGACTCCGAAGCCGCCTCTCACCCCCGCCGCATCGCGCGAGGGCAGCCCGAGGTAGTCGGCGCTGTTCCGGTCATAGGCAACCACCGAAACGCTATCCGCGCTCTCGAGAAAAAAGGCCGAGATGGTGGCATCGATGTCGAGCATTGTGTCACGAACCAGTGCACCGCCGACTCCGACCTGCACGTCAATGCGAACAACCGGGAGTTGCCGAGCTGGCATTCGAAAGGCACCGTGAAGACGGGCAACGGGCGTCTCGACCACAAGCTCGATGGAGTCGCCTGCGGCAACGTCCTGAAGGCCGAGTCGACTCCCGTCCCCGATTTGCCGCCACCGAAGGTTGCCGTCCTCCATTCTGAACGTTGGCGCTACCCCAAGTGAGAATCCAATCAGCGGCCCGTCCTTCGGGACGATATCGAGCGCCAGCGTGCGTCCGTCGGCGACGCGCCGCGCCGTCACCGAGGCAATCGACAGGTACCGCGCATCACGGACGAGTGCACTCGTTGCAACCAACCCGAACACATCTGGCGAGCGCTCTGCACCAGGGCCATCCGACACAAGAAAGTAGAGCGCGGGTGCGGGATCCGACGAGACAAGCGGAACTGAACCATCACAGCCGAGTAACGCGAGCGCAGCACCCATTCGTACGATGGTCGCGAGTTCACGCCTGCTACCGAAGGTTCCGGTACGCGTCACCATCGCACCTCCAGACCGATCGAGGGCAGAAGGGGAAGCCCGTTCGCCGGAGCGGGCGCGTCGCTGGGGCGCGCTGCCCCGATGCCATCGAACGCAAAGGCCATCACATTACGCCGATTGAGAGCATTGATGAGCTGCAGCTTCAGTGCGACGTCTGACTCGGCCACTCGGCCGTGCCATCGGAGCATGGCGTCTACGCGAAGGTAGTGGGGTAGACGCGCCGAATTGAGCGTGCCGACTCGACTGCGGAAGGGCGAATCCACATTCCCCGGCAGGAGCAAGGCACCAACAACGGGAGTGGCGGTCGCCCCACTTCGTCCGACGACCACGGCGCTGAGCTCCAACCGACTTCCAAGCGGAACCGACGCAAGCGCCGCGAGCGTGTGTGGCGTATCCCAGGCAGCGCGAATCTCGCCAATGGAATCCTGCTGCCGCGCGCGCTGCCACGTGTAGGCAACCTGTACACTGGACCCACGCGTGGGGCGCATGCTGAGCGTGCTGGAGATTCCGTGCGCACGCGCCGACGTGCGACGGAACGTCAATCGTTGTTCGTCGATGGTCGCGAATGGCGAACGTTGGTCCGGTAGGGTGCGGTCGGCAAACTGCCGTACGAATCCGGTAACTTCCAGTCGCGTCTCGCGATACGATTCCTTGGCATTCTCGCTCCATGTCAGCGAGAGGGCGGCGCCATCCATGCGACGAGGCTCTCGCAACAGGAAGACCGGGGGAGGGTCACCGCTTGGCGCGGGTTCGCCAAACTGGGAGTCGAACTGCCAGCGCCGATGCAGCGTTGCGCCAAGGCCCCATCCGAGCCGTGGGTACCATGTCGTGCCAAGCTGTGGCGCGAGCCACCCCCGGATTCCATTCGATGTGAGACGAAGCGCACCTTCGTACTGAAGGGTCTGTGCGCCCGATCCAACTGCGACGGCGGCGTGGCCGAGACGCTGCTGTGAAACATCATCGAGACGGCGCGGCAAGAAGGGGTTGTCGTCGCGAGGTCGATCCCACAGATGCCGATGGGCACGATCATCGAAGGATGCATGCAGCCCCAGCCAGCGCTGTCGCGCACGCCATTCACCGTCGATGCTGGCGGCCAGCCACCGCTGGCCCGTTTCGGGAGCCCCAACCGAGCCATCATTCGCGTACTGCTCCACGCTGAAGCTGCTGTGTGATGTCCTGATCGACCACGATGTACCCAGAGCAGGAATGCGAAGCTGCGCACCGAGGAGATGCTCGTTCGTTTCGAAGCCGCTTCGCACGCCGGCATTGACCGTGATCGGTGCGTTCCGCGCAGAGAAGGCCAGCAAGGTGAGATCGACTTCGCTCGCGAGTCGTTGATTGAGCCGCAGGAGTCCATCGCGAAAGTCGGGTACGGGTCCGTCTCTGAGCAGTTGCTGCAGCACATGGCCGAGCCACGTGGTGCGAGCGCTGACGAGGACGCTGCCGTCATTGACCGGCGCGGCCAGAGTGGCGCTCACCGCAGCGAGCGAGATACCGACCTCGCTCGTTGTCTCCACCTCCGGCCGTCGCGTCTCGAGCGCGATGAGTCCGCCCAATCGCGAGCGTCTCGTGGCCGCCACCTGATGCATCAGCACGTCAGCGCGATCAAGCGACGCAAAGTTGAATGCGCCGAGCAATCCGTCGAAATGCAAGCCGCTCTGCATGGGATGTCCATCGAGCGTTACAAGCGATTCATCTCCAGCGGCACCTGCGAGGTGAAAGCGGGGCCGGATGTCATTGGGCTGCGCGATACCTCCGATGAATGGCAGTACGCGTAGTGCATCGGGCTCCCCGAGTGGTGGCAGGCGACGCATCACCTCACGCGTCATGCTTGCTCCACCTACAACCGGCCGATCACCGGTAACCTTGACGGCACCGAGTAGCGGACGGATACGTTGCAAGTAGAGGCGAATCGTATCGCCCTGCGATACGCCGTCGCGGAGTGAGTCTGCCGAAATCACAAGCGACATGAAGCCTACGGCGCGGACCGACAGGCTGCCGCGAAGCTCACGGTTGGGGAGACTCACGAAGCCCGCGCTGTCGACCGTGATCGTGCGTGATTCGTCAGATAGTGACACGGTGGCAGTTCGAACGGGCTGCGCGTTCCCATCCACGATGCGAAGCACGCGCGCCTGGCATCGCGCCTCGCCGGCGAGGCCGGCGAGCAGTCCTCCCAGCATTGCAGCTGTCGCGGTTCGACGGCACTGAAGGATTCGGACCGTCGAACCGCGATGGTTGCAGCTCCTCTCGAGCCGGTCCGATGTCACGGCGAGCGGCGATTCGGTGGCGGTACGCGCAGGTACTCCCTGCATCGTCACATCCGAACGTACGCTTCTTTTCGAGGCCACCGTCCACGTCGTCAGAACGCGTCGGATAAGTGATTCAATGCGTGTTGTCAGCACGGGTCGTATCAGCGTCCGTACACTGGGACTTCCCGCGTGTGCCTCGTCATTGGTCTTCTGATGCAACGGTTCCCGGTTGGACACCATGCCATCCGCCGCAGGTCGGGTCTCGCTCTCGTCGAGTGGATGCATGGGAAGTTCATATTGAAGATCGATGCTCGGCAAACCGCTCGCCGTGTTCGACAGCTCTCGTTGCAACACTACGAATCAGCGCGTCCGTTGACCAGTACGCGGCGCCTGGTGCGGCGGCCGAACGAGTGTTCGTCGAGTCGGCGGCTCTGGATCGAGGTGTCAAGCTTGGTGATCGGATGACTTCGCTCGCACGTTCGCTGTTGGTTCTCAATCGAACCACCCCTGCACAAACCACGCACCGCCCTCCTGGTACACGAGCACGTCGGCCTCGTCATCCAGACGACAGCGCCAGTATTCGCGCGCAAA
>JALOPS010000421.1 GCA_025453745.1 Gemmatimonadaceae bacterium
GTCGTATCTGCGGTCAGTACCAGCACGGGCCGGAAGTCGCCCTCGGCTGTACGAGCCCGGAGGTCGGTGAGCACATCGAGCCCGTGGCGATGCGGCATGTGCAGATCGAGCAGCACCAGATCGGGCGCGTGTGTCTCCACCATCGTCAGTACGGTCCGTGCGTCGTTCGTCCGAAGCCGTCGCTCGTAGCCTTCCTGCTCGAGGAGACCGTCGAGCAGATCGAGGTTCGCTTCCTCGTCGTCTACCATGAGGATGGTGCACTGGCGCAGTCGCCGCGCCCGCTCGGTGGTCATGCGCTCACCCACCATGCTCGTCCCGCGACGGAACGAAGCGATCCACCACGGCCAGGAACTCGTCGACGTCGAGCGGCTTCGTGAGGTACGCATCCGCGCCGGCCGCATGCAGCCGATCCAGGGAACTCCGGGTGGCGTCGGCGCTCACCACGACCACGGGGATCGCTGCCGTGCGCGCGTCGGCCCGCAACCGGCGCAGCACGTCTTCGCCGGAGATGTCGGGCAGGTGGAGATCGAGCAACACGAGATCGGGCCGGTGCTGTCGCGCCAACTCGAGACCAAGCACTCCCTGCAGCGCAGGGAGGATCCGCCACCCTGGGCGCGCCTCGAGGATCGTGTCGACCAGTGTGAGATTCGCGAGGTTGTCCTCGACATAGAGGAGCGTCGCGTCCCGGTACGGTGCCGTTGTCGCGGGCCGCGGCACTGCGGCGGAGAACTCGCGCAATGGATCGGACGCGGTCTGGAGTTCGAGGCTGAACACGCTGCCGTCGGGTGCAGTCGATTCGAGCACCAGCGATCCGCCCATCGCGTCGGCCAGGCGTTGCGACAGCGCGAGTCCGAGTCCCGTCCCTTCGACCTCCGTCTGCTCGGCGCCGAGTCGTGCGAACGGGGTGAATAGTTGATGCAGACGGTCCGTCGCGACGCCCAGCCCGGTGTCTTCGATCTGCACCCCCAGTCGGGCACCGGGCCGCGCGACGCACCGCAGGCGCACGCTCCCGCGTGGCCGATTGTACTTGATGGCGTTGCCGAGGAGGTTGAGCAACACTTGCACCAGTCGTTGCCGGTCGGCGAGGACGTACACGTCGTCCGCCACCTGCGCGTCGTGCATCGTGATCTCGTGCTGCTCGGCGAGCGGCCGCACGAGGCCTACCGCTTCGCGCAGCACGGGAGCGAGGGCTACCGGCTCAATCGAGAAGCGCTCGCGACCCGCCTCGATGCGGGAGAGCTCGAGCACGTCATTGATCAGTGCCAGCAGATGCCGCCCGGCCTTGAGAATGTGCCCGGTCGACTTGGCGTGCGCCGCCGGCAGCTCGGCGCGAGTGAGCAGCTGCGCGAAGCCGAGGATCGAGTTCATGGGCGTGCGCAGCTCGTGACTCATGCGGCTCAGGAACTCGCTCTTGGCGTTGTTCGCGCGCTCGGCCTCTTCCTTCGCGGCGGCCAGCAGCGCTTCGCCGCGCACGCGTTCGGTGATGTCGCGCGTGTTGACGATCAGGCCGTCGGCGGCGGTGGTGGGCGAGAGGGTGCGTCCCAGTCCTTCGAACATGCGGTACGAGCCGTCCTTGTGCACGAAGCGGTATTGCGACGGTACCATCTGCCCCGGATTGGCGATCACCTGCTGCACCGCGCGCCCCAGTGTGGCGCGATCGTCGGCATGCACGAAGTCGAACCGGTGCATGCCGATCACCTCGTCGACCGTATAGCCCAACAGCCGCTCGACCGATGGCGTGACGTACGTGATGCGTCCCTGGGCGCTGATGAGCAGCGTGAGATCGGTGCCCGCGTCGAGAATGCGGCGATGATACTCCTGCTGTTGGCGCAGTGCATCGCGCGCTTCGACACGGTCGGTGATGTCGCGGATGTTGACGAGGATGCCTTCCTGCGGCCCGTCCGGCGCCAACGTGCGTCCGAGCCCTTCGACGACGCGGAACGACCCGTCCCGGTGTCGCATCCGGTACTGCGCGGGGACCGTCGCTCCCGCGCTCGATGCCGTGCGCGCGATCGCGGCGCCGAGCGACGCCAGGTCGTCCGGATGGACGAGGGTGGTCGGATCCACGCCGATCACGTCGCGCACGGAGTAGCCGAGCATCGCTTCGATCGACGGCGTGGCAAACGTGATACGTCCGATCGTATCCACGACCATGGTGACGTCAAGGCTGTTCTCGAGCAGCCGGCGATAGTGCGCCTCCTGTTGGCGGAGTGCTTCCTCGGACGCTTCGAGCGCCGCGGTGCGCTCCCGCACGCGCACTTCGAGCGCGTCGTTCGCCTGACGCAGCGCATCTTCGGTGGCACGACGGTCGGTGATGTCGAGCGACGTGCCGATGACGCGCGTGTATGCGCCGTCGGGCGCCGCGACGAGCAGGCCGTGCGCCTGGAGCAGGCGGGCGACACCATCGGGGCGCATGATGCGAAACTCGACGGTCACCGGTGTATCCGGCGCGAGTGCGGCCATTGCTGCATCGATCAGGTGCACGTCATCCGGGTGCACCATGGTCAGGAACTCGGCGTGCGTCTTCGGCGCCGACCGCGCGTCGACGCCATGGATGCGACACTGCTCTGCCGACCAGAAGACGCGCTGCGACGTCAGATCGATCTCCCAGCTGCCGAGCCCCGCGATGCGCTCGATGAGATCCGCGTGCCGTGCACGTTCATCGCGCGGCGCGGCGCCAAATGCGGGAGCGGGAGTCGAGGGGAGCGTCATGGGGGCACGTGGGGCGTGCGTGGTGGGCGAGTGTCGCACACTCCGCGACGGGATGCGCGCACCAGCCAAGCTCGCGCACGCCGCGAGGCGAGCGAGGGTGGAATGACCCACACCGCTCGACCGCCCAGCGTCCCGACGATCACACCGCCCGGGGCAGCTGCCACTCCCACACCGTCCCGTCCTCCGGATGCTCGAGCGTATCCACGTGCTCGAAGCCCAACTTCTCGAGAATGCGATGGGACGCGTTCCGCGCCGGCAGCGTTTGCGCCGCTACCGTCACTGACGGGTCGCCTCGCTGCGCCATCGCCACGAGTTCCGCCGCCATGGCTGAGGCCACGCCGCGCCCTTCGAACTCGGGGAAGGTGAAGTAGGCGATCTCGACTCGCCCGTCGAGCGGCGGCGACTTGAATGCGCACGTCCCGATGGCGATGCCATCACGCATGGCGATGTAGCCGATCCAGGGCTCCTGGAACCCGACGGCGTCGTAGAGTGCGGTGGTGCCGCGGACGACGTCGCCGGCGACCCCATCCAGCGCGAGTGCCACGCCGCGCGCTGTGCCATCCCGATCGATCGCGACGAGTGAGATCATGCTGGGACTTACCCGCCGGCCAGCCGACCGCAAGAGCTGCGTCGCACGACGCAGCAGGCCATCAGCGG
>JALOPS010000106.1 GCA_025453745.1 Gemmatimonadaceae bacterium
CACGCCGGATTGGCGGAGGCGTTCGCCCACTCGGGGGCTTTCAGGCTCGTCGTCGCGCATGCGTCCTCGCCGCATTGCCGTTGATTCACTCGCGGCGAGACCTTTGACGCCGCAACCACTTACCAGTGAAGGGTCGTGGTGCGGCGCGGGATTCGTATCGGTGGAAAACGGAAAGCGCCGTCAGTGCTTGCCTGACGATGCTGGGCTCGGGCGGTCTAGTCGGGCGCAGCCAGCGCGCACGGGGCGTCCTGGGCGGTCGATCCGCGGACGGCTGATTGATGCATTCGCGTTCTGGCAACAATCGACCATGAGCCGCCCCACATCATCGAGTGGAGGAGGGAGCGGCCGCGCCGTCGCCCCCGCGTCAGCGCGCCGGCGTCGCGAAGAACGACGCCTTCCGCCACGCCGGCCGCGTCGCACGGTTGGCCACCCGCAGCGCGAGCTCCGCGTACAGTGCGTTGAACGCCGCCGCCGCGCCGAAGTCGATCGGCTGGGCGGTGTCGTCGCTGACCTTGTGGTAGTGGTCGCGCACCCACGCGAGCCAGACCTGTTCGTCAGGCGTCCCCGGGCGATAGCCTACCTTGAAGGCGAGTGCCGGGATCCCCTGCCGGATGAAGCTGTACTGGTCGCTGCGGACGAAGCGGTTCTCGTGCGGCTCGGGATCGGGATACACTTCGAGGCCACGTGACGTCGTGACCGCCACGAGATCGTCTGCCAGGTCGCTCTCGTCGAAGCCATAGGCAAACACGCCCTTGAGCGGAATGAGCGGCAGAAACATGTCGGTGTTGAGATTCGCCACGATCGTGCCGCGGGTCATCGAGGGATGTGCGCCGTAGTAGCGCGAGCCCAGCAGACCCTTTTCCTCCGCGGTCACCGCGGCAAAGACGATCGTGCGGCGATTCCCGCCGGCTGCGACCACCGCGCGCGCGGTCTCGATGAGTGTCGCGGCGCCCGATGCGTTGTCCATCGCGCCATTGAAGATGCTGTCGCCCGTCAGCGCAGGGCCGCGCATCGTCCCCACGTGATCGAGGTGCGCAGAGATTACGATCACCTCGTTGCGCAACACCGGATCGGTGCCCGGCAGCATACCGACCACATTGGGCGACCGCACGGTGCGACGCTCGGTGGGGAGCATGCCCTTCAGGGAGACGGTCAGCGCGGCGCCTGGCAGCCGCTCGCCGCGTCGCGCCATGGCGGTGAGCGAATCCCACGAGAGTCCGCTGCCGGCGAGCAGTCGCGGCATGAGTGCAGGATTGATCGTGCCGGCGATCCGCTGATCGGCGTTGTCGTCGAGCGTCGCGTCGGCGAGCGAGAACGTATTGCCGAAGCGGTTCGCACTTTCATCCCACACGCCGGGGGCGCCAACGGCGAGCACACCCACCGCGCCCTTTGCGCGCATGCCTTGCCAGCGCGAGCGCGACCCGTGCGCCTGCATTGGGCCGGAGAGACCGTTGGGGACACCATTCAGATGCACGGCGATCTTGCCACGCAGGTCGACACCGGCCAAGTCGTCGACACCGGCCTGCGGGAGCGACAGCCCCCAGCCCACGAACACCAGCGGTGCCTCGACATCGCCGGTGGCAGGGCGCGCCGTGAGCCGCAGATCGTGCCCCGGCACGAGCGGTGACCACGTGCTCTTTTCGCGCAGCGCCACCTGCACACCCTCGCCACGCACGCGCACGTCGACAAAGTCGACCGGTTGATACCAGTCGCCGTCGACACCCGCCGGTTGGAGTCCTGCCGCCTTGAACTGCGAGGCGACGTAGCGCGCCGCGCTGTAGTAGCCGGGGCTCCCCGTGTCGCGCCCCTTGAGCGAGTCGTCGGCGAGGACCTTCACGTGTTGCCACCACCGCTCAGCCTGCGCATGCGCGAGGTGTGGCGTGATCATCGCGGCTGCGATGAGGGCGGCGATCGGAGGCAGGTGGCGTCGCATGCGAAGGGAAGGCGGTGAAGAGACTCGTGAAGTGTACGGCGGACGCGCGCACCGCGCTGTGCATCCGCCGGCCAAGGCGCCCAGCACAACGCCTGCCGACCGGCCGCGATTGACGGTGCCATCGGCACGCCGCACCTTCGCGCATCCCCCCACCGGACTCGCCATGCGCTGGTCGCCCCTCCTTGTTGCCGCCCTCGTCACGCTCACTGCCCCGCACGCAGGGGCGCAGAGCCCGGCCTTCCCCACGCCGCAGTCGATCCTCGGCTGGGAGCCCGGCACCGACCGCAAGCTCCCTACCTGGAAACAGGTCACCGACTACTTCACGGCACTCGATGCGGCGAGTCCGCATGTACAACTGCGCACGCTGGGACGCACCACGCTTGGCCGTCCGTTTCTCGTGGCCATCATCTCGGACTCCGCGAATCTCGCGCAGCTCGAGCGCTATCGCGGCATCCAGCAGCAACTGCTCGACCCGAGAGTGCGCGGCACGGCCGACCGTGCACAGCTCGCGGCCGATGGCAAGGTCGTGGTGCTGATCACGTCGAGCATCCACTCCACGGAAGTCGGCGGCTTTCTCACGCCGCTGGTGCTTGCCGACCGGCTGCTGCGCTCGCCCAACGCCGAAGCGCGCGAGATCCTGCGCAACACGATCATCCTGCTCGTGCCGAGTCAGAACCCTGACGGCGTGGACATCGTGGGCGATTGGTACCGCAGCACGCTCGGCACACCGGCCGAAGGCACCACGCCGCCGGACCTCTATCACTTCTACACCGGGCACGACAACAATCGCGACTGGTACGCCTTCACCCAGAAGGAAACGCGCTATACCATCGACTCGCTCTATGCGCCGTGGACACCGCAGATCGTCAACGACGTGCACCAGCAGCAGGCCAACGCCGGGCGCATCTTCATCCCACCGTACATGGACCCGATCGAGCCGAACATCGATCCGATCCTCACGGCCAGCACGAATGCGCTGGGGCTTGCGATGGCGTGGCGCATGATCGCCGACGGAAAGACGGGCGTGGCGACAAATGCGTCGTACGATCAGTGGTCGCCCGCGCGCCAGTATTCGCTCAATCATCACGGCGTGCGCATTCTCACGGAGACGGCGAGCGCGCGGCTGGCCACGGCCGTGGAGCTGCCGCTTGGCTTGCTCGGCACCGCGCGTGGGTACGACGCGCGGGTGCAGACGTGGAACTTCCCCGCGCTCTGGCCCGGCGGGCGCTGGGGAATCGGCGACATCGTGTCGTATCAGTCGCACGCGTCGTGGGCACTGCTCGCGTCTGTTGCGCGTAATCGTGCGCAATGGCTCGAGAGCTACGCCACGCTCGGGGACCGCGCGATGGCGGCCGACCATCCATGGACCACGACGCCCGTACCGACGGCGTTCGTCATCCCCAAGGCGCAGCGCAATGCGGCCGCCGTGCAGCGCCTCGTGTGGACGCTGCAGCATGGACAGGTGGAAGTGTACGAGTCCTCACCCGCCGGGAGCTATGTGGTGCCCACGCGGCAGCCGTTCGGCTCGTACGCGAAGGCGCTGCTCGAGCGGCAGCAGTATCCGAATCTCGCGGAGTATCCGGGCGGACCGCCCAAGCGCCCGTACGATGTGACGGCGCACACGCTGCCGCTGCTCTTTGGCGTGGATGTGCAACCGGTCACGGGCGATGCACCGGCGCTCGGTGCGCTGGCGGCACCCGTCGCAGAACCGGAGTACCGCGTGAACGGACTGTCGATCAAGACGAAGCGACGCATCGCAATCTACAAGAGCTATGCGGCGATCATGGACGAAGGATGGACGCGGTGGCTGTTCGACGTGAACCGGATTCCGTTCACGTCGATCGTGGATCGCGACGTGCGCGCAGGCGCGCTGCGCAAGCGCTTCGACGTGATCATCCTGCCGGACCAGGGTGCGCTCGGCATTCGGCGCGGGCTCGGCGGGCCGTATCCGGATTCGTTGCGCGGTGGCGTGGGTGATGCGGGTGTTGCGGCGCTTCGCGCGTTTGTCGCCGAGGGCGGGACGGTGATCGCGTTCAACGAGGCGAGCGAGTTTGCGATCGAGGCGCTGGAGCTGCCGGTGCGCAATGTGCTCGCAGGGGTGCGCAACACGGAGTTCTATGCACCGGGATCGCTGTTGGCGATCGAGGTGGATCGGTCGCATCCGATGGCGGCGACGCTGACGGCGCCGGTGCCGGCGGCGTGGTTCGAAGACAGTCCGACGTTCGAGATCACGGACGCATCGCGCGCGGTGGCGGTGGCGCGGTATCCGGTGAGCGGGTCGCCGCTGTTGTCGGGGTGGCTCAATGGCGGGGCGCGGCTCAACGGGAAGGCCGCGCTGGTGGAGGCGTCGGTGGGGAAGGGGCGGGTGGTGTTGTTCGGGTTTCGGCCGCAGTATCGCGGGCAGACGATGGGGACGGAGCAGTTGCTGTGGGGGGCGGTACTGCGGCAAGGCCAGTAGCCGGGCGGCTGGGGGCGGAAGGGCAGTAGCCGGGCAGCTCTCAGCTCTCAGCGTGCTGCTGAAGTCCAGCCGACGGCTGTCAGCTGACAGCTCTCAGCTGCTGTCGCGTGGCGTACGCGCGTCGGGGCTGGCGCTGTCAGCACGGCACGAGCTCTCAGCCGCAGCTCCGGCACATTCACGTCGTGAGAAGCGCCGCGGCATCCACCGTAAACACGACGCGCGAGTGCTGCTGAGAGCTGTCAGCTGACAGCGGTCAGCTGGACTTCAGCGGCACGCTCTCAGCTGAGAGCTGCCCGGCTACTGCCCTTCGCTCCAGCCCTTCGCTACGGCTGTACCCGCACCCGCCGCTTCATCAGCGCCTCGATCTCCGGAATCTCCCGCGGCACACGCGATATCCACTCCAGCCCCTTCTCCGTAATCACGTAGTCATCTTCAATCCGCACGCCGGTATTCTCGTACTGCTTCACCCGCTCGCGTACCGCCGCCACGAACGCCCGATTTTTCGGCGTATCCGGCAGCATGCTGAGCGTCCGCGTGCTGATGTAGATCCCCGGCTCGATCGTGAACGCATCGCCCTCGGCGAACGTCCCGTCCGCCCCGCTCCCCTGCAGCGGATCGTGCACCGCGAGCCCGATGCCGTGGCTGATGCCGTGGACCATCCACAACATCGACTGCCGGCACCACGCCGGCTGCGCGGTGCAATCCACCTTCCACGGCGGATCGAACGTTGCGTCCACGCCCTGCGTGAGCCCGAGCGCAGCGAGTCCGCGTGCACGCACCGCGACCGAGCTGTCGGTCGCCGCACGGATCTTCATCCCCGGCTTGCTCATGCGCTCGGCGATGTCCTGTGCGTCGCGCACCAACTGGTAGATCTGCTTCTGCTCCGCCGTGTACGTGCCGTTCACGGGGATGGTGCGCGTGATGTCCGCCGCGTAGCCGCGGAACTCTGCGGCGGCGTCCATCACCACCAGGTCGCCTGGGCGCACCGGGTCGCTCGCCTTCATGTAGTGCAGTTGCGTGCCGTTGACGCCCGAGCCCACGATCGATCCGTACGCCGGCCGCTCCGCGCCGCGGCGCGTGAACTCGAACTCGAGCGCCGCGCGCAGTTCGTACTCGTGCAGCGGGTTGGCGGTCAGCATTGCCGCGCGGTGCCCCTCGGCGCTGATCGCCGCTGCCTGCCGGATGAGCGCGAGCTCCGTCGCGCTCTTCTTCGCGCGGAGTCGCAGCACGAGTGGCATCGCGTTCTTCACGGTCAGCGTCGGATGCGCGGCGATGAGCGCCTTGATCGTCTCCTGGCCGCGTGTGAGGGTATCGAGCGACGCGAAGTCCGTCGTCTCCACATCCGGGATGTGGTAGAACGGCAGCCCGGCCTTCGCGAGCGAGTCGAGCACACCGCGCAGCGCACCGAAGTCGCGTCCGGCAATGCCGTACCGCGCGAGACTGGTCGCCGAGTCCGCGCGTACGCCGTCGTAGAGCGCACGGCGGGCGTCTTGCGGCGTGAGGAAGAGCTGACTCGTTCCCCTGCCGCCGCGCACGACCATCACGAAGGCCGCGTCGGCGTCGTCGCTGTTGGTGAGGTAGCGGAACGAGGGCAACTGGAAGAACTGCCCGTAGTCGTGCACCGGTCGACGGGCGCCGAAGGCCAGGACCACGCCGCTGTCCACGCGGGCGGCGAGCGCATCGCGGCGCGCGGCCAGCTCTTCATTCGTCGTGGTGAACGACGGCTCCTGCGCACCCGCGCCGAGTGCGCGCAGCGCCACGAGCGCCACGGACGTCACGCTCCACCGCACACCGCGCAACCACTCCCATTCACGTATCGCCATGTCTCGTCACCGACCAGTCGTTGGACGTCCCACCCACTTGTACACCACTCCCCCCTTCATCACGAACACCACGCGCCGGACGGCGGTCAGATCCGTGAGCGGGTCGCCGTCGAGCGCGATGAGGTCTGCCTCGTACCCCGGCGCAATGCGCCCGAGCCGATCGCCCATCCCCAATGACGCAGCGGCCACCACATTCGCTGACGCCAGCGCGTCGACGGGCCGCTGCCCGCAGTGTTCGACGCGCCCCAGAAACTCCTCGGCGTTGCGGCCGTGTGCACCGGCCGTCGCGTCGGTGCTGAACACCACCTTCGCACCCGGAGTGGCCGCGGCAATCCGACACACCTCGAAGTCGAGCGGCAGATCGCGCAGCATGATCTGCATCCCCTCTGGCGTATAGTTGCCGACGCCGATGTAGCGATCCTGGTTGGCGATGTAGTTCTGCACCACGAGTCCCACCTGCGGACTGATCACCGTGCCCAGTCGTGCGGCCTCGGCGATTTCCTCCGCCGTGGCATATGTGGCGTGCTCCACCTGCGAGCAGCCCGCGCGCGCCGCCACGGCCACTTGCGAGCGGTACGCGTGCACCATCGCGCGCAAGCCCAGTGCACGCGCTTCGTCGCAGAGCGTGCGCAACTGCGCTTCCGTGAAGGTGGGCTTGGCGCCCACGCGCTGACTCGTGGACGCGAAGATTTTCACCAGATCTGCACCGGCATCGCGCTTGGCGCGCACCATTGCGCGCAGCGATGTCTCATCGAGCGAGTCCGCGTGCATCACGATCCAACCGAGCGAGGTCAGGATGCGCGGGCCCGGCAGTCCGCGTGACGCGATCGCGTCGCGCAGGATGCGGTCCGCAGGGTCGCCCACCGCCTGCACGGTGGTGAAGCCACCGAGCAGCGTGCGATACGCATTGTCGGCCATGCCCATCAGCAGCGCGGGCGTGGGCGTGGTGTCGGTGCCGATGCGACCGGCGGCATCGAAGTACGACTCGAGATGCACGTGCGTGTCGATCCACCCCGGCAACACGGTGTACCCGCGCAGGTCGATGACGCGTGCACCCGGTTGCGGCGTCGCGGTCACACGGCCGGCGGCAATCGCGATGCGACGGGGGCCGCGCGCGATGTGCCCGGCGCCGTCGAACACACGGTCGGCGAGGATGGTGACGTCACCCGGCGCCGACGGCGGTGGCAGCGGCGGGAGCTGAGCGCCGAGCACGGGGGCCGCCAGTATCAGGACCGCGAGGAGGCGACACGGGCGCATCAGGCCATCACGAAGGAGAGACCGCGAACTTGTCTCGCCACGCGCGAAGGCGCCACCGGCGACGATGGCTTCGCGCGTGCGTACACCGCGCGGCGTTCGCGGCACGGCCCGTGTCACACACCCGCGGGTGCGTGCGCGGCGCCCCTACCAGTCCGTCGGCGCGTAGTCCTTGAGGAACTTCCCCCACACATGCGTCCCCGTATTCGCACCCGCGATGATCGGGTCGACGATGCGCGCGGCCCCATCGACGATGTCGAGCGGCGGATGGAACCGGTGCTCCGCCGTCTTCCGCGCGGCGATCTCGACGGGGTCCTCGTCGGTCACCCACCCCGTGTCGACCGCATTCATGTGAATGCCATCGGTGACATAGTCGGCCGCCGACGTGCGCGTCATCATGTTGAGCGCGGCCTTGGCCATGTTGGTGTGTGGATGGCGCGTGGTCTTGAAGCGGCGATAGAACTGCCCTTCGACGGCCGATACGTTCACGATGTGCTTGTCGCGCTCCGGCGTCCGCAGCATGAGCGGCTTGAGCCGCGCGTTGAGCAGGAAAGGCGCCACCGCATTGACGAGGTGGACCTCGAGCAGCTCGACGGCGGGCACCTCATCCATCTGGAAGCGCCATGAGTTGCGGTCGCGCAGATCGACCTGTTGCAGATCCTGATCGAGGTGCCCGACCGGAAAGAGATGCTCCGCCATTTCGTGCTCGTCGGGGAGCAGCGCGACCTGCGAGAGCGCTGCGGCATGCGTGAGCCCCTCGAGTGCGGGCGACGGGCCGGCAGACAGCGCCGTGGTCGCTTCAGGGAGCATCTGATACTCGCGCAGCCCTTCGTACGCACCGAGCAGCGCGCGCGCGTGGGGCGGCAGCGTGTGTGCCGCTGCGGCCTCGCCGTCCATCATGTGCTTGTAGAACGCTGGCGGGCGCCGCACGGTCTGGCACGCGTTGTTGACGATGTAGTCGAGGCGTGTGTGGGTGGCCAGCAGGTGCTGGCAGAACGCTTCCACACTCGGCGTGTGGCGCAGGTCGAGGCCGAAGATCTCGAGTCGGTCGCGCCACTCCTCGAAGTCCGCCTCCATCGCAAAGCGCGCGGCGGCATCACGCGGAAAGCGTGTCGTCATGAGCAGGTGCGCACCGCAGCGCAACAGCTTGATGCCGGCCTGGTAGCCGATCTTCACGCGGCCACCAGTGAGCAGCGCCACGCGACCACGCAGATCGGCGAGCTCCGTGCGCTTGGCGAAGTTGAACGCCGCGCACGACGGGCAGAGCTGATCGTAGAAGTGATGGAGCTGCGTGTAGTCCTGCTTGCAGACGTAGCAGTTCTGCTCTTCGAGGATCTCGCGGAAGTCCGGATCGGCGACTTCCTGTGGCGTGTCCTGATCGGCGTCGACCGGTGGCGGTGTCACGAACACCAGTTGCCGCCGCAGCGCGCGAATCCCCGTCTCGTGCAGCACCGCTTCGGCCTTCTCCGTCTTGGCCGCGCGCCGCTGCCGCCGCGTCGCCTTGATGTACTGACGACGCGCCACCGCGTCAGGGCGGGAGAGCTGCCCGGCGGCGCTCAGCAGTCGCAACCGATCTTCCTCGGGGAGCTGCGCGAGCAGGGCGCGCTGTGCGAGGATGGCCTCGAGCAACGCGGCCGCGTCACGGACGCGACCGACGAGATCGGTGACGGCAGGGAGCGACGGCGTGGCGTCGACGGACGAAGGCGAGTCAGGCGCCATGCGGCTTCTGGGGCTGCGGGAATCGTAAGCCCATGCAAGCTAATGGGTTCACTCGCTTCATGGGGGTCGCCGCCTGGCGCGCGGGGGCGCGACGGCGGCGTACCTTTGGGCGATGCAGACTCTCTTGCCCGCCATCGCCACCTATTTCGACGGTGAACGTGCCGAAGCGATTGCCCTGGCCGTTGCGTGCGCAGGCCTCCTGGTGGGCGCGGCCGCGCTCGTGGCCACACGCGACCGGTTTGCTGGCGGATTGGCCATCGTGTTGGCGCTGTCGGCGATCGTGGGGCTCTCGACGGCGCTCCCGCTGTTGCGACGGGACGCGGCGCACCGTGTGACGCTGTCTGCCGCCGTGCAGGCCACCGAGCGTGCGCGCGCGGTGTCTGCGGAACGCGTGCGCATGGACGGCGTCGTGTCGCGTTACGCGTGGTATCGCTATGGCTACGTCGCGCTCGTCGGCATCGCTGCGGCGCTCGGCGTGTTCTCCCGCGCGCCGCGCACGCAGGGGATCGCGGTCGGGCTGCTCATCTTCGCGGCGATCGGCTTCACGGTCGACCACTTCTCGGAAGCGCGTGCCGAGCGCTATCGCGATGCGCTCGGTGAGGCGGTCGGCTGATGTGACACCGGCGGGCTACGCGTTGTGCGCCGCGCGTTGCTCACGCGGAACGTCGGGAGCACGCACGGTACGTACCGCGCTCGTGTTGCGCACGCGGCGTACGAGCACCGCCGCAGCATGCACGCCGATCACGCTCATCACCGGGGTGACCAGTGCATCGCCAGCGGCCAGCAGGACCGCCGTCGCCACATAGAGCGCCGTGCCCAGATGCCGCCCAAGCGGGTCGTAGCGCGTGGCGCCGCGCGGGGCGGTCGCAAAGTGTGCGAAGCAGGCGAGGGCGAGCAGCAGCGGCGCATGCAGCGCACGCCCCTGATCGGCGAGTGCCCACAGCGTCGGGAGCAGCACGAGTGCATCCGCCGTCGCGTCGAGCAATGCGCCCGCATCCGTCGCCACGCACCACCGACGCGCGAGCGTGCCGTCGAGTACATCCGTCAGCATCGCGGCCGTGAGCAGTGCGATGGCCAGTTCGTCATCGCCCACATGCACGGCATTCAGCAGCCAGGGGAGCATGACGATGCGCGCGAGGCTCACGCTCCACACGAGCCATCGCTCCATGCGCTGACGGCGGGTCACCGTGGCCCCTGTGCAACGCGCGCGGCCAGTTGCCGTCCGGCGTCGCGCGCGACGCGCTCGCCTTCGAGTACGTTGTCCGCCCCTGCTGCCGCGGCCTCGCTGTTGGGTCGCCACCGGTAGAGGGCGAGCCCATCGAGCACGGTGCCACCGGAGCGCACGGCGCGCGATCGGAGTACTGCGAGCGACCGGTCGCCCTGCCCTGACGCGGTGACCACGGGGAGCACGAGGACATCCCGCGCGAGTGACAGCGATGCGGCCACTCGCGCGACGGTCCACGCGGGGGCCCACCAGTAGGTGGGTGCCACCAGCACGATGGCACGGTCGGCGTGCTGTGGCACGGCGGCGGTATCGCGCGTGGTCGCTATGCGCGAGGAGACACCCCCCTGAGCGAGTCCATCGGCAATGGCGCGCGCGATGCGCCATGCGAAGTCGCTTCGCCCCGCGTGCACGATGATGCGCGCTCCGGGTGGGGATGACACCGCGTCACGTGCTGCGGTGACGACGGCCGAGGTCGGCGGCGAGGGCCACTCCGCCCACCCCGTGACGACCGCCGCAGACGCGACGGCCGTCACGAGGAGCACGCGCCACCGACGCGTCGAGCGGGAGAGTGTGGTCATGGTGCGCGTCCGATGCCGAATCCGAGTCCTGCATACCACACCGCACTCCGCGCGCGAGGTCCACCGGCCAGATCGGTGCCGTCGACCGACGGCCGATCACCCCAGGCCGGCAGCCGATACCCTGCGCGCAGCTCTCGCACGAAACCCACCGCGCCTGCGCGCGCGGTCCATTGCCACCGCATGCCGAGATCGACCGATCCCGTGCTCGTATGCAGGGTGCTCTCGCGTCCCGGATTGTTGCGATACGCCGACCACGACGAACGATCGGCCGTCCCGGTGCCACCGCGGAGCTGCGTGTAGCGATGGGTGCCGCCGATGCCGATGGTGGGGATGAGGGTGCCGCGCGCGACGGTGGCGACGCTCAGGCCGTACGTGGCCGTGAACGTGTAGGCGCCCGTCTGCTGGGAGCGACCGTCGCGTCCGTCGGTGCGGTCGGGCTGCCAGAGCACGCCGAACTCCAACCCATAGCGCGATCGGCCGGCCGCACCGGCCAGATCGACGCCGAGGTAGGGCATGAGTGTGGCGGCACGGCCAAAGCCGCTCGCCTCGAGATCGTCGGCGACGCGGGTATCGGCGAGTCCCGCCGCGTGAGCGGTCAGGAGAATGGCCGGTACCGGCGCGGCGGCGCGTTGCGCGATGGCGGGGTGCGAGACGGCGGCGCAGCAGAGGGCAAGGAGCGAGGCAATGGGATGGCGCACGGGACCTCCGGGATGCAGGTTGTTGATGTGATCGGTGTTCACATTCAATGTGAGCAGTGATTACATTCCCGCCACCGGCTTGTTCCCTTCGTCCACATGCGGAAAACGCCGACGCGACGCCCCGCGCGCCGCAGCTACCACCATCACGACCTTCCGCAGGCGCTCGTGGAGGCCGCGCTCACGCTCGTGGCCGACGAAGGGCTGGCGGCCGTGTCGTTGCGCCGCCTCGCGCAGCAGGTGGGCGTGAGCGCGGCGGCACCCTATCGACACTTCCCGACGCGCGCTGCCCTCCTGGCGGCCATCGCGACCGATGGCTACGTCCGGCTGCGCGACGCGCTCACGCGCGCCAGCGAGGCGATGCGCGCACATCCGGATCGCATCCTCAGCGCGCAGGGCGTTGCGTACGTGCAGTTCGCCGTGACCGCGCCTGGGTACTTCCGCATCATGCAGACCCCCGAACTCGGTGACCGCACCGAGTTTCCCGCGCTGCAGGCCGCGCACGACGCGGCCTTTCTCGTGCTCCGCTCGGCGGTCGAAGCAGAACAGCAGGCGGGGCGCTTTCCGCCGGGCAATGCGGACTTGCTCGCGCTGGGGCCGTGGTC
>JALOPS010000422.1 GCA_025453745.1 Gemmatimonadaceae bacterium
TTGGTGCACGGCGCTGCAATCGTCTGCGTGGCAGCAACAACGGTCGCCTGCTCGTCGTCGAGCGGACCATGTGACGACGATGGTACGAATCCATTGCGCCCCGTACTTCGCGTGCAGGCCGTCGATCCCGCTGGCCGCACGCTCGAGACGATGGTGTCGAGGATTCTCGATGGAGGGGCGCGCACCGACACGGTGCGCGCGCTGGATCTCGTGCGGGTCTCGCCGGGCTTGAACAGCCTGCGCGCCATGACGATCGCCGTGATCGCGACCGGTTATCGGGAGTCGATCGTCGAACTCGGCGAGATCTGCTTCCCGGCGGTCGACGATCCCGTCATCGTGCCGTTGCGACCGCAGTGAGCGCCATGGGCGGTACGGGGCCCGCACCGACGCACACAGCAACACAAGAGCCCCGCAGTCGCGGCGCTGCGACGCTCAGCCGAACAACCGCTTCCAGAGCCCGGGCTTGCCAGCGTCCGGTCGCGTTGCCGCCGGTACCCCGCCAAGCGGCGTCGCCGTACCGGCGCGCAGTGCGGCGCGAAAGCCGCGCATGTCGGGGAAGCGATCGTCCGGCGCCTTGGCCAATGCACGCATCACCGCCCCGATGACATAGGGCGGGATATCCGCGCGCACGAGACCGAGCGCAGGCGGCGTGTCGTTGATGTGTCGCGCGATGATCTGCCGAGGGGAGCCGCCGGTGAACGGCGCTGCGCCGGCGAGCATTTCGTAGAGCACGCAGGCGAGCGCGTACTGGTCAGCCCGGCCATCGATCGCGCGATCGGACGCCGCCTGTTCGGGCGCCATGTACTCGGTCGTGCCCACTACGAAGCCCGTCGTGGTCAGCCGGTCGCCGCCGGCCACCGAGACCGCGCGTGCGACGCCGAAGTCGGCGACCAGCGCCTCTCCGTCGACGAGAATGACGTTCTCCGGCTTCACATCCCGATGGATGATCCCCGCCTGGTGCGCGGCGCCCAGGGCGCTCGCTACCGCCTCGGCGATGTGGCAGGCCTCCTCCACCGGCAAGCGCCCCTCCTGCTGCAGTCGTGCGCGCAGCGTGGGGCCCTCGAGAAAGGGCATCGTGAAGTACAGGAGCCCGTCGCGCTCGCCGGCCTCGAAGACCGGCACGATGTGCGGATGCGCGAGCTTGGCCGCCAGCTCGATCTCGCGCGTGAAGCGCTTGGCGGCGAGGGTCTTGGTGAGCTCCGGGCGCAGCACCTTGAGCGCGACGTCACGCGGCAGGAGCAGATCGTGCGCACGATAGACGAGCCCCATCCCGCCGCGCCCCTGGAGTGCCCGGATCTCGAACCGGTCCACAAAGGCGCGCCGTACCAGCTCGATGGCAGGATCGGAACGGGGCACGGGGGTAGCATACGTCAGCGCCCGACCTGCGGGTCAGGGGGGCGCCGACGTTCTCCGCGGCCCCGCCGCTATCTTCCGGCATTCCCCCGACGTCCCGACGAGGCACGGCATGGCAACGGCAGTCGAACCGGTGGGCCTGACGACGACCAAGGCGCCCTTCATCGAAGCGGCGCAGCATCGCGGCGAGCTCTACATCACCCAGCCCTACGAGCTCTACTCGCAGGAGAACCACGACACCTGGGCGCGGCTCTACGGGCGGATGCTCGAGCGGTGGGAGCGCTACGCCAATCGCCACTATCTCGAAGTGTTGCAGACGCTGCAGCTCGACCCCACACGCGTGCCGCGCCTCGAAGACGTCAACAAGTTCATGAGCCCGCTGACGGGCTTCCGCGCGAAGCCGGTCAGCGGGTACGTCCCCGCGTTCCGTTTCTTCGACTGTCTGCGCAATCGCGAGTTCCCCACGACGATCACCATCCGCGACGGGCAGACGATCGACTATCTCCCCGAGCCGGACATCTTCCACGACATCGCCGGTCATGTGCCCATGCACACCGACCGGGCGTTTGCCGACACGCTCGTACGCTTTGGCGATTGTGCCCACGTGGCGGCCGACCGGGTGCAGAGCATTGCCGACGAGCACGAGCGCCTCACGACGCTGACGAGCATCCAGAAGGCGATGGCGCGCTTCTTCTGGTTCACCATCGAGTTTGGCCTCATGCAGCAGCCGGGGGGCAAGCTCACCGCCTACGGCAGCGGCCTGCTCAGTTCGTACGGTGAGCTCGCGCATTGCATCGAGTCGCCCGCGGTGCAGCGCTTTCCGTTCCAGCTCGAGTGGGTGATCAACCAGTACTTCGAGATCGATCACTACCAGCCGCTCCTCTTCGTCGTGGAGTCGTTCGACCATCTCTTCGAGGAGGTCGGGCGACTCGAGCAGTGGATGAAGGACGGTCGGCTCGACAACGTCTCGCCGGGGGAACCGGAGATGAGCGAGGCGGATCTCAAGAGCTTCCTGGAGCACGCGCCAGCGTGAGCCCGCGTGGCGGAGCCATTCGGAGGGCCGGCGTGACGGCAGCGCGCGCGTGGATCGCGGCGCTGCCGCGCGCGCACATCGGGTGAGCGCACGCCTCCGCGTTCGCTCACCGACCGTGTTGCCCACTCCAACCACTCCCGACATGGCTACCGCCCTCGCTCCGCTTCCTGCCTCGCAGCAGGACACCTTTCCCATCAACGGCACCGACTACATCGAGTTCTACGTCGGCAACGCCAAGCAATCGGCGCACTACTATATGGCCGCGTTCGGCTACCGGCTGGTGGCGTATCGCGGCCCGGAAACCGGCACGCGCGACCGCACGAGCTACGTGCTCGAGCAGGGGAAGGTGCGCCTCGTGCTCACCACCGCGCTCTCGCCCGATCACGACGTGTCGCAGCATGTGCTGCTGCACGGCGACGGCGTGCGCGACCTCGCGCTCTGGGTCGACGATGCGCGCGAGGCATGGACGCGCGCCGTCGAACGCGGTGCGACGAGCGTGCTCGAGCCCACGGTCCTCCGCGACGAACACGGCGAAGTGATCATCGCCGCGATCCAGACCTACGGGCAGACGATCCACTCGCTCGTCGAACGCACGAACTACACGGGCGCGTTCATGCCCGGCTTCGAGCCGCGCAGCTCGCGCTTCACCCCCGCGCCGGTGGGCCTCCAGTACGTCGACCACTGCGTCGGCAACGTGGAGCTCGGCCACATGAATCGCTGGGTCGAGTTCTACGAGCGCGTGATGGGCTTCTACAACCTCATCTCCTTCGACGACAAGACTATCTCCACCGAGTACTCGGCGCTCATGTCGAAGGTCGTCTCCAACGGCAACGGGCGGATCAAGTTCCCGCTCAACGAACCCGCGCAGGGGCGCAAGAAGTCGCAGATCGAGGAGTATCTCGAGTTCTATCGCGGCGCCGGCGTGCAACACATCGCCATCGCCACCGACGACATCGTGTCCACGGTCAC
>JALOPS010000107.1 GCA_025453745.1 Gemmatimonadaceae bacterium
CCCTTCGACTCGCCGTCGCTGCGCGACGGCTCGCTCAGGGAACGGCAAGTGCACCGCCGTCCGTTTGTGCCGCTTGCCGCTTGCCGCTTGCCGCTTGCCGCTTGCCGCTTGCCGCTTGCCGCTGTTGTTGCATACCAATCGATCGGCAGCCCCGAACGGCGGCTCCGCCGCCGTCGGGCGGCCCTTCGACGCGCCGTCGCTGCGCGACGGCGCGATCAGGGAACGGCTAGGCCGCGCGCCGCGCCAAGGCGAATTGCACCACGTCGTACGGCACCCGCAACTCACGCGCGATGCTGTGCGGATCCCGCCCACGCGCCGCCAACGACGCGATCGCCGTCACCTGCTTCCCACGCGACGCCGGCTTGTACCGCCGCACGCGCGGCGCAGGCGCTGCCGCCGGTGCGGGAGCCGCCGCCGCCACCCGATCCCGCGCCGGCCGCCGTCGCCGCAACACCGCGCGCACGCGCGTCGGCACATCGAGCCACACGAGCGCCGTGCCTCCGAGCGCCGTGACCATCATCGCCGCCTCGATGTAGCGCTTTTCCAGCACGAACACCGTCGGCACCGCCACCACACCGCCGACGAGCAACCCGGCCAGCGCCACGCGTGACACGCGCCCGCCCAACGTCGCCGCTGCCATCACGCCACCTGATCGCGCAGGGGCGCCATCTGCACCCGCAGCCGGCTCAAGGCCTTCGACCGGATCTGCGAGACGCGCGACTCCGTCAACTTCAGGATGTCCGCGATCTCGTGCAGCTTGAGCTCCTCGAAGTAGTAGAGCGACAGCACGACGCGCTCCTGCTCCTTGAGCCCCATGATCGCGTCGCGCAGCAGCGCGACTTCCTGCTCGTGGGTGATGCGATCCTCGATCCCGGTGCCTTCCTCCTCGTCGCTGAGGATGTCGACCGGCGACGGAGCGTGCGACTCCCGTTCGCTCGGGCCGCGCTCGAGCGGGATCTGGTGCGCGCCTTCCACGTCGGCCTGCCAACGCCACAACGTCGCGCGGTCGACGCCGAGATGCTCGGCGAGTTCGTCGTCCGTCGGTGCGCGCCCCATGATGCGCCCGAGCGTCTCGCGTGACATTGCGATCTCTCGTGTCTTGCGGCGCACCGAGCGCGGCACGTGATCCTGCTTGCGCAGCTCGTCGAGAATCGCCCCGCGAATACGCGGCGCCGCAAAGGTCGAAAAGGCGAGCCCACGGGTCGGATCGAAGCCGTCGAGCGCCGACATCAGCCCCATCGTGCCGGCGCTGATGAGTTCATCGAAGTCCGCGCGCACCGCGAGCGTCTTGGACATCTGACGCGCCACGTGATGCACCAGGCCGAGATGGTCGGTGAGAAGTCGTTCGCGGGCGATGTCGTTGCCGCTGCGATACGCCTGCCAGAGGGTCATGTCCATATGACGGTCCGTCGGGTGCGGGACTGCGGGAGAAGTGGGGCGGGGAGACTGCGAGAGGCGAGGCATCAGGACGCCCTCCGATCCATGCGAGGTGCCGTCGCCTCGACGTCGGAGAACCAGGTGGCGATCATCGCCGACACGGCGCGTGAAGCCGGTGATCCGCGCGCCGCATCGACCAGCGGCATGCCGGCCCGCAGCGCCCGATCGAGTCCCTCGTCGCTCGGTACGGTGCCAAGCAGCGCGAGCTCGCGATCGAGGAAGCGGTGCACGCCGTCGGCGAGTTGCGACAGCAGTGCGGGGCCTTCGGTGTCGTCGGCGCGATTCGCCAACGCGGCGAGCGCCAGATCGCCGTGCGATCGCGAGATCGCCTTGGCGGTCGCGAACGCCGCTGCATTGGCCACCGCGTCCGGCGCGGTCACCAGCAGCAGTGCCGACACGTCGGCGGCGCACGCCGCGAGCACACCGTCCAGCCGCGCGCCCGCGTCGATGATGACACGGTCGAACGACTGCGCGAGTGTCGTGACACGGCGGAACGCCGCGCGCCGCTCGGCGCCAGCGAGTGCAGGCACGAGTCGATCGGACGGGACGCCGCCCGGCAAGAGCGCAAAACGTGGATCGAGCCAGGCGAGCACGTCTGGCGCGCTCGTGAGCCCGCGCAGCAGATCGTCGAGGCGCGCATCCGGTGCGATGCAGCCGAGCAGCAGCGCGAGCGGACCGACCTGCTCGTCGGCATCGATGAGCAGCACACGCTCGCCACGATCGAATGCCGCGAGGGCAACGAGGGCGGCGACGACCGACGTCCCCACTCCGCCCTTGCCGCTGGCCACTACGATCGTGCGCAACGCGGCCGCGTCCGTCGGACGCGACGGCGCAACGCTGCGCTCCGCGCGGCGACGCAAGCCATCGAGCTGCGAGGGCATGCGCGAAGGCATGGCGAGCAGCGTACTCACGCGGGGCTCCAGCCGCGCTCGTCGCGCGGGGGCAACCCGAGCGAGCGCATGATGCGCGGCACGCCGATGCGCAGGTCATCGGGCACGAGCTGCCCGTCGGTCACCCAGCGCACGGGGAAGTCGAGCGTGAGCGCGAGATCGGCCACGCCGTGCTCGCCGGGAACCTCGTCGAGCTTCGAGAGCACGAGGTGTGTCGCCGTCGTCGCCAACTCGGGCGAGCCGAGCGCGATGCCCATGCCCGAGATGCGAAAGCGTTCGGCGGCGAAGATCGCGAGATCCGACCGCATCGTCGCCGGTAGCACGAGGTGCACTTCGTCGGGGCGCAGCGCGGCGAGCATCGCCCGCCACGACGCGTCGAGTTCGCCCGCTGCCGGCGAGCGCCCCGGGGTATCGATGATGATTACGTCGCACGACGACAGCCGCTGCATCGCGCCGCGCACATCGCCGATGTCGTAACACACCTCGAGTGGCACGCCCGCCAGCTCCGCGTACAGCGCGAGCTGTTCGACGCCGGCGGTGCGAAACGTGTCGAGCGTGATGAGCCCGGGCTTGGCCGCGCCGAAGGTGCCCGGGCGCGTCGCGAGCTTGGCGGCCGTTGTCGTCTTCCCCGACCCCGTGGGTCCCACCAGCGCGACCACGTACGGCGAGAGGCGCGGCGCCGCGCGCGTCGCGGCGGGCGTCTTTGCGGGGAGCACCATCTTGCCCGGTTCGAGCCGGCGCCGGATGCGATCGACTTCCTGCGTGCGTGCGGCGATCACCTCGACCAGTGCGACGCCGCCATCGCGCACGCGACGCGTGTGGAGCAGCATCACGTCGTCGCCGAGCGCGCGCTTGGCGCGCTCGTAGACCATGGCGAGGTCGGCGCCGCGGAAACGCTCGATGAAGACGCCGCGCGACGGCGTCGGCGACACGGTCGTGTGGGGTGATGCGACGGAGTTACCCAGCATGAGACATCTCCCAGGTGGCGACGCTGCTCAGGTTCACGGCGGGGGGGAGTTCGGCGAGAGACACAACGGGAAGCGCGGGAAGGACTGGTTCGAGCAGGCGCCGCACGCCCACACGGAGTGATGGCGGCGTGATGAGCGGGATCGGACGCCCGTCGATGGCGTGCTGCAGCGTGAGGGCGCCCAGCTCGCGCAGGAGCTGCGCGAGCGAGTCGGGAGTGAGCAGTGGCACGTTGCCGATCGCCTGTCGCGGATTGAACAAGGCCATGAGCGCGCTCTCGAGGCGTGGCCCGAGCGTGATGCCGCGCACGGTGCCGGTCGCATCGCTGTGCAAGCGTGCGATGACGTTGGTGAGCGAGCGGCGCACCGCCTCGGTGAGCGCTTCCGGATCCTTCGTGTGCTCGGCGCCATCGCCCACCGCTTCGAGGATCGAGACGAGATCGCGGATCGGCACGCGCTCGCGCAGGAGCCGCTGCAGCACGCGATGGACCAGCGAGAGCGACGCCTTGTTGGGGATCACGTCGTCGACGAGTGCCGGGTGCGACTTCTTGAGCGCCTCGATCATCTCCTGCACCTCCTGGCGGCCCAGGAGATCGGCGGCGTTGGCCTTGAGCGTCTCCAGCAGGTGCGTCGCCACCACCGTGGTGGGCTCCACCGCGACGTAGCCGAGTGCTTCGGCGTCCGCGCGGCGCCCTGGCGCGATCCAGCGTGCCGGCATGCCGAACGACGGATCGACCGTCTCGACGCCGTCGATGGCGCCAATCACGCCGCCCGTGTCGAGCGCGAGCAGGAAGCGCGGCATCACTTCCGCGCGCGCGACTTCGCTGCCGCGCAGCTTGATGACGTACTCGTTGCTCGGCAGACGGATGTCGTCACGAATGCGGATCGGTGGCACGAGAATGCCCATCTCCTGCGCCGCCTGCTTGCGCAGCAGGCCGATGCGCTCGAGGAGATCGCCGCCTTGTCCTTCGTCGATGATCGGGATGAGCGCGTAGCCCACTTCGAGCTCGATCGGGTCGATCTGCAGCAGGTCCTGCATCGGATCGGGCGCGGCCGGCGGCAGTGGCGCGGGACGCTGCGCGATCTCCGCGAGCTCCATGCGCGCGTTCTCCGCCTTCTCCGTGATGCGCGCGAGCGCCGCCGCGCCAATGGCGAGCGAGAGGAACGGCAGCATCGGCAGTCCGGGCACGAGCGCGAACGACCCGAGCACGGCGCTCGTCATCCAGAGCGCCTTCGGGTGCTTGCCGAGCTGGTTGGCCAGCACGCTGCCCATGCGATCGGCGCCGGCCGCGTTGGTGACCATGAAGCCCGCGGCGGTCGAGATGATCAGCGCGGGGATCTGCGAGACGAGGCCGTCGCCGACGGTGAGCAGCGTGTACGTCGCCGCGGCCTTCTCGATCGGCATGCCGCGCTGCACGACGGCGATGAAGATGCCACCGAGGATGTTGATCACCACGACGACGAGGCCGAACATCGCGTCGCCCTTCACGTACTTCGACGCACCGTCCATCGCGCCGTAGAAGTCGGCCGTGCGTGCGATCTCGTCGCGGCGCGTGCGCGCTTCCTTCTCGTCGATCAGGCCGGCCGAGAGATCGGCGTCGATCGCCATCTGCTTGCCGGGCATTGCATCGAGGGTGAAGCGCGCCGCGACTTCCGCGATGCGACCGGCACCCTTGGTGATCACCATGAAGTTGATGGCGATCAGGATGAGGAAGAGCACGATGCCGACGGCATAGTTGCCGCCGACGACGAACTGGCCAAAGGCCTCGATGACCTTGCCGGCCTCGCCCTTCGTGAGGATGAGTCGCGTGCTCGAGACGTTCAGGCCGATGCGGAAGATCGTCAGCAGCAGGAGCAGCGCCGGGAAGCCCGAGAACTGGAGCGGCTCATTGGTGTTGAGTGCGACGAGCAGCACCACGAGCGACACGCCGATCGAGAGCGCGAGCGCGAGATCGAGCAGCACCGACGGGAGCGGCACCACGATGAGCGCGAGCACCGAGATCACGGCCACGGCGACGGCGATTTCTGCACGCTTCGCCCCGAGCGGCGTCGGCTCGCCGGCGATGGCGATCGGCTGGACGGCGGTGCTCATGCGACCATCGCCTCCTGCCACCGGCCGGAGCCGCGGCGCTCACGCTGCTTCATCACGTAGGCCAGCACTTCGGCGACCGCGACGTAGAGTTCAAACGGGATCATCGACCCGACCTTGGCCGTCTTGATGAGTGCACGGGCGAGCGGCTTGTTCTCGAGCACGGGCACGCCTGACTCGAACGCGAGCGCCTTGATCTTCTCGGCGACCTTGCGCTGTCCCATGGCCACCACGTAGGGCGCGGGTGCCACCGTCACGTCGTACTTGATCGCGATGGCGATGTGCGTGGGATTGACGATCACCACATCGGCGGTGGGGACAGCGCGGAACATCGCCTTGCGAATCCGCTCGCGCCCCATCGAGCGCATGCGCGCCTTGGTGGCGGCGTCGCCTTCGCTCGACTTCACTTCTTCCTTGATCTCCTGCTTGGTCATCCGCAGCTGTTTCGCCAAGCGGACACGCTGCACGAAGTAGTCAACGGCGGCGAGCACGAGAAAGAGCAGCCCCGCGTTGCGCAGCAGCTTGGTCGCATACGTCTTGATGACCTCGAGCAGCGCGACGGGGCTCTCGAGCGCGAGCCCTTCAAGGTGCGGCCACGCATCGTTGAGTGCGGCGTAGCAGGCCCACGCGACGAGGCCCAGCTTGGCGAGCGACTTGCCGAGCTCGAGCCACGGCTGCGCGGAGACGTACTTCTTTGCGCCAGCGAGCGGGTTGATGCGCGAGAAGTCCGGCGCGAGCGGCTTGGTGGTGAGCAGCCCACCAGCCTGCAGTCCGCCGATGCCGAGCGAAAGCGCGAACATCGTGCCCAGGAAGCCGACGAGCGCGAGCATGGTGCGCGAGACGACATCCTGCAGCAGCACCACGGCCGTCGGCTCGGTGAGCGGCACCGCCGTCACGCCGTAGAACGACATGCCGCGGCCCATCGTGTCGGCGAGATAGCGACCGATCGCGGGCGCGTTCATCGCGAGCGCCAACGAGCCGCCGAGCAGCGCGATGGCGGTATTGGCCTCGACGGTCCGCGGAAACTGCCCCTTCGCCCGGGCGTCCTCGCGCTTCTTGGGTGTCGCTTCTTCTGTCTTCTCGGCGTCTTCCGACATCGTCAGCGCACGCCTCCGGTCGCGCCCACCAGCATCGGGCGGAAGACCGCGTCGAGGACGCGCGCGAGCGAGGCATCCCACCCGGTGAAGACGAGCGCGATCGCTCCAAAGGCGAGCGAGAGCGAGAGCAGCCCCACGCCGATCTGCAACGGAAACGCGACGGCCATCACGTTGAGCGATGGCGCCGCACGACTCAGCATGCCGAGCGCGATGTTGGCGACCATGACTGCGGCGAGCACCGGAGCGGCAACGCGCAGGCCGACGTCGAACACCGAGCCGCCGAGGAGCGCGATCTGCTTGAGTCCAGCCGCAAGATCGGGGACGACGCCCACCGGAATGGCGTGCATGCTCGCCGCGAGCGCTTCGAGCATCACGACGTGGCCGTTGCCGACGAGCAGGATCGTGATCGCTGCCAGTTGCAGGAACTGGCCGAGCGGTTGTGTGGGCTGTTGCGACAGTGGATCGAACAGTGCCGCGCCGGAGAGACCGATCTCGATCGCGAGCAGTTCGCCGGCGAGTTCGGCCGCGGCCACGGTGCATGCGGCGGCAAGCCCGATGGCCAAGCCGATCACCGTCTCGCTCACGAACGTCGCCGGGGTGATGCCGACGGTCGGCGGCGCATCGGCGAGCGCGGTGGGGAGCAGGCAGATCGAGAAGGTGAGCAGCGCCGCGGTGCGCACGCGCATCGGCATGGTGCGCGCCGACCAGACCGGTGCGATCAGCACGAGCCCACCAAGTCGCAGCACGGTAAGCGCGAGCACCTCGACCGTTCGCGGTGCGAACAGGTCGGGGAGCGAGCCACCGAGCAGCGATGCGGGCGCGGGCATGAGGCGGTCGATCACCCGGCGATGGTGGGGATCGAGCGGAACAGCGTCGTCGTGTAGCGGACGAGCTGCTGGAGGAGCCAGGGCAGTGCGACGACAAAGCAGCCGGCGACGAGCAGCAGCTTGGGGACGAAGACGAGCGTCTGCTCCTGGATCTGCGTGACCGCCTGGATCACGGAGATGAGGAGCCCCACCCCCATGGCGATGATCAGCATGGGCCCTGCGAGGAGCAGGGCCATGGTGATCGCCTCTCGGCAGAGATCGACGACGAGCTGGTGGGACACCGGTAGATCGGTCTGAGTGACCGATTCGGCTGTATCAGGCGCGCGGAGCTGCACGCCGGACCCGAATCACACCGGTAGGGAAAGGCAGGGCGCGTACCAGCCGGGCGGCGGCCGACTGGAAGTCGTAAGCAGTTGTGCTAAAACGACTTGATGCGATACACCCGGATGCGGATTTTACGCGGCGGGCAACCCTTGCCGGTCGGGTGATGGCCGCTTCTTCCGCTGGCTCCGCTGGGGCTCAGGTCATCTACTGCCGCGCCGTGTGAAGCAAAACGGTCATATCGCCCATATTAAGCGGCAGATAGCGCGGACCCTGTCCCTTCATCTGATTGCGCACACCCGCGACGTCCGCGATCACGCGGGTGCCACTCTTCGCACGGGCCTTCGTACCACTTCGCATGCCCCTTCGACTCTTCCGTCTCCTGGCGATGGCCTCGGCGGCCGCCGCCGCACTTCACGCGCAGCCTCCTCGCCCCGCCACCCCAGAGCGCGCAATCCGTCGCACGGTCCCGATGACCAATGCCATTCGCCGCGCGCACGCGGCCGGCACGCGCGACTCCACCGGGCGCCCCGGTCGCAACTATTGGCAACTGCGTACCGACTACACGATCGCCGTTCGGCTCGACCCCGCGACGCAACGCCTGACGGGTCGTGAGACGATCGTGCTGCACAACACGAGCGCCGACACGCTGCGTCAACTCGTGCTGCGCTTGCCCGCCAACATCTTTCTCCCCCACACGCCCAAGAGCGCGTCGTGGATGATCGCCGAGGCAACGGACGGCATGCGACTGACGCGCGTGGCGATCGATGGGCGTGCCGTCGTCATTCCCGACACCGGCACGACCGCCGCACGCATGATGCAAGGCATGCCGCGTGGTGCAACGGCCCCGCCGTCCGAACCGCGACTCACCGGCACGCAGCTCACCGTCGCGTCACTCCTGCTCGCCGCGCCGGTCGCGCCGGGTGCGCGCGCGACGCTCGACATCGAGTGGCATCACAAGCTCCCGGGCGGCCCGGGCCTGGGACACCGCATGACACAGCGCTGGGCCGATTCGCTCTTTCAGCCCACGCAGTGGTTTCCGCGACTGGCGATGTACGACGACCTGCGGGGCTGGGACACCGAGCTCTATCTCGGCCCGTCGGAGTTCTACAACGAGTTCGGTCGATACGACGTGACCATCGACGTGCCCGCCGGGTGGCTCGTCAGCGGTACGGGCACGCTGCAGAACGCTGCCGACGTGCTCACCCCCATGGTGCGCGAGCGGCTTGCGCGTGTGACGCAGAGCGACTCGGTGCAGTGGATCGTCACGGCCGATGAACGTGGCGCGGGGAAGGCCACCACGAGTGGCACGGCGGACGGTCGCCTGGCGTGGCGCTTCGTCGCCGACAGCGTGAACGACTTCGCCTGGGCCACCTCGCGTGCGTACGTTTGGCGCGCCACGCGCGCGACGATTCCGGGGCGCGGCGCGGTGCCGGTGCACATGCTGCATCTCCCGGGGCGTGGCATGATGTACGACAAGGCCGGCCCGGTGACACGTCATGCGCTCGAGTACTACTCGGCGCTCTGGTTCCCGTATCCCTTTGCGCAGCTCGCGCTGCAGGACGGGCCGAGCGCGGGAATGGAGTACCCGATGGTGATCAACTCCAACGTGGGCGCCGCCGATCACGAAGCGGGGCACCAGTGGTGGCCGATGGTGGTCGCCAACAACGAGACGTGGTACGGCTGGATGGACGAGGGCTTCAATCAGTACATGAACATCCTCTCCGATGCCGACGCAGCGCAGCAGCCGCCCGTGCTCGATGGACTCGGCGCGTCGTACGGGGGGACGAGCGGCGCGGAGTCGGAGCCGCCGATGATGTGGAATGCCAACTACGCCGGACCGGCGTCGTACGGCTTCACGACCTACGCGAAAACGCCGCTCATGCTCTCCATGCTCGGCGCAATCGTGGGTGACTCCGCCGTGCAGCGCGCGCACCGCGAGTGGGGGCAGGCGTGGTCGTGGAAGCACCCGAGCCCGTGGGACTGGACGTTCTTCATGAACCGCGCGCTGGGCCGCAATCTCGACTGGTTTTGGTATGCATGGCTGTTCACGACCGAGCGCGTGGATGGGTCGATCGTCGCCGCGTCGCTCACGGGGCCACGGCAGCGCGTGACGGTGCGTCAGGATGGCGAAATGCCGAGCCCTGTGGTGCTGCGCGTGACGTACGCGCCGACGGGTCGCCCGTTGCGGCTCCCCGCGAACGCGGCGGTGGTCGACAGTGTGTCGGCGGACTTCACCTGGCCGGTGGATGTGTGGTTCGGCGGCAGCCGCACGTTTGTTGCGAACGTGTCTGCCGGTGGGCGCGCGATTACGAAGGTGCAGTTCGATCCGCGCGGTCGATTTCCCGATCGGGACGCGAAAGACAACGTGTGGCCGAGGTAGTCGACACGCGCGTGGCCTGATGGTGCGTGGGTCGCTCGGACGGCCCCGGCTGCTCCACCTGCGGGAGTCGCAGCCGGGGCCGTCCGAGCTCCCGCGGCGTGAATCACCGCGCCGCCCGAGGCCCACCCGCGATCCACGAGCTCCATTGTCGCAAGAGAGCGTCGTTACCTCACCAGCGGCGATCGAGCGCATCGAACGATGCGCGGTTCAGACGAGACATCCCGTCTGAACGCCGCGTCGCACCCGCTGCACCAACAGCACTGCGGACGCAGCGCATGGTCGCCTGGAGCTCGGAGGGCCCCGGCCGCGACTCCCGTCAGGTGGAGTGGCCGGGGCCCTCCGAGCGACCGACGTGACGCGATTGCCCGCCTTACGGGCGTCGTGCACGCAGGGCGAGATCGGTACCAAGCATCACGACCCGCGGCATGCCGGTCATGATCCCTTCTGAGCGATCGGTGATGTACACGCGATTGGTCAGGTTGCGAACCGTCAACGTCAGCGCACTCGCGCCCGGCGCGTTGCCGAGCGGTACGCGCGCGCTGGCGTTGATCACCGAATAGGCAGGGATCACGCCGCGCCGCCCGCTGGCCGATGGCGGCACGCTGTTGAGGTCATCGGAGAACTGTGCCGCGACCGCATCGACCTCCACGCGGAGCTGTGCCCGTGCGGTGCGATCGCTCCAGCGAAGACCCGTGCGCAGCAGGTAGCGCGGTGCAAAGGGCAACCGTCGGCCAAGCACCGAGGCGCGCGCGTCGACCGTACTGGCGCGCGCATCGGCAAAGCGGGCAATCGGCAGCCAGGTGATGGCGGCGTCGAACACCAGGCCGCGACTCCACGCGCCCGCACCCATCGCATGCAGCGCGTCTCCCACACCGATCGTGCTGCCCGCTTCCACGCCGCGGTGTCGCGTGCGCCCGGCATTCACGTACCGCTGCCCGAGATTGACCAGCGACCCGCGCACGACCTGATTGTCGAACGCGAGGTCGAATGCCGTCAGATTGATCGTGGCCAGCGTGCCGAGTGATACGTGCGCGCCCACCTCGGCGGTGGTGCTGGTCTCCGCGTCGACCTGCACGATGCCCTCGCCCGGCACCGGGTTGAGCACATCGGCCGGGCGCGGCGGGGCGAAGCCGCGGTGTACACCAGCGAGCAGCGACACGCGGAGCGCTCCCGTATCCCGCACCGTCCACGTCGCGCCGAGCCCGGGCAGCCATTCGGTGTACGTCCCTGTCGCCGTGGTGCCGGCCAGTCGATTGCGATTACGGGAGCGCACCTGTTCCATCCGGAGTCCCGGAGTCAGCGTCACTGCGCCCCACGCGAGCTGTTCCCGCACGAACACCGAGCGCGCATGCGTGAGGATCTCGTTGTCTCTGCTCAAGGGGCCGGTGCGCGCCGTCGCCGTCGCGCCGTCGCGCTCCTGGCGGCGCATCTCCTCCTCGTGTACGCGCACGCCGGCCTCGAACTGGGCGGTGGCGCCCCACACGCCATGGACCGCGGTCAGCCGAGGCTCGATGCCGGCAAAGCGGTAGCGACGCGGCCGCCCGGTATTGCCGCACTGATCGACCGACGTCGCGTCGACGGCACAACGAAATGCCGTGCGATACGCGGGAGCGGCGAGCCGATCGGCTGACGTGCTGGCCTGTCGCCATGCGGTGCGTTCGACCTGCTGGCCATAGAGCTGCGTGCGGAGCGTCCCCCATCGCGCGAGCGATGCCTCATGCACGACCTGCGCGCTCTGCCGCGAGAGATCGAACACATCGTTGGGGAGCGGATTGGCGAACGGGTCACGATCGAACTCCTCCTGCGAGAGCCCCGCCTCGCCGTAGCGCGAGGCTTCCCGATAGTGGCCGAGTGCCACGGCGAGGTGCTGACGCGGTCCGACCGGCAGCGTGGTGCGTACGGTGACATCATCGACGCGATGCGCGTGGCCGTCACGCGTCCCCTGACCCGCACGATGCCCCGCCTCCAGCAGCACGCCGCGCTCGCGCCATGTCCCCCCGAGGGCGAGGCGCCCGATGCGCATGTCGCGTGCGCCGCCCGCCATCGTCACGCGCGCGGTGGGCACGCGCGGCGGCGCACGCCGCACGAAGTTGATCACGCCGCCGACGGTTTGCGGACCGAAGGCGATCTGCGAGGCGCCGGTCACCACGTCGATGCGTTCGAGCGCATCGACCGGCGGATGGTAGTGCGCACTGGGATCAGAGTATGGACCGAGGTGGATCGGCATGCCGTCTTCCAGTAGCAGCACACGCTGTGATCGTCGCGCGGGCAGGCC
>JALOPS010000423.1 GCA_025453745.1 Gemmatimonadaceae bacterium
TGTCGGTAACGTCTACGCGTCCGACGCGCCAATCGACCCTGGCACTAAGGAGTTCACGCGCGCGGGTAGAACGCGGACGGCCGTGACGGCCTTGTCCCTGGTTATCGTCTCTGTCTTTCGTGGTACATCGGCTCGTGAGAGACCGATGACATCATCGAACGCTGAGCCGACTCGCCTGATTGCCTCTCACAATCTGTCGGACCAGACGAGTGAGTCTGGCTGGAGTGACCTGACACTCCCACACGACGATCTCTCTCCATCCGGCAGTGCGAAGAGCCTCGCTCACTCGTCGGTCGCGCGCCACGTTCGCGAGGATCTTCTTCCTCCAGAACTCCGCCCGGGTTCTCGGCCATTGTGAATTCGCGCACCCATGGTGATGCCAGAAGCACCCGTGCACCATCACCACCACACCGTACCTGGGCAGCACCATGTCCGGTGTGCCCGGCAGATCCCGGCGGTGCAACCGGAAACGCAGCCCTGCTTGATGCAGCGCGCTGCGTACGACCATCTCCGGCTTGGTGTCTCTCGCACGAATCGCCGCCATGTTCCGGCTGCGGGCCGCCGGGACATGATGCCTAGGCAGCGGCTCCCTCGAGCGCGAATTCGGCTTGGACTTCTACGGCCGGTGCGGGAAAGTCATTCGGCCGGAGCAGACGCGGCACCATCATCGCTGCGATTGCGTGCACCACAGGGACAGCAACCGAATTGCCGAACTGTCGATATGCCTGTGTGTCCGATACGGGAATCACCATGCGTTGACCATCACGCGTGTCGAATCCCATCAGCCTCGCACACTCCCGTGGCGTGAGGCGTCGCGGATTCCTGTTTCGACCCTGATCGACCAGAATCTCACTGCCGTCCTTGTGGTATCGTGCAGATAGCGTGCGGGCGACATCATCGGCACCGAACACTGAGCACCCAAATCCATTGCCCTTCTCGCGGTGCTTAGCGGCGTAGTTCTGCAGGTACTGCCAGAGGTGATCGCTCAGCGTATACCGCGGGTGCACGACTGTTCGCTTCCGCGAAACCATCGTGTATGGCTCCTCGGCCTCCTCAGTGGAATCGTGCAGGACATCACCGAGCGTGGGCGCGCGGCGCGGCCGCGCAAGTTTGTCAAAGTCAAACTCAACGGGCGTCCTGAAGCCGACGATGTACACGCGGTCACGTCGTTGCGGTACCCACGGCGATGCGCTCACCACACGATCGCTGACGTGGTAGCCCAGCTCACGGAGCGCGCCGATGATGACGGCGTAAGTGCGTCCACCATCGTGGCTCCGCAGATTCTTCACGTTCTCGAGCAGAAATGCGCGAGGCTGCTTCTCCTTGAGAATGCTTACGATGTTGAAAAACAGTGTGCCCTGCGTCTTGTCGAGGAACCCGTGCGCGCGGCCGAGGCTGTTCTTCTTGGAGACGCCGGCCAGACTGAACGGTTGACAGGGAAACCCGCCAAGGAGCACATCATGGTCCGGGATCGCGGCCGGCGCGATCTTCGTTATGTCGCCGTGGATGTCGTCGGCGTCGGGATAGTTGGCCTTGTACGTGCGCGCGGCGTGCGGGTCCCACTCCGACGTGAACACGCAGCGCCCGTTCTGGGCTTCGAAACCGCGCCGGATGCCGCCGATACCTGCGAAGAGGTCGATGAACGTGAATTGCGGCGCCCTCGGTCGCTCGTCGCGGGCCAGCTCGGCGTGGATGACGCGCGCGATCGCATATCGGGGAGTAGTCTCCCCGGCGATCCAGCGTCGGACGGTCCTCGTCTCGACGCCCACACGCTCGGCGAGTTCGTCCTGCGTCCAATACCGAAGGGCGCTGCGGATGCTGTCGAGTATCGGCTTTTCTTCGGAGGGAGACATGAAGGGCAATCTGTCCGCTTTTTCTCCCGCCGTCAATCGCGGGGTTGAGCGCCTCTTGGCGGGTGGCAAGCCATGAGATGGGGATCGCTGCTCGACCATTTCAAAGGCGTCGCCTGGAAGCGGCTGACACCGCACGAGGTCGACTCCAAGGTCTCGAACGGCCACGAATTTCAGGGAATCAATCGCCTGCGCGAGCTGCTCGGCGACGAGTCGCGGAAGAACATCCCGACGACGTACATCCTGCTTGCCGATGACGAGGAGGACAGTCAGACGATCAGATCTGTCGCGAGCTGGTACGATGCGCGCGAGAGGGACCCTCGACGGACGGAGTGGAGACTCTACTATCCCGAGGCGGCGGGTGTGATCCAGAGCCGCATGCGGCCCGGCGACCTGATGGTCATTGCGGTGCTTCCGAATGACGAGCTGGCGGTGATGCTCGTGTCGAAGGGCTCGTATCGCGAGGGCCAGATCGCCGCGTTGTTCGGCATCGCTGACGGCGACCCGCAAGCGGTCAATGTGCGGACCTTCTCGAGCGGCTCCGCATTGGGATTCATCGCGTCGACAATTCTGGATGAGCTCGGGCTCGGTCCGTCGACGCCCGCTGGAGGCACCGATGCGGAGCAGGTGGAGCGAATTGCTGCGGACCTTGCGGCGGAGTTCCCGCTCGCGCTTCCGTCGGGAGCGCGGGTTTCAGCGCTCATCCACGAGCGCATCCGCGATGTTGATCCAGTGGCTGATCCGGATGGAGCCTTGGTTCGCTGGGTGGAAGCAGAGGCGGCAGTGTTCCGGCTCTGGGAGGACGCGCGCATCCGGATGCGCATTCAAGCCGGCTTCGTCGACGCATCAGGTCAGACCAGCGTCGACGCGTTCCGTGACTTCACGATGAAGTTACGACAGTCGCGTGTATCGCGCGCAGGTGGTGCGCTGCAGGCGCATGTGGCGCGCGTGCTCACCGCACACAGCATCGTGTTCGAGCCACAGGCGACCACGGAGAACGGCGAGCGGCCAGACTTTCTGTTTCCCGGCGCGGCCGCGTACCGCAACGAGGCGTTCCCGTCGGAGTCGCTGCACATGCTGGCGGTCAAGTTCACTCTCAAGGATCGCTGGCGGCAGGTCTTGAATGAGGCAGGTCGAATCCGCCCGAAGCATTTGCTGACCATGGACGCGTCCGTGACGGGGAAGACGCTGGAGGCGATCCGCCGGGCGGAGATTGCGCTGGTGATTGCGCGTGACGTGCAGGAGTTGTATCCGGCGCAGCTCAGGTCCACGCTGATGACCTTCGGTGCACTGATCGAATCCGCGTTGTCCGGGCATCGGATGAACGGCTGACTCTGCAGGAAGCGTATGCGAGGACGTCGTAACAGCAACAGCCCTCGCACTCGGTCTTCGGCTCGACAGAACGGACTCTCCGAGCCCGATCAAGCCGCTCGGTCTCAGTCGACTCCATAATCCTGGTCAGTCCGTAAGCTCCCCCCGATCGGCTACGAGCTAAGTTAGACG
>JALOPS010000424.1 GCA_025453745.1 Gemmatimonadaceae bacterium
GCGTCTGGTGTGCGTGCCTGGGTCGCAGCGGAGTCGGCGTACACCGACACGGTGATGCGGCAGACCGTCGGCGTCGACAGCATCGCACGCGGTATTGAGCGCATGTTCGCGACCATCTCCACGCTCGGTCGCGTGCTCGAGAGTGGTGGCGGCCTGTTCATGGAGCGCTGGCTGGGCGCGCAGCCGTCTCTCGCGACGATCACCACAGCACAGTCCGCGGAGCGCCTCGTGCTGACGGACTCCGCACTCGCACGTGACCGCAACGGTGCGCGACTACGCGCCTTCGTGCCGTCATGGAATGGACAGCTCGTCGCGATCGGAACCACGCTGGATGGCGACTTGTCGCCCGGCATCTCCGTGCTCGACGCGAGCACTGGTCGGCTGATCACCGACCGTATTCCCGATTTGCTCTCGACCACCTCCGGCACGCGCTACGAGGTGACGTGGCTGCGTGATGGCAGCGGATTCATTTATCCGCGTGAGTGGCCCGGCGCTGCCACGGGCCCGGCCGCGGACCGACTCGCGCGTGGCCGTCAGTTCATCCACCGACTCGGCACGGCGCAGTCGAGTGATGTGCCGATCTTCGGATTCGGCGTGTCGCCCGATGTGCCTGCGGACCCCGAGGACTTGCCGACGCGTGTACACACCGCCGAGGACTCCGATTGGCTGCTCGGGGCGCTGTCTCGGATCCGGTTGAACGGCACAGAGCTGTATGCCGCCCGTCTCACGCGCTCTGCTCGTGGAGCGTACGCAACGACTGCATGGCAGCGTATCGCCTCGGTCGATGATCGTCTCACGAGCGTGCAACTCAGAGGCGACACCGTCTACGCGATCTCCCGCCGTTCCGATCGCGGCACCGTGGTGCGGCGTGTGCTGCGTGACGCGCCGAACATCGACGCGCCTTGGGAAACAGTGCTCGCCGAGCGTACCGGCGTGCTCACTGCGTTCGCGCTTCAGGCAGATGCGCTCTACTTCGCCGAGCGCGAGGGCGGTGCGGTGGGGTTGCATCGACTGCGCACGACCGACACCACACCAAAGCAGATCGCGCTTCCGTTCAGCGGCGGGCTCGACTTGCTCCGTCGCCCGACGGCGCTTGCGGGCGCCGCATTCAGCCTGTCGACGTGGTCGACGACGCCGAGGTTCTTCCGCGCGGAACCGACACGTGCGGAGGTAACGTCGATGGGCATCGACGACGGTGGCGCCGGCATGCCCAGCACCATCGTCTCGGAGCGGATCGAAGCGCGCTCGGCTGACGGCACGATGATCCCGGTCTCCGTCACCTACGATCGCGCGACACTCGCATCCGGGCGGCTCGATGGCACCGCCTCGCTCTTCATCGAATCGTATGGTGGATTCGGGAGGAGCACCGACCCGGAGTTCGCGCCACACGTACAGACGTGGCTCTCGCTCGGCGGGGTGTACGCCTATGCGCATGTGCGCGGTGGCGGGGAGCTCGGTGATGCGTGGCATCGGGTCGCTCAGCGGGCCGGCAAGCAGAAGACGCTCGACGACATGATCGCCGCGATCGAGACACTCATTGCGCGACGCTACACTGCACCTGGCCGCGTGGTGCTGAGTGGGTTCTCGTTCGGCGCGCACATCCCCGGGCTTGTCGTCGCCCAGCGACCGGAGCTGCTCGGCGCGATTGTGTTCGGGGCTGGCACACCGGACGAGATCCGCGGCGCCGCGTTCGATCCCACGGCAGCGCGCAATCTCATTGAGCTCGGTGATGTGACATCGGCCGAGGGCATTCGCCTGCTGCTCGCCGCGTCGCCGTACCATCGTGTGCCAGCGCAGGTCGCACTGCCTGCCGTGGTCGTGCAAAGCGCGCGTGCCGACTACAACTTCGGCAACGAGATGTTGGTGGCGAAGTACGTCGCGCGGCTTCGCGCCGCGAACTCCGGACAGCGGCCGTTGCTCTGGGTCCGAACGGACGGCGGCCACACGCCGCTCGTGTACAACGAGCCGACGGTGGCCGCACGGACGTTCGCGTTCCTGCTGTGGCAGACTGGTGATGCGCGGTATCAGCCCCGTTGATCGACCAGCAGGCAAGCAAGGCGTGCCAGTGGTGATCAGCAGTGTCGCCTACGTGACGTCTTCCAATGAGGCGACCGTGTTCTCGATGCTCATGAGCTCAGCGGCGTTGATCGTCACGGCGTAGAGCGCCTCGTCCTGCGGCGGGCCGAACGCAACGTCACGCCCGCTTCGTGCAACCGCTGATCACCAGGCGCGCACTCTCTTCCATCGCTCAGGTGATGGCGCCGTTGATCTGCGCTACATACTCGGCGGCCACGACCACGGGGATCCATCGCTTGCGCGCCGGGAGCATCGACGCGTAGCGCGAGTCGTGCGCACCTGCTGACCCGCCGCGATCGCATGAAGTTCCATTCGTTTGGTGGTGCGCGTGAGCAATCTCGGGACAGTTTTCTCATCGTCCGCGCTTGCGGCGCAATGGACCTGCGGAAAGGACTCTGGCTTCAACCCTCGAGCCGAGATCGGCTCGGGCTGGTGCACACGAAGTCGACGATCCCGAGGTGCGGCGCGAGCGCCGCGAACAACCGAAGCCCGCCCATGCCGACCTTCACAGAGTCCCGCGCGGTCGCATAACCAGGCTTCTGCACGCGAACGAGGTGCATGCCCTGACTCAAGGGAGGAATTGGGAACTGCCCAAGACTATCGGTGAATGCGCCGTGTCTTCCAGCATCGACGCTGACGAGGGCATCTCGCACCGGCAGGCCAGTTTCAACATCTATCACGCGGCCGAGCGGCTGACTTGTGATAGCACCCCTTGCGGGACCCCAGGCGATCACGGAACGGGATGGTGTGACGGCTGGATCGCAGACCTGAACGCGACGGGAACCGAAGCAGGACGCCGTGAGAACGCAAAGCCCCGTCGCACACACGTAGACATGTCGAATCACAGAAATGCCGGCCTCGTGAACAGTTTGGCTTCGTGTCTAGCGCCGCGTTCAGCCGCGGGCACCGGCACCGACGCCGAGCGGCCCCCGCGATCCGTGCGGTTCAATCATGCGGAGGCCGTGCCTCGACGACCAGATCCCTGGTCGCCCGTCGGCTGCAACGCCGACGTTAGGCGGGGGGGTCAGAGTCCAGAAGCTTGCCGTAGCGTGAACGCCACGAGGTGTAAAGCGGCTGAAGAACGGTGGTAAGAAAGGCTGCATACTCTTGGATAGCCACCGAGCGTCGCGAAAGATCCCGGCTTGGCAAGATAAGTGAGAATGCCAATGCTGCCCGTACAAGCTCCTTGACGTTCTCAAAAGAAAACATGGCGACGTGGCGGGCGACTCCCGTACCGTAAAACTGATGCCGCACCG
>JALOPS010000425.1 GCA_025453745.1 Gemmatimonadaceae bacterium
GCTGCTTGGCGCGATGACGAGATCGCGCCAGGGCGCGAACCAGAAGTTCGCCGTCGTCGTGTCGTCCGGCATGCGCGTCGCGAGCAGCGAGTCGCCCGTCCGCGCGTCGAGCTGCCAGAGCGTCATCGTGCCGAATCGAAGCCCGCGCGGCGAAGGGGCTACCTCTGCCAGGATGACGGTGTCGCCGGACACGAGCGAGGCGGTGACGCCATCGCTTCGCCCGTTGCCGGTGAACGGGAGAAAGCGGCGCGCATAGTCGCTGCGCGTGCCGTCTCGCAGGTCGATGCGCGTCACCCGACCGTCCGACCGCGGGATCACTGCCCATCGCTCACCGATGGCTGCTCGGCCCACACCATCGTCACTGGCCACGAGCCGCGGCGCGCGGGTACGCCACAGGAGCGCGCCCGTGTTGGCATCGAGCGCCCATGTGTCCAGCGGATGCACCTGGATGATTCGCTCGCCGACGACCCGCAGAGTGCCGCGCCAGACCGGCACCTCGTCGCCCTGCGGCTGATCTGGTGACGCGATGGGACGCTCCCAGATCGTCGTGCCATCGGCAGGCCGCAGTGCCACGAGCGACCCTGGCGAGGTGATGACGAATGCGAGTGAATCAGTGGTGAGCACAGGGCTCGCAGGACGTCTACCCGTCGCGTTGACCTGCCACCGGAAGCGTGCCCCCCCGCTGTTCTGCGGCTCGCTTGCTGTGCGATCCGCACATCCGACGTAGGCCACGACGCTCACAAGAAGGAACCTTCTGGCGACAGGCGACCTCAGGAGGCTTGGCACTGGCATCACCGCACGCACTCTGGACGATTGAAAGTGGGTTTGCAATCGAGTGCCGACACATTCACCAGCGCCCGCCGCACCTCCACCATGGTCCGCCCATCTCGCTTCGTCGACTGATGCGTCGGGCCATCCGCGAAGAAGTTGAACTGCGCCCCCAGATACTGCTGCGACGACGCCGTCACGACCCCATCGGAGCGCAGGTCCGGGCCCGGTGCCTCGAGTCGCACGACCGTCTCCCACGTGCGATTCACCACTCCGATGAGTCCGGCCGCCGTGTGGAGCGTCGCGCCATTGGCGATCGCCGTTGGGTATCCCGTGAGCACGCCAATCGCCACGCTGAGCGAGCCCCAGCGCCGACCACGCCGCTTGCGTCGCTCGTACCGAGCGACCGCCTTGTCGCCGCCAGATGGGTCGCCGTCGTTGTTCACCTCGCCCCACAGCCGGAAAGCCAGCATCCGCTCCGGCGCCACGGTCCACACCCCCGCGCGCGGGAACTCCTCCGCCGTGCCGTTGAGCGACGCCAGTCGCGCGCTGCGCGGGGCCATGTCCGTCATCACGACGCCGTTCGAGAACGCTTCGATGATGCCCTCGGCCCCGGTCAGCACGGCGGCCACCTGCCCCTCCCGTGAGAAAGGCAGCAACGCCGAGAATCGCCCCCGGATGACGCTGCGCAGCACCTGCACGCCAGGACGCACGCCGAGCACGCCGGCCGTGGTCAACTGCCACGCCGGGAGCGAGGCGAGCATCCGCTCGAGGCCGAGCAGCGCGGGACCGGCGCCCTGATGCGGCGTGTTGACCGTGACGACGCCACGCAGGCCAGGCGTCGCACGCTGCATCATAATGCGGCTCACGACGCCGCCGTTGCTGTGCCCGACCGCGACGAAGCTGTTCGATGGCGAGAGTGAGACGAATGACGCAGCCGTCGTCGCCTGGTCGTCGTAGACCTGCTTGTCGTTCGTCGAACCGCCGCGCATGGCCGGCAGGACCATCGTCCTGGCGAGCGAGTCCTGCGCCCACAGCCACATGCCGGCGTCCGAGTTGATCCCGTGCACGAAGAGGATCCCCGGGCGACCGTCGGCCGCGTTCTGCGGTGCGACGCGATTGAATCCCTTGGCGCCCAGCCCGTCCGCGGGACGATCCTCGAACTCGGGCGGCGTCGGGGGGACGTACGGTGGCGTGGGTATCGGGTCGGGGGGACAGACAGGGGGCTGCGGGATCGGATAGGCCGGCGCGTTCGTCTCGTAGCAGCCGTGGACGGAGAAGTCGAGCACCGACTGCGAGGTCGAGGCGAGGTACGCGAGGCGCTGCGGTTGGGTCGCCGCCCATGCGGCGTCACGAACGGGATCGCGCCGGACGAAGATGTCCACGTACCGGAGGGTGTACGTCGACTGCGCGCGTCCCTCGGGGCCCCGTCGATCGACACGCGCGACGTGCCGGTCGAGTCGCCACGCATCGCCGACGAGGCGCCGCTCCTCGTCGACCTCGATCTGCCACGTCGTGCTCCCAACAGCGGCCGACTGCACGCGCGTCGCACGCACGTACCCAGGGCCGAGCACGTGCAGCGTCGTCGCCAAGGGGAGCATCTCGGGCGACATCACTGTTGCGGCCACGGCGGGGGTGAGGGCGCTCGTGGCACGCGAGAAGTACGACGTCTGCACCGGCTGTCCCTCGTAGTAGGGAACGAGCGACGGTCCCTGGTTCAGATTGGGGAGGGGCGGCGGAAGCGTCAGTTCGGGATCGGTGGGATCGTCCGGGAGGGACTGCCACGCCGCATCAAGCTCGGTGCGGATCGGTCCCGCGACGCGCACGTGCTGGATGATCGCGCCCTCGAGATCCGGATCCGGATCGTGGACTGGCGACTGCGACACGATCTGGTTGCCATGGTGATCGAAACCCACTTCCACGCGTGTGGTCGACGTGGGCAGGTCGACCTGGAGCGCCGGCTCGCCATCGGCGTCGTGACGCGTCTCGCTGAAGCTCTCCTCGATCGTCACGATCGCATGCGATGTCGATTGATCGATGCGGCGATCGACGGGCGTGCGATTCGACGTGGCGGCGTCGCCAGTCGAGGCGAGCACGCGGGCATCAGGGGGGGGGGGCCGATGGTGTCGCGTCGCACGATGCGAGCGCGACAACGAGTGAAAGGGCGAGGAGTCGACGAGCGGAGGTCATGGCGCGCTCCTGAGCGGGGGAGGGAGACGATCCGTCGCGTGCCCCATGGATCGGGCGGCGTGTCGCCACGATTCCGTCCACTGCCGCGCGTGCGCAAGAGCGCGATGACCGCCTGGCGCACACGACACCGAAGTGTGACGGGTCAGCCCCGTTCTGCAGATTGGAAGCTGCTCATTCTGCATGCTACGGCGCACACGTCGCCGGGACCATGCAATAGTTCGAATGCGCAGCGCACCGCTGCCGCACTCCGTTGCACCAAGGCGGAGTATCAGCCCGGATCCTGCAATCGTGTGCTGAGGACGGCGTGAGCGCCAGATGCAGGTAATCCAGCGCGCGTCGGTGCCACGACAGTCGTGCGTTCGAGGCGTCGC
>JALOPS010000426.1 GCA_025453745.1 Gemmatimonadaceae bacterium
GGGGATTCCAACGGTCGTGGTGACCCACCATCCCGCGATTCCGGCCGCGCTCACGCCGGCGCAGGCGGCTGACCCGTGCGTTGGGGCGGATGCGAGTGAGCTGACGGCGCTGGTGGCGGCGTCGGGGGCGGCGCTTTGGGTCTCAGGGCACACGCATTGGGCGATGGACATCGACGTCGGGGGGACGCGCTGCGTCAGCAATCCGCACGGGCGACCGGGAGAGGTGACGGGGTACCGCGAGGGATGGGTGCTCGACGTCGACTCGACCGCTCGCGACCGGTCGTCAGCTCAAGCGGCGCCGGCCTTGCCGGTGACACATTTGGCGACGTGTCAGCGCCGTACTCGTGACGAGGGCTGATGACCGCGTGCTGAGTCAGACGCTGGTCGTGCCGGTCTCTCCCGTTCGGAACGCACGAACACCGAGTGCCATCGAAAACTGACGTGTCCGGCAAACCTGGGGTGATTCAGAGGATCCGGGCGGCAGGGGCGCGGTCACAGACCAACGATCTCGCGCTTGAGCGCGCGGTCCTTGCTCAACACGCCAAGCCGCTCGTCGTTCGCCCGCGCCTCGACGGCGATGTCGAACAGAGCGATCGCCTTGCGAAAGACGTCCGTCCTGGTGCTCCCCGTGCTCTCGGCAAGCGCGTCGAGTCGGGCACTCAATTCCGGCGTGACCTCGAAAGTGAGGCGTACCTTGGGCCGGCCAGTCATGGACAACACTCCCCAGAATGGTGTGCTGAAGGGTTCAGAAAGAGCACGGGGATCGCAAGGGGCGGTGCGCGGGATGACTGGCGACCGCACGCCGTACGGTCTGCCGCATGACGCACCGGGAATCCGCGGTGTCGTGGGGGCCTCGGCCGCCTGCGCGATACCGGTCACCGGAGCAGCCGGGAGTCGCGCGACGCGTCGCGGTGCGCCATGATGCACGTTTCGAGGAGGAGCGTGCGCATCGCGTCGGCGTCGTAGGCTTGAGGTCATGCGCCCGCGTGCAGGCCGGCGGTCCAGACCACTCAGCACCCGAACCCTTGGCGCGACGAGGAGTCGAGGCGCGTTGCCGCCGGCCTGAGCGTCAGCCTCGCATCCTGCGACAGGATCGCGGCCCAGACGAGGCCCGCCAGCGAGAGTAGACGCGTGAGCGGGGGGCGTTGGTGACTGCAGCGTCCTCGAATGCACGCTCAGGTGGGCGGCGAAGTCCCGCGCGGATCGCAACCGCGGGTTCGCGTGTGGACACCCGACGGCTATCGCCGCCTCCGGCCAACCGGTACGGCAGCGATCCATGCGCGGACGGCTGCGTGGCTGCGCGAGACCTTGGCGACCCCGGCGCCGTCGGGGATCCCAACGGTGGTGGTGACCCACCATCCCGCGATCCCGCACGCGCTCACACCGGCGCATTCGGCCGACCCGTGTGTCGGGGCGGATGCCAGTGACCCAACCGCGCTGGTCGCGGCGTCAGGTGCGGCGCTCTGGGTCTTAGGGCACACGCATCAGGCGATGGACATTGTCGTTGGGGGGACGCGCTATGTCAGCAATCCGCGCTGGCGGCTGGGGGAGGCGACAGGCTTCCGTGCGGATCACATCATCGAGGCTGGCTAGGTCGGCAACGTCGCGTTCGACCCAACTCTGCCTCGACCGCACGCTGCACTTCTGCAGCAGCGCTCACCTATCGGATCACCGCGATGTTGGAGGTCGACCGTGCGAAAGCGTTCCTGCCCATCGACGCGCCATCAGCTCGCCCCGCTGTGGGACGATATCGAACGATCGCAGGCGCCGGTGATCCTGACGTGTCCCGGGCGTCCCAATCTTGCAGTGTTGCCAGCAACCGAGCTCCGCGGACTCGAGGAGACGGTACATCTCCTGCGCTGACCGGCAAATGCTGAACGGCTGCTCGGTGCGCTTGCGCGGAGCTCGGAACTTTGCTGTCCCTCGAACAACGGTCGGGCCTGCCCTCACTGACGGGCGAGGACGTCGTGCGCGCAACGATACCACCGAAGGCTTGGCGCCGAGGACAAACCAGCATGCGGGTCACGCGCAGGGTACTTGATGCGCGCGGAGCCACGCCTCGATCGCGGGCTCATCCTGCGCGTCGGTCGCCACACCGACCATGAGCGCGATGATCTCGTGCGGCGTCGCCCGAATGCAGACGGCGTTGATGCGGAGGAACGTGAGCGCGGCCATGTAGGCGGTGCGCTTGTTGGCGTCCTGGTACCCGTGGTTCTTCGCGAGGCCGAGGAGCAGCGACGCCGCGCACCTGATGGCGTCGGCCCCAGTACACGCAGGCAAGTGCTGCGGGCGCGCGAGGGCCGACCGGATCAGGGTGTCACTCAACACGCCGGTGTTGCCGCCGTGCTGCCGGCGCTGATCCTCCTGGATCGCGTCGAGGATGCGGCGGTCAAGCCACCGTGGCACGCGGCTCAGAGCTTCGCCAACGCGGCCATCGCCGCCTGGTTCTCCTTCGCCAGCTCCGCGTACGCGTTCAGTGCGTCCTGCATCGTCGGGTCGACGCGCGTGAGCAGGATGCCGTCCGGCCGCTCGACGACGAAGATCTCGTCATTCGCCGCGAAATGCTGACGCCCCGCCATGTCCTTGGGGATGATGGCCCCAATCGACCCGCCGATCTTCTTGAGCGTGACCGTCTGAACCACGTGTCCTCCGAGAAGCGAGCACGCTTCGTAGGGTAGCAAAGGCTTCCTGTGCGTGAGTATAACAGAAGTTATACGGCCAAATCAAGCGGCGCGCGCTCTGCGTGCGCTTCCCGCATCGAGGCTCGGCCCCCGCTGGCGGAGCTGACATCCGGCAGACACCTCGAGGAACTGACCCGCGTAGTGCCGGTCGACCCCCCATGCCTCCGGCAGCGAGAAGGGGGCGCGGAGGCGACCACTGGCGGCCGATGGCAGGCACGAGGGTGCTTCTCGGTCGGCTCGGACCGCTCCGTATGCCGCCGCGAACGTCAGCGCCCGGTCCAGATCCAGACGTCGAAGCGTGCCGGGTCGTAGTGCGGCCCGACCCACGCCCGCATCTCGCGGCCGGCCCGTGTCCGCGGCTTCGTCAGCTGTTCCAGCAACGCGGCCAGCCCGGGTGGCCCGCCGCAGTCCTCGGGCGGGCCGGCCCGCTCCCCATCGAGCACGCGGGGCCATCGCGCATCGGGTGGCGCTGATGACGGGACGATCTCCTCGATCACGAGGTCGTGCACCCAGTCGTCGCCGAAGTCGTAGCGGTAGATCCACGCGTCGCCGCAGTGGGCAGCGACCGACAGCAGACGCGCCGTGGTGGCGGCCTCGCCCTCGGCCATCTCGTTGTCGTCGACTCGATACGTTGGCCGCCGACCTCG
>JALOPS010000427.1 GCA_025453745.1 Gemmatimonadaceae bacterium
CGTTCACCTCTGTGCCATGATGCTCGCCCTCCGCGTACCGCTGCGCATCGACGAAACGGGACGGCTCGAGCGGTAGGACCGCGTCGATTCGCTCCTGGCGCTGATCGCGTCGATGCTGCAAACCAGCGCCGAGCCTCCCGGAGGGACACGCGTCGCGTTGCCGGCGTACACCACGTGGTTCGGGCTCGTCGAGACGATCGCGGGCCTCAACTGGCAGCTGGAGGAGCAGGAGCGCCTCACCGCCGCCATCAACGGGGCCCTGCGCGAGCTTGGCATTCAGTGGGCACGAGTCGAGCGAATCACCGTGGCGTCACCCGATCATCACGCGGGCACACGACCGCTGCACGTGCAACTGAAGCTGCTCGACGAAGATCGCGTCGTGTCGCGTCAGCTTCTTCCGAATGCGACGCCCAGCAGCGTCGGCGCCCCGATCGCTCCCTGAGCCTCAGGCGATACCGATTCGCCTTCTTCCCGTTCTTCTCATGCGCGTCATCGTCACCGTCACCCTCGGGAGTTTGCGACTTCGCAACAGCGACCTCGAACGACTCGAGGTCCGTCAGTCGCTCGGTGAGCATACGCGCTGCCTGGTGGAGTTCACGCGCGATGAAGCCACCGACGTGCAGCTCGAAGAGCTGCTCGGGGCCAACGCGCAGGTCGCACTGTTGGCCGGTGACGAGGGCACGGGCGACCCGACCATCGTCTTTCAGGGCGTGATTGCGGAAGGCAATCAGTCGCATCACATGCACTACGGCTCGCGGTTCGTGATCGAAGCGGTCTCGCTGTCGATCCGGCATGAGTTCCGGAACACCGCCTATTTTCCCGAGAGCACGATCGCGGATGTCGCGGGTCGCCTTGGCGCCTCCCTCTCCGGCGGCAGTACGCTCCCGCTGCTCGACCTCGTGCAGTACGGGGAGACCGACTTCGAGTTCCTCAAGCGTCTCGCGGATGACAACGGGCTCTTCGTTCGTACGGTCGGGCCACAGATGGAGCTGTGCAGCGGTTTCGGCGGCGGGCAGCACACGGTGAGTTGGGGGGACACCCTGCTCGCGGTCACCGCGCGCGCGCGGCCAACGAATCACGGGGCCAAAGGCGCATTCTTCCGCATGGAAGACAAGCACGATCATCGTTTTCACGGGATTCGCGAGGACGCTTCGCGAACGGGCGGCGCCGCGTCGGTTGTGGCCGCCACGAACGGGCTTGCGTCGCGGGCCCAGGGCGGTGGCGATCCGATCGTGGATGAAGTGGCGTGGCGCACCAAGACCATGGGTGAACGCCGCGAGGCCCTCGCGCGCGAGAGTCGCCGGGCGTCGGGATCCAATGTCGAGATTCATGGCGAATCCACACTGGTCACACTGCGCGTGGGTGACGGCCTCGAAATCACGGCCACCGAGACGTTCAAGCCACCGGTGGTGGGCGCACTCGGACTCATCGAGGTCGTCCACCGATTTGACGGGCAGACGTACAGCAACACCTTCGTCGCCACAACCTGGGCGACGTTCACCAACCGTCAGCGGCCATCGCGACATCTGGTGCCCGGGCCGGTCACGGCTGAGGTCGTCGAAATCGAGGACCCGAAGCTGCTCGGTCGCATCAAGGTGCGCTATCGTTGGATGCCGCTCGATCAGGTCACGCGATGGCTGCGCATCGCCACGCCCTACACCGGCAACGAGCGCGGTGTGCACTTCACCCCCGAGATCGGTGATGAAGTCCTCGTCGCCTTCGAGCAAGGCGATCCCGAGCGAGCCTACGTGATCGGCGCCCTGTGGAACGGCAAGGATCTCGCGCCTCAGGCGCCAGGCATGAAGCGCATCATCACGCGCACGGGCAACACCATCGAGTTCGCCGATGAACCGGAGGGACGGGAGCACATCGAGATCTACTCGCCGCGGGCAAAGTGCTGGATTCAGTTGGCGACGGATCAGGGAGGTGAACCGTTGATCACGATTCACTCCGAGGGGAACCTCGCACTCGAGGCAGTCAACGAGCTTCGCCTCACATCGAGAACACTCGTGATCGACACCGAGCAGGATGCGTATCTGAAGGTGGGCGGCGGAACCCACGTCGATGTGCAGGGCAACACCGCCTGGCGCTCCGGCGGCAGCCTCGGGCTGCAGGGCGGAAGCAGCACGACGATCAAGTCGGGAGGCGCGCTCTCAACGGTCGCGGGCGCCATCAACACGGTCGTGGGGAGCATGGTTCACATTCAGCCGCCCGGATTCGCCGCCCCGCCCATTACGCCGGCACCAGCGCCGGCGCGAGACTCGGTCTGGTCGCCACGCGAGGTCCCGACCCCGTCGCGAGACCGCAGCACGGAAGATCCGCCAACGCCGCGCAATGGCTGACCCGATTCCGTCGTCGTCCGGACTGGTCGGACTCGGCCGTGACCGGCAGGCCCCCGCCGTCGCCAAGGACCTGCACCACGAGTTCGAAACCGCCTTCGCGCAGGTCTACGGCACCGCGCCGCAGTCCGATCCGATGCTCGAGGCGCTGTTTCAGGCCCTCGCTGTACAGGTTGCGCGTGTCTATCACGACGCCGAGCAGGTGTTCCCCGAACGCGTCATCGACGACATCGTCGACGCGATCGGGTTGCCCTCGGCTTCGGCCGTGCCGTCGCAGACAGTCGTCGCCTTCGATGAGGTTGACGTGCCCGAGGCCATCGGGACGGATGTCCCGCTGATCGGCTTCTCACCAACGGGCGAAGAGCTGCGGTTCCTGCCGGATGCTGACCTTCGCCTCGTGCCGGCGACGCTGCGCTTTGCCGCCGTGCTCGAGGGCGACCGCCTGGACGTCTTGCGCGGGGCGACCATGGAAGGGAGCGGCGCGCCGGTGCCATCCTCGCGCTTGCGCATCGAGCCTCGCCGCGCCCCGATTCTCTTCCTCGCCATCGAAGCCGCTGGCGGCGACCTCTCGGGACTGGGTGTGCACTTCAACCTCACGAAGCTTGGCAGCGCGATCGAGAGTGCGGTCGCTCGGAGTCCGTGGCAGCTGCTCGATCGCGACGGACTCGCCACAGAGGCGCGCACCCTGCTTCCGCGTGTCGGCCGAGGTGGCGCACAGTTGCTCGAACTGCTCGAGCGCGCCAACGCCGCCTCCGTCAGCGCCGAGACAAGCCTGCCGGATCTGCCGATCGGTCCGTACGGCCCGCAGACATTCCGTCTGCCGGCCCTGCTCGATCGCGCCGTCCAGGAGCGCAGCGCCCCTCCCGCACTGCTGCGATCGGCCCTTGCACGGCTCATCCCGGAGGAGGCACGACGCCCGTTCGACGACGGTCTCTTCTGGATCGCCATCCCGCTCCCCGCCGGCCTGACCGATGTGGCGGC
>JALOPS010000108.1 GCA_025453745.1 Gemmatimonadaceae bacterium
GGCTGCGGCGCGACGGCACACGCCCCACGCGGGCCATCATCGATCGGACGGCTGAGGCCGCCAGACGTGCAGATGGCGGCCCATGGTGCGGTCAGTCCCGCGGCGGGGCGTCGAGGACGCGACGCACGCGCGTGAGCAACTCCGCCGCCGTGAATGGCTTCTCCAGCAGGTCGACCTGATTGGCCTGCACGCCGCGGCGGAGAATGTCATCGTCGGTGTAGCCGGACACGAAGAGGATGCGCACGCCAGGGAAACGTCGGCGGATCCGCTCGGCCAGCTCACGGCCGTTCATGCGCGGCATCACGACGTCGGTCAGGACGAGATCCACAGCGGCACCGTATTGCTCGACGAGCGCCAGGGCAGCTTCGCCATCCTCGGCGACCGTTACGTCGTAGCCATGACGACGCAACAGCGCTTCCGCAACCTGACGGACCGCATGGTCATCTTCGGCGAGGAGAATGTGTTCGCCCCCGCCGCGTGGCGCGCCGTCGACCGCCGTGAACGACCCGCTGGTGCTGATCGTGCCTTCGCTCACCGGAAAGCGCAGTCGGACGGTGGTGCCGGCCCCTTCCGCGCTCTCCACCGTGATGGTGCCCCCGGCTTCCTGCACGATGCCGTAGACCATCGTCAGTCCGAGGCCGGTACCGCGGCCACGCGGCTTGGTCGTGAAGAACGGTTCGAAGACGCGGTCGCGGACACTCGGCGGCATGCCGACGCCGGTGTCGCGCACGGTGATCTCGGTGTGCGGTGTGCCGGGCCCGCCGTTGCTCGGCGCAACGCGAATCGACAGCGTGCCACCCGACTCCATCGCGTCGCGGGCGTTGGTGGCGAGATTGACGAGGACCTGTTCGAGCTGCCCGCGACCGATGCGAATGCGCCCGGTGCCCGGCTCCGCCTCCACCACCAGACGAAGGTCCTCGCCCAGCACGCGCACCAACAACCGCTCCAGGTCGCCGACGACATCGACCGGGTCGACGACGGTCGGTGCGACGACCTGCTTGCGACTGAAGATCAGGATCTGCCGCGTCAGCTCCGCGGCCCGGCGCGCTGTGGCCTGGATCTCACGCACCTCCGCACGCGTCGCGTCATCGGCCGTCGACGCACCGAGCACCAGCTCGCAGTGGCCGAGGATGCTCGTGAGCAGGTTGTTGAAGTCGTGTGCGACGCCGCCGGCGAGCTGCCCGATCGCTTCCATCTTCTGCGACTGGCGGAGCTGCTCTTCCGACTTGACGAGCGCGCGCGCGGCCGCGCGTTGCTCCGTCACATCGATGCCGACGTTGAGCATGCAGTCTTCGTCGGCCAGGCGCATGGGCGTGCCGTAGATCTCCGTCTCCAGCTCGCGGCCGTCCGCACGACGTTGCCGCCAGGTGCCGGCGTGTCGAGCGCCATCGATCGGCGGTGCGTTGCGCCGCTTCTGGAAGCGCGGCAGCTCTGAGGGCACGAGGAGATCTTCCACGCGCATGCCCAGGAGGACATCGCGCGCGAAGCCGTAGTGCCGTACGGTGGCTTCGTTGGCTGCGACAATGCGGTGCGTCGCCAGCGACCAGGCCCACATGGGCGCAGGATTCGCGTCGAAGAGCAATCGATACCGCGCTTCGCTGTCGCCGAGCGCTGCCGTGCGTTGCGCGATCTGCGTGGCCATGTCGCGAAACGCATCCGACAGCACCGCGATCTCGGCGGGTGAGCTCGCGCGCGCTTCCCGCGGGGGCTCTCCGCGCGCCAGCCGTCGCGCGTCACGCGTGAGGGCATCGATCGGCCGCGAAATGAAGCCACCGAGCAGGATCGCCACCGTCGCCGCGAGCAGCGACGCCGCGACAAGCGTGGCCAGATCGATGCGCTGTTCGCGCATGGCCAGCTCGCGCACGGCGGCCGCCGGCACGGAGACCGTCACGGCCCACGGTGCCAGCGCCGCGTGCGCAAAGCCGAAGAGGCGCGGGTTGTCATCGCCGTCGGTACCGGCGAATGCGCCCGCGCCGCGCGTGCGCAGCGTGTCGAATGCGGCGGTCCCGCGCACATCGCGCCCCAGCCACGAGCTGTCACCGGCATTGCGCGCGACAACCGCACCGAGCGTGTCGATGATGGTGACGATCGCGTCGCGCGGCAGCGCCGGAGGAGCAGTGAGGTCGCCGAGCGACGCGAGCTCGGTGGGCGCCGAGAGCACGCCGAGCAGGGTGCTGTCGCGGGAAAAGACAGGGCGGGCGATGGTGACCGCCCACCGCGCACGGCCGAGCAGTTGTCCCGTGCGATAGGGGACACTCACCACCGGCCGTCGCTCGGCGATGGCGCGCTGGAAGTAGTCGCGCGCACGCGCCGAGCCGGGAACAGTGCCCAGCTCGGTGTTGGCCGATGCGATGAGGCGCCCGTCAGGACCGAGAAAGCTCAGTTCGGAAATCGGCACCGACGACTGCGCGAAGGCGGAGCGCAGGATTTCGCGCACGCTCACGGGTGATGCCGCATCGCGGAGCGCCAGTGCAACGCCCGCGGTCAGCGCGATCGTGACGCGCAACCGTTCGTCCGCACGGCCGGCGACAAGCCGTGCGATGCCCTGCATGCGCGCCTGCGATGCGGCGCGCTCGGTACTGAGCTGCTTTCGGGTGTGATAGGTCTCCAGCAGGACAAACGGCAGCGTCGCCCCGAGGGCGAGCAGCAGCAACCGCACGCGCAAGCGTTCATGCCACGCGACGCGTGGCGTGCGGCCCCCCTCCATCAGCCGGCGACGGGCGCGGGTTCCTCTGGCATCGCGACCGCCATCCCCATCGCGTGGTACCCCTTGTCGACGTAGACCAGTGTGCCCGTGATGCCCGCAGCGAGATCGCTGGCGAGAAACGCCGCCGTGTGGCCGACATCGGCCGTGGTGATCGGCTCGGGAATCGGCGTGTTGACCGCGCAGTACCGCACCATCCGATCGATGATGCCGATCGCACTGGCCGCACGGGACGGGTACGGCCCGGCGGAGATCGTGTTGACCCGCACGCCCCACGCGCGTCCCGCCTCGAAGGCGAGCACGCGGGTATCGCTCTCGAGCGCCGCCTTGGCGGAGCTCATGCCACCGCCGTAACCGGGAATCGCGCGCTCGCTCGCCATGTACGTGAGCGAGCCAAACGATCCACCGGGGCGCAGCAAGGGGCCCAATCGCTGCACCATCGACACGAACGAGTAGGCGCTCGCGCTCACGGCGGTGAGATAGCCGCCGCGGCTGACCTCGAGCAGCGGCTTCTTGACTTCCGGGCCGTTGGCCAGGGAATGGAAGACGATGTCGAGCGGTCGCTCACCGAAGTCCGCCACGAGGCGCGCCGCCAGTCCGGCAATCGAGAAATCGCCGACCCCGGCATAGCGCTTCGACTCGGCCACCTCGGCGGGCGCGTCGGTCAGCGCATCGTACATCGCATCGAGCGGGTAGATCTTCTCGAAGGTCAGCATCGAGCCGTCGGGGAGCCGTCGCGACTCATCGAGCTTTCCTCGCTCGAGCAGATTCAGGAAGATGTTGAGCGCGGGTGGCCACGTGGCCACACAGACCGACGCCCCCGCCTCCGCCAGTGCCCGGGCGATGGCCCAGCCGAAACCGTTGTCATCGGCGACGCCGGCGACCAGCGCGCGCTTGCCACGAAGATCGATATGGAGCATGGGCGCAATCTACGCGGCACCACTCGACGCGCGCGTGGCGCTAGCGCGCGGCCCGTTCCACGCGGTCACGTACGCCGGCCCACTCGGGCAGCTCGGGTGGGCGCTCGAGCAGGATGAGCGCGGTGCCCTCGGCGTCGAGTTCGTGCAGCGCGGCGTAGAAATCGCGGGCGTACCCGATGGGGTCGTCAGGCAACCGCATCACCCGCGTGACCTCGGGAATCGCGTGGGGCCGTCGCCAGATGGCGCCGACGACGCCCGGCACCTGACGCGTTTGGCGCTCCGCGAGCGCGGCGACCACGTCGCCAACGTCGGTCGCATCGAAGAGCCAGACGTCTGCCCGTGGCGCGTAGTGGCGCTCGATCATGCCGGGAGCAGGTCGGGGCGCATCACCTCTCATCGACTCGGCCGTCGCGACGTCGCGACCCAGCGCCTCGGTGAGCATCGCCGTGGTGATCGATCCGGGGCGAAGGATCGTGGGCACGGCGGTGCTCAGGTCGAGGACGGTGCTTTCGATGCCCACCGTCGTGGGACCGCCGTCCAGGATGAGCGGCACCCGACTCCCAAGTCCCCGCGCGACGTGCTCGGCTGTCGTCGGCGAGATCTCGGTGAATCGGTTCGCACTCGGTGCGGCGATGGGGCGCGCTGCCGCACGCAGCAGCGCGAGCGCGACGGGATGGTCCGGGACACGCACGCCGACGGAGGGAAGACGCGCCCGCACGATGGACGGCACCACATCCCGCGCCGGCAGGACCAAGGTCAGCGGCCCAGGCCAGAAGCGCTCGGCCAGCCGGGCGGCGGATTCGGGCCAGTCGGTCACGAGGGCGCGGGCGCCCGCCACGTCGGCCACGTGCGCGATGACCGGGTTGTAGCTCGGGCGCCCTTTGGCGGCGAAGATCCGCGCGACGGCCTCGGCATCGAGTGCGTTGGCGCCAAGGCCGTAGACCGTTTCGGTGGGGAAGGCGACAAGGTGGCCCGCGCGGATCCGTGCGGCGGCGTCTGCAATGATCGCGGCGTCCAGCCCACGCGCGTCGACGACGACGGGCGTCCTCGGGTCCGCGCTCGGCGCGGGCGGTTCGGTCCCCATGTGGGGGGCAAGGTAACCGCGGCCGCTTGGGTCATCGTGACCACAGGCGTGCACGGCATGCGGCAGGCCGTGCTTCGCCAACGATGCGTGGCCCACACCTAACCCACGCGCGTCGCTCGGACTCCACGGCCTTTGCTGGCAGGTGACGTGGGTCACAGAGACACGCGGCGCCGTGCGTGCAGCTTGTACCGCGGTCCACGTGTCACTCGGGCCGCCGTCGCCGTCGGCGATGCATCATCATCACGTTTCGGGGGGAGGTCGCATGCAGAAGCAGTTCGTCGTGGGACTCACGGTGCTCACTGCGCTCGCGTCGGTCGCGGAGGCACAGCGCGTCGGGCAGGCAAGACGCCTCTGGCAGCGCGTCGATGACGCTGGGGTCGCGCCCACGCTGACCCAGCCTCAGACGCCGCCACCAACGGCCAGCACGATCAATGCGCCGACCAACAACGCGCTGGCGAATCACGTCTTCACCATCCCCGGGCAGGGGACGTTCCGCTGCTCGGGCACGCTGCTCTCATCGCAGCGGCACATCCTCACCGCCGCGCACTGCGTCGATGGCGCAACGCTCAGCAGCTTCCAGGTGCGGTTTGGTCCGGATCGTCTGGCCCCGTCGTTCACGCGCACGGCGTCGAACGTGTTCGTGCGGCAGGGCTACACCGGTGCGGTGATCGAAGGGCGGGACATCGCCATCATCGAGCTCAATCAGGCGGTGAACATCGCCGATGCCCGCGGCTTCGACATCTTCACGGGTGACGCAGTGGGGCAGACCACCGAACTCACCGGCTTCGGGTGTCAGGGCACACTGGCCGGTGGCGCGACCAACTGCGCCGCGACGAGCCGTCGCTACGGCTTCAACCGCAACGATTTCCGCGGCACTACGGCGGGCGCCGGCAACACGGCCTTCCAGAACTACTGGAGCAACACGTTCGCGGGAGAGAATCCGGTGGCGGCACGGGAAGGCATTCTGTGGCAGGACAACGACTTCACCACCAACACCACGTCGCGCACGATCACCGATTGGGCGGGCGCCAATCGTACGGTCGCCAATCAGCATGACGCATCGTGCTACATCCAGGCGAGCTTCTGCAACACTGGGCTCGGCCTCGACGAATCAGGTGTCGCCGGCGGCGACTCCGGTGGCGGCGGCTTCATTGGCGGATTGCTGGCGTCGGTCAACTCGTTTGGCTCGTGGGCGCAGCCACCAGGCAATCCGGGCCTCGGTCCGGACCTGCCCGACAACAACCCGTTCCTCGACAGCTCATATGGCGAGTACTCGGGCGTGGTGGACGTCGCGTTCCATGCGGCGTGGATCCGCGGCATCGTCGGCCCGACGGTGGTCATTCCCGAGCCGTCGACGTACGCGTTGATCGCGACCGGATTGGCCGGGATCGCCTTCATGCGTCGTCGTCGCAGCGCGAAGTAATCAACGTCGATTGCAGCGTCGTCACGGGGCGGATCGCACACGCGATCCGCCCCGTTTGCGTTTCCCGCTGCGATGCGCACGAGTCGTTCGCTGCCGATCCACTATCTTGGGTAAATGCCCGCCTCGATTGGCATCTTCGTGCTCAGCGAGCTGACGGGCACACTGCGTGACACCATTCGCGCGCTCCACGAGCGCTTCGACCCCAAGCTTGGGCGCCTCACGCCGCCGCATTTGACCATCACGGGCTCCTCGGGTGTGGGGATGATCGATGCACGCACGCCCATCGCCGACCTGCGCGCCGCCCTCGAGCCAATCGCCGCAACCACGCCACCGCTGACGCTCGCGATCGGTGCACCGCACCGCTTTCCCGGCACCGAGATCGTCTCGCTCCCGCTCGATCCGCACGGGCCGCTGCGCACGTTGCACGAACGCATCGCCGCGAGCGGGCTCCGCTTCGCCCGCTCGCGCTTCGCGTTCAGTCCGCACATCACGCTGAGCTACTATCCCACGCTCACGCGCGAGCGCGAGCGCGAACTGCTCGCGCTGCACATCGACACGCCGCTGATTGTCGATCGGCTGCAGGTCTATCTCACGCGGGATCCACAGCCGGCACGCCAACTGTTCGCACTGGCGCTCGACGAGACGCGCCCGGTTGCGGCGGAGGTCACCGCCCCCAGCGATCGAGCCCGATCGTGACGCCGGCGCGCACGCCGAGCGAGCGGCCATCGAGTGGTGTCTGCGCGGCGCGCGTGTCGAGCACGACCAGCGCGGTGTTGAGCTGCAGCCTGGGGGCGAGCCAGATGAGCGTCCCCACTCCGCCACCGACTTGCGACGCCGAGCTTTCCGTCGTCGCGCCGCCGCTGATCGTGCGCGTGTTCGTGAGCCACGCAGCGCGGCCGAACAGGTAAGGCGTGAAGTTGCCCGCCGAGAGGGGGAGGGCGAGGCGCGGCTCGACGAAGAAGCCGTCGAGCACGTTGTCGGCGCTGCCGGCGACCGACTGACGCACCGTCGAGCGCTGATAGCCACCGCCAAGGGAGAACATGCCGCTCCCCACGGTACCCATCACATCGAACCCGCTCGCATCGGCGGTGGTGCTGGACGACCCGCGCGAGAAGAGACCGCCTCCTTCGAGGCCGAGCTGCGGTGCGCTGCGGCGATGTTGGGGGGGCCAATCGCGACCGCGGCGCTGCGCGCCGGCCAGGTCGGGAAGGAGCGAAAGGGCGAGCAGGGTCAGCCCACTGAGGGCGTGCAGTGAACGACGCATGGCGTGATGACTCCGAGAAGAAGGGGGTGATGCCGCAGGGGCGTCACGCCGCATGGAGTCTGCAACCGCCGGGCCCCCGGGCACGTCGTCGCAACACGTTGTAAATCAAACACTTAGGGGACGCAGACCACGCGGTCGCGTCCCCTGTGGATGACGGTCGGCGTCCCGCCGGGAGGGCGGGCCTACACGTCGTCGCCGCGCAGTTTGGCGAAGTCGCGCGTCGCATGTCGCAACGCCAACAGGGCGGACGCCTCGAGCTCGTACTCGGTGCGCAACACCGTGAGATGATCCGCGCTGTGCTGGGTGAACTGGCGCGAATCGTCGTCGCTCACGCGCTGGCGCCGGTGGAACTCCCGCGCCGCCATCCAGACCGCATTGGCGCGCTGCCGGACGTCCTCATCGAGCGTCTGGCGATCGCAGTCCCGCTCGAACGTCAACAGGGCGCTGCGCAACGCTTCGTCCGCGAGTTCGACCATGCGTTCGCCAAAGCGGCGCTCCGCGCGCGGCACGCGATGGGCGACGAGCTTGGCCAGCCGCTCGTGCTGGCGGGTGCACTCGAGTGCGGTACGCGCGAGAGAGTCCGCCAATGCGAGTGGAGAGAGTTCAGTCTCGTCCAACGAGTCGATGGTCGGGGCGGCGGGGCGAGCGTGCATGCGACGGAGGGAAAAACGATCGGGCGAAGAAAGGGCAACCGGCATCGGTCTGCGAGGGATATAGAAAGCGACGCGCGCGAGGGGAAGCGACGTGTCAGGCATGACCGGCGTCGCGCTCCTGACAACCGTGCTCAGCTCCTGGACCGGTCGCCGGCGAGGCCTCGGCTGGCGCGCGGGCGTTCGGTTGCTCGCGCCGCCTGCCCCATGACCGCGCAGCCACACAGCTTCCGCCCCGACCCCACTTCATTCCATGACCGACTATCGCCACCTCGACGTTCGGACCACGGAGTCCGGCGTCCGCACGATCACGCTCAATCGCCCCGAGCGGCTGAACGCGGTGAACCCGTCGCTCGCACTCGAGCTGCCTGCGGCCCTTCGCGAGGCGCATGCGGACGACGAGGTGCGCGTGATCGTGCTTACGGGCGCCGGACGCGCGTTCTGCGCCGGGCTCGACCTCTCCGAACCCGCCGGACTCGGCGCGGGGTCGCGCGCCGATCGGCTGGACGATCTCGCGTGGGTTGGTCGGTGGGTGCTCGCGGTGGCGGAGTGTGAGAAGCCGGTGATTGCCGCGCTCAATGGTGTTGCGGCAGGGGCGGGCTTCGGGCTGGCGCTGGCGGCAGACATCCGCGTGATCGCGACCGGCGCGTCGTTGATGGCCGGATACATCCGTCGGGGGTTGAGTCCGGACGCGGGCGTGAGCTGGTGGCTGCCGCGACTGATCGGTGCGGGTCGCGCGACGGAGATCATTCTGACCGGCCGCGACGTGACGGCAGACGAGGCGGAGCGCATCGGCCTCGTGTCGCGGCAGCTACCGGCAGACGACTTCGGCTCGCACGTGGCCACGTATGCGGAGTCGTTCGCCGCGGGGCCGCCGATCGCGCTTGCCTTGTCGAAGCGGCTGCTGCGCAGTGCGCTCGAGCAGCCGCTCCGTGATCATCTGCGCGATGAGTTGACGCATATACGCACGGCGTTCGGCACCGAGGATGTGCAGGAGGCTTTGGTCGCGTTTCGGGAGAAGAGAACCCCGGTGTTTCGCGGGCGGTGAGCCAGGCAGGCCGCACAGGCCTTTGGGTCAGGCTGTTTCGGTTGTATCACAAGTGAGCGTGTGTCGCGCCCAGTCGTGGCCCGCGACACCGCCATTCCACCCGCCCGGCATCGCGCTTGCTCCACTACGTTGCTGCGGCGTCCGAGACGGCCTCAGGGTAGGCGCACCCTCGGGGAACTGCGATGCAGCAGCCGAGCGGGGACGCACTTTCGGTGATGAATGTCTCCATCACTGTCGCGACGATCCGACGGTTTTGTGGGACCCGGGCTCGAGTTTCGTCGGCCCCGGACAGGGTGGGAAATACTTTCACAGGGGGGAGCATTGAAGCAGCGTGTCACAATGCTGGCACTCGCGGGGCTCGTCGTTTCGACGGCCGCCGGGGCGCAGCAGGCGCAGTACACGGGCAATGCCCAGTCGGTGCTCGTGGGGTCCAACACGGGTGAGACCAATTCGGCCTCGTACATCCAGCCCCGCTCGTCATACACGGGTGTGGCGAACCTCTGGATGCGTGGCAACAACGCGAACAACCCGGTGGCCAGCGGGTGCACCGGGAGCCTGCTGTGGACCGGCCGGCACATTCTCACTGCGGCGCACTGCGTCTCCACGGGCACAAATGCGGTCAGGGACCGGTTCGGCACCGCTCGCTTCCGGACGTCGACCGGCTGGCAGGACATCAATTGGTCTTCGGTCACGGTACAGGCGGGCTACAGCGGCGCGACACTCGAGGAGCAGGACGTCGCGATCCTGACGCTCGACAGCGAGGCCGGCAGCGCGTTCGAGCGGTACAACATCCACAGCGGTGCGGTGCTCGGGCAGAAAGCGCGCATCGGCGGTTACGGCCGCGTGGGCAATGGCGACACGGGCGATGCGTTCGGCAGCAACCAGTTCAACGACAACGCGCAGCTCCGTCAGGGCTTCAACGTCTTCGAGTCGACCTGTCGCGACGACGAGAGCTGTGCAACCGCTTTCGGCACACCAAACACGTACGGTGGCATTCTGCTCGCCGACATGGATCGCTCGGGTCAGAGCACGGCGGGCTTCGTGTGCACCATCCTTTCGTTCTGCAACGCCGGGTATACCAACAACGAGGAGGCCGCTGTCGGTCGCGGTGACTCAGGGTCCGGCGCCTTCAATCTCGGGACCAACGGGATCATGGGCGTGGCGTCGTGGGGCAGTTCCAATGATGGGCTCAGCCTGAATCAGTTTGGCATGGACTTCGGGTATGCCTGCGTCGCCAACAACACGGGCAACGCACGCTGCCAGGAGAACCACGACTTCGTTCTCCGCACGGTCGGGCCGGCGGTCGTGATCCCCGAGCCGTCGACGTACGCGCTGATGGCCACCGGGCTGGTCGCGATGGGTCTGGTCGCCCGTCGTCGTCGCTCGGTGTAAGGAGCACCCGCGGGCGGACTCGTCCGCCGCGCGGTCAGGCAGGGGCCGGCGTCACGGGTGACACCGGCCCCTGTTGCTTTTTCGCCGGAAGCGCGGCGTGTCACGCTGGCGCGTCGGCCGCTCGCCCGCCGTCAACGGGCGCGTCGGCCACGCGTCACGCGCGTGGCATACTGGCACGGCTTCTCGTCGCAGAAGCCGCAGGTCGACGGCGTTCGTGCCGAGCTCGACCACACACCTGGTCTGGTGCGACACGTGTGATCCATGCACATTCTCTGTCCACGTTGTCGGGCCCTCCCACTGTCCTGGGGCGGCCTGCGTCACTCACCACTCGACGTCGGTCGTCGAGCTCGCGTCGAGTGCTTTTCACCATTCATGCATTCCGGGGGGAATCATGAAGGCAGTTCGTTCGCTGTTTCTCGTTGCGGCCGCCGCCACACCGCTCGCCGCACAGGTTGAGAACTCGCATCCGATCGGCACGATCGGCGCTCAGCCGACCATCGTCGCACCGCAAGATCCGAATCTGCCGCAGTATCGCGTGCAGGCCGGTGACAACCGGTTCAATGGTGTCGTGCGCGTGATCATGAACCGCCAGGACGGCACCTTTGTTTGCACCGGTTCGCTGCTCAACAACACGGGCGGCACCGGGATCCTGGGCGCGGCCCACTGCTTCACGAACGGGGTGGGACAGAACATCACCAACTCGGTGACCATCGAAGTACGCAGCGCGCAGACGGGCTCGCTCCTGCAGTCGGTGACCACCGCCGGCAGCAACATCAGCATCAAGGCGGGCTACACGGGCGCGGTCGTCGACCAGCGCGATGTGGCATTCATTCGCCTCAGCTCGGCACTCACCACCGCAGGCAGCGGGTACGACATCTTCAGCGGTGGCGGCATCATGGGGCAGACCATCAACCTTGCGGGCTACGGCGCGACGGGGAATGGCATCACCGGTGCGAACACTGGTGCCCAGACGTGGATGCGCTACGGCCAGAACCGCTTCGACACGAGCTGCCTGAACGGCAACACCAACGCAGGCAATTGTGCCGGTGTGCTCGCTGGCAACCCGTCGAACAACCTCAACGGCTTCGGCGGCGTTCTGATCGGTGACTTCGACGATCCGTCGGGCGGGTTCAACAACAACACCTCACTGACCTGCTTCCGTCACGGCATCTGCGAGACGGGCGTTGGTGGGGTCCCGGGCGAAGTGAACATCGGCGGCGGTGACTCCGGTTCGGCCGCGTTCCTCAACAGCAACAACACGATCCTCGGCGTCGCGTCCTTCGGCTCGCGTCGCGTGGACGTCAACCCCGTGCCGCCGTTCGGCGCGTTCGGCACGGCGTTCGGGTATGCCTGCGTCGCCGCCATCACGGGCAACGCGGTCTGCAACGAGAACAACACCTTCGTGCGCGGCTTCCTGAATCCGACCGTCGTGATTCCGGAGCCGTCGACCTACGCGCTCATGGCCACCGGCCTCGTCGCGCTTGGCGTGATCGCGCGTCGTCGTCGCTCGGCGTAAGCGTCGCCCGCGCGCGACGATTCGTCGCGCGTCGCACGTCGCGAACGCAACACGACCCCGGCGTCCCACATGGGACGCCGGGGTCGTGTGTTTTCGCACCGCTACAGCCGAACGGTGAGTGGCGCGCCGCGCAGCTCCACGTGGCACCCGGCGGAATCGCCGCCGGCTCCCCTTGGACACGGTGACTCGCAACGGCTCACCTTCGCGCGTCAGCCCAGCGATCGCGCCATCCTCGACAATGAGGTAGTCACCCGGCGGGCCCATGGGCCCCGCGCTGGGCAGCGCCTCACGACTACGCACGCGCGTCGCGCGCACCGTGGCGCCGGCAACAGGCTCGCCTGTCCGGCGATCGACGACGCGAATCGCAATCAGTTTGGCGCGCATGTCGCACACCTCCGCGGGAGCTTGGCGTGTCAGTCGGGGCGGAGGCTGTGCGCTGCCACGGCCGGCGACGGTCATCGCCAGCGCGCCGAGCACGGCAAGTCGTTGGGGCATGGAATACGGCATGGCTGTCGTGGGTGAGAGGGCATCGCACAGGAGACGCTGCCGCGCGCCGCCGTTGCACAACGTGGCGGTGTCGGGCGGGCGAGCGACTACCGATGCCCCGGCTCCACCCGCAGATCCCGCGGGATCGCGCGCAAGAGCGGCCCCAGGTCGCGTGCCCGCTCGAGCGTGGTGACAAACGTCAGCCCATCAATCGACACCACCAGCGTCCCGGAGATCCCGTAGATCACCACGGTGCCGTTTTCGGCGTGCACGATGTTGCCGCTCGAGTCCACCAGATAGGCGTGGCCCGAGACGCCGTTGCCGTAGTCGTCGAGATCGCGCACGCGGCGCAGACAGGCCCACGTCCCCACATCGTCCCAGCCGCAATCGGTGAGCAGCAGCACCAGCGCGTCGCTGCGCTCGAAGAGCCCGCGCTCGATCGACACCGAGGTGACCAGCTCCGCAAACCGCGCGAGATCTCCCGCGCTCAGCGCATCGAGCCCATGGTGGAGCTCGCGCGTGTGCATGCCGAGTTCGCGAAGGACCACCGATGCCGTCGCCACACAGATGCCGGTGTGCCACACGGCCCCTTCGGCAATGAGCGTGTCGGCCAGCGCGGGGGTGGGCTTCTCGATGAAGTGATCCACTTCTCGTGCCCCCTCACCCAGTGGGCCGAGCCGCTCGGTGAGGGGGCGACCGGGGTGCATGTAGCCGAACCCCGTCTCGGTGCGTGTGGGGCGCGCGCCGAGGGCGACGATGCCGTCAGCGTGCTGCGCGAGCAGGGCGGCGCGACGCACGTCGTCGCGCCAGGCGCCAGGCAGGGCGACGGAGAGATCGGCGTGCAGCGTAACGAACGCGGCGTTCGGCCCGCCGCGTCGCGACACCTCATGCGCGCCCCACGCCACGGCGGCCGCAGTTCCCAGCGGCCGCGGCTCCACGAGCACGTTGGCGCGCGGCACGGCCGGCACCGCAGCGTGCAGGGCATCCGCGATGTCGGCGCTCGTGACGATGAGCACCCGGTCGGCTGGGACGAGCGGTGTCAGGCGCTCGAGCGTGTCGGCGATCAACGGGCGCTCGTCGACCAGCGCGAGGAGCGGTTTGGGGCGCTGTGGCGTCGCGAGCGGCCAGAATCGCGACCCGATGCCACCGGCCAGCACCACCGCCCAGATCGGTCCCACGTCCACATCGGGCAACAGCGCGGGCAGGGGCTGCACGTCTGGCGCAAGCAGGGTGGGCGAGTCGATCAGCGCGCCGAACGGTCCGGTCATGCGCGGGCGTGGGCGAGGGGTGGGGACGGTACGCCACGGGCGCGACCCACGGTCGCGCCCCCATCCGCGGCAAGGTACCGCGCACCATCGTCGATGTCAGCTCGGCGTGGCGTGCGCGCCGCAGGTCGCATCGCCCGCGCCACGCGCGCGCCCGATGCATAACCCGGCGTGTACGCCGCGCATGGTCGCACGAAGTGACAACGGGCGGCGTACGCGCACGCCCGCCGTTCCCAAGCGGCCACGGCCGTGGGTGTGGCACGGGGCTTGACCCTGGGAGCGTCGAAGGCGACGCCGCCGAGCCGTACCCCGCTTGCTTCCCCCCAAGAGCCCCTCATGTCTCGCCCCGTACTCCGCATCGCTCTCGCGCTCCTCACGCTGTCGGCCGCCACCGCGCAGGCACAGCCCACCACCTGGACGCGCTCGTACTGGAAGGTCTACAACACCGCCAACAACCCTGACTTCCAGACCGGCATCGATGGTGGCCGGGTGAATGGTCTGGTGCAGTCGTCGCTGAGCGCGGGCTTCACGCCGGTGCGTACCGCCTTCGCGGCAACGCGCGCGACTGGCTCGGGCTCCATCTCGCAGGTCAATGGCGGCGGCGAACTCAACTGGTGGTCGGTCGGCACAGATCGCGTGGCAGACGGCTCGCCTACCTCGATCGCGTTCGGCGACATTCATCAGCCGTCGAACTTCTTCCCGACGGGTCACGGCAACAACTCGCAGGCGTTTCGGACCGCGCGCTGGTCGGGCACGTGGACGGCGCTCGCGCCAACGCTCTTCTCCGGCTCGCTCGAAGCTGATGACGACGCGTGGCTCTTCATCAATGGCCAGCTCGTGCTCGACAACGGTGGCGTGAAGGCGATGGGTCACCCCACGACGGTGTCGAACTTCCTCGTGAACGCGGGGAGCAACCGCATCGATCTCTTCTTCGCCGATCGCAACACGGTGCAGTCGGGGATCAAGTTCACGCAGAACTTCACGACGGTGCCGGAGCCCTCGACGTATGCGCTGCTCGGGACGGGCTTCGCGGTGCTCGTGGGTGTCGCACGTCGGCGTCGGCAGGCATAAGACGCAGGTGTGAGGCACGAGGGCCCGGCCGGATGCGGTCGGGCCCTCGTGTATGTCGCGGCCATGCCCGGCGCGCGCAGCGCTACTGATCTTCGCGCACGACGCCGGGCAGCTCGAGCACGAAATCCGCACCATACGCGAGAGACGGCGTCTGGAACCCCGGCGGCGCATCGCCGCGCAGTACGCGTTGCATGATGCGCACGGTGGCCTCGGCCGTGAGATCGTAGCCGTTGGGCGCACACAACGTACTCACCGCCACGTCGCCCGATGCGCTGCGCGCCTCGGCCCACAGCCGGGACTCACGTCGCGCGCGCGCGGCGGCCGTCGGACCAGGCGGCGCCGAGGTGATCTGGCGCCGCATGGCGCGTTGCACGACCCCCGAGCGCAGCAGCGGTCCGATCCACCGCGCGATCCGCACCTGTCTCAGCATCGCCGGCGACATGCTCATGTACACCCGGACGTTGGGCACGCCGGTGCTGTGAAACGCCGTCGAGACATCGCCCCAAGCGATCGATGCGGCGGTCTCCGGCCCGCTGCCCGCGCCGAAGTCGATGGCGCGCACGTGCGCACCCATGGGCTCGGGTACGAGACGGCCATTCACTCGCGCTACACCGGGGCGCCCCATGCTCTCGGTCATCGTCAGCGCCGTGCCGCGTGAGCGTCCGCCCAACGCACGAAAGGCGAGCGCGAGCGAGGTGGCCGTTGGGAGTCGCCGCACCACATGTGCGGCCAAGCAGTCGCTCGGTACCACGTCGAAGCCGCACCCCGGCAGGAGCATCACTCCTCGTGCGCGCGCCTCGTCGCTGCGCGCGGCACACGCTTCGAAGACCTGCCACTCGCCCGTGATGTCGAGGTAGTGCACACCGCGGCGCAGGCAGGCGTCGACCATCTGCCGGGAGGTGTGCATGAATGGGCCGGCGCAGTGCACCACGACGCGCACGTCCGCGAGCGCGGCATCGAGCGTCTGCGCGTCATCCAATGCAAGCACGCGCACGGTGAGCCCCGTCTCTCGGCCGAGCGCCTCGAGCAGGTCGGCGTTGCGCCCGGCAAGTATGGGGGCGAGGCCGGCACGTTGTGCGACCTCCACGATCAGGCGCCCGGTATATCCAGTGGCGCC
>JALOPS010000428.1 GCA_025453745.1 Gemmatimonadaceae bacterium
CATCCGCACCGCGGGCGCACGACCGGCGCGCCCGCGGTGCCGTCTGCCTCAGAGCACGCGCAGCCCGCGCTGCGACACCCGCAGATGCAGCGACGCCTGCGGGATGATGAGCTGCATCGCCCCGCCGCTGCCGCGCGCGCTGTGCATGAACGCACTCGTCCACGAGCGCAGCGCCGGGATGCGCCGCGCGACTTCGTACTCGCGATACTGCCGCCCCTCGAGCAGCACGCCGAGTTTCGTCGGGTCTGCACCCAGGTGCGTGTAGAACTCGCCCCAGTCGGCGGTGTGATGACGAAAGGCGGCGACGCGATCGCCGGCATGCAGGTCGACGGTATCGACGGGGCGGCTCAGGTCCATCGCCTTGAGGTAGCTCACCTGCTTGGCGACGGAGAGGTGTGGCGCGTATCGCGCGAAGTACGTCAGCGCAGCACGCGCGCCGGCGCGCCGTACCGGCGACGGCGTGGCGCCGATCTGAGAGAGGAGGTGATCGATTTCAGTCTCGGGTATCGACACGGGCTCGCTCCGCAAACGGGGTGAGCGTGGAAGCTCGTGTCACCTGCTCGGCGCACGCCAGCGCGGCGCGTGCGCTCCGTCACGTGGGACCGAAGACCGTCGGACCAAGTGCCGCACTCACTCTGCTGCCACGATCGACGGCATGACGCGTCCTCGACGCACACAACCTGCGGAATCGCCTCAGGCCGTGGCCACCGCTGTCGGGAGCGGCGTCGCGCGCGCGGACGTGGTCATCACCCCATGCCGCCGCCCGAGCCACATCGCCACGCCCAACCACACCACACCCAGCGGCGCCGCCAGCCATGCGATCGGCACCAATCCCAACCCCAGCCACCGCAGCCCCGCATACACCCACGCCGTGACCTGATCCCCACCGCGATACACGAACGTGTCGATCACGCTCTTGCTCTTGTACTTGTCCTCGCGGCTGACCACGGTGTACAGCACTTCGCGTGCCGGCCCGCTCAATCCGTTCAACCCGCCGCGCCGTGCGACGTGGAAGATCACGAAGGTCGTCAGCACCGGACTCAGTGCCAACGCACTGAACCCGAGCATGGTGAAGAGTGGAATCACCGCCAGCGCCACGCCCACCCCCACGCGACGGATCACCCGCCCCGTCACCAGCAACTGCAGCACCAGCGTCAGCGTCTGCACGGCGAAGTCGAGACGCGCCAGGAACACCGTACGCGCCGCGCGATCGGTAAACGCCGCCCCCACGATCTCCACCTGCTGCGCGTAGAGAATGCCGTTGGTCAGCGTCATCAGAAACATCCACGCCGAGATCGCCAGCAGATACGGCGACCGCAGAATGTGCGATACGCCGGCCAGCGCGGTGCCGCCGACCTTCGCTTCCGCGTCCTCGCGCTCACCGGTGGCGCTCACCGCGTTGCGAAACGTCCCCGGCATCCGCCACATGCAGAACACCGCGCACTCGAAGAGCGCCGCCGAGATCAGCAGGAGCCCCGTGCTCCCCAACGGCTTGACCAGCACCGCCGTGATCGACGCCCCCGTGATCGCGCCGATCGTGCCGCCCGCGCCGATGAAGCCGAAGAGCCGCTTCCCCTGGTCCACGCGGAAGGTGTCGGCCATGAAGGCCCAGAACACCGACGTGATCACCAGGTTGAACACGCTCACCCACACGAAGTATGCGGGGCCAAGCCAGCGCGCCTGCGGTCCATCGACGCCTCCCAGTACGCGCCAGACGACAAAGCACACCACCAGGCTCGCCGCGAAGCTGTGGTACACCACCGCGAGGTACCGGCGAATCGGCAGCCGCGCGACCAGCGCCCCCAACGCCGGATTGATCAACAGCGTCCCGGTGAGTGTGCCGCCATAGAGCCAGGGCAGCATGGCGGGACCCAACGCCGCGCTGATGTCCTCGCGGATGGGGCGAAGCACGAAGTAGCCGGAGAGCAGGAAGAAGAAGAACAGCGCGGCCGTCATCGCCGCGCGTGCTTCTCCGGGTTCGAGCGTCACCAGGCGGTGCAGCACTCCACGCGACCCGCCCGGCGCCGCTCCCGCACTCACCGCGACGCCGTCTTGCTGCGCCACGCGGTGAGCACCTCCACCTCACGCGCCGCCGCGAGCCCCGCGCGCAGCTTCTCCTGCCGATCGGCGGGCTGCTGGTGATACCAGTCGAGCGTGTCCTTGGCCGTCTGTGCGAGCGGACGGAACGTCAGCCCCGCCCCCCACGCCTTGCGGCAATCGATGCGTGAGAAGCCCACCATCCCACCCTTGGGCGGCGCCCACACCGGCATGTCGCTCCAGGGGCGCACCTTCTCCTGCTCGAGGAAGTCGGCCGGGCACCAGGTGAAGCGCACATCGCCGCCGGTCACCGCCTTGATGCCGTACAACATCTCGCTGATCGTCGTCGGCGTCTTCGGGCCCGTCGCGTTGAACGTGCCGGTCACGTTCTCTTCGGCCAAGCGAATGATCCACTCCGAGAGATCGCGCGCGTCGACGTACTGCACCGGATCATCCGGCGTGCCGGGCGCGAGTACGTCGCCGCCCTTCTCGATGCGCACGGGCCAGTAGCTGAAGCGATCGCTCAGATCGCCGGGCCCCACGATCAGTCCGGGGCGCACGATCGTCGCCTTCTTCCCCCAGGCACTCATCGCCTCCTGTTCGCACCGCACCTTGAGCGGCCCGTACGTCGGTCCGGTCACCGCCGTCGCATTCGGGTCGCCCGGCGTGTGCAGCGGTCCGTCTTCGGCGATGCCGATGCGATCATACGTCGAAAACACGGAGATCGTCGAGATGAACACGTAGTGATCGCAGCGTGGCGCCAGCACCGCACTCGCCTCGCGTACCCACTTGGGGAGCGACGACGGATTGTCGATCACCACGTCCCAACTGCGTTGCGCCAGCGACTTGTACGCCTCGGCGGCCGGCGCATTGCGATCGCCGATCAACTGCTCGACGCGCGAGTCGAACAGGCCGGGATTGGTCTTGCCGCGATTGAAGATCGTGACCTGATGGCCGCGCGCGAGCGCGTAGCGCACCTGATGCGGACCAATGAACCCCGTGCCACCGAGGATGAGGATGCGCAGCGGTTCGACACGCCGATCGCGACGACGCCCGCGCATCCGGGACGCCGGCGGCGGGGGCGCTGCGTCAAGTGCGCCGGGCGCGACGGCAAGCGCGCCACCAAGCACCGCACTGGCGGCCACGAACGCGCGACGCGAGAGCCGCGCGGAATCGGAAGAATCGGACATGCGACGTGAGGGCGTCGAGTGATGGAGCGTCAGGGGGTCGCGCGTCCGGGCGGACGCGCACCGTCGAGCTGTTGAATCGTGGCCGTCG
>JALOPS010000109.1 GCA_025453745.1 Gemmatimonadaceae bacterium
GCAAGTGCAGTATCGCGCCTCGCTCGAGCAGGACTGCGCGGCCATGGAGGAATGGCAGCCTGATCTCGCCATCGGCACCACGCCCGTGGTGCAGAAGGCAAAGGAAAAGGCGATTCCCGCGCTCTACTTCACGAACCTCATCTCCGCGCGCCCGTTGATGGGCCCCGCTGGCGCCGGTTCGCTCGCGCAGGTGGTCAACACGGCGATCGGCAACAAGACGCGCTTCGACACCATGAAGGCGTTCTTCGAGGGGATCGGCACCGGACACGCCGCCGGCGTGTGGGAAGAGGTTCCCGAGGACAAGCCGGAGTTCCGCGAGCACTACAAGCGGCACCTCGCCAAGCTCAACAAGGCGCGCAAGGCCGAGGAGATGGTCTGATGCTGGTCCTCGATCTCGATCGCGCTGGTGGCTACTGGGGCGCGGTGTACGTGTTCACCGCGATCAAGGGAATGCAGGTCGTCATCGACGGCCCTGTCGGATGTGAAAATCTTCCGGTCACGTCGGTACTGCACTACACCGACGCACTGCCCCCGCACGAGCTCCCCATCGTCGTTACTGGCCTGGCCGAAGAGGAGCTTGGCCAGACCGGAACGGAGGGCGCGATGAAGCGCGCCCACGGCACGCTCGATCCCGAGCTGCCGAGTGTGGTGGTCACCGGCTCCATCGCCGAGATGATCGGCGGTGGCGTGACGCCCGAAGGCACCAATATCCAGCGCTTCCTGCCGCGCACCATCGACGAGGACCAGTGGCAGGCCGCCAATCGCGCGATGTACTGGCTCTGGACCGAGTACGGCCTCAAGAAGGGGGTGCGTCCCAAGGCGCGGGAGCGGCAGCCGGGCGAGAAGCCGCGCGTCAACATCATCGGGCCCATCTACGGCTACTTCAACACGTGGTCGGACCTGGCGGAGATGCGGCGCCTCGTCGAGGGGATCGGCGCGGAGATCAACATGGTCTTCCCGCTCGGCTCGCACCTGCAGGACGTGCCGCGCCTCGTGGACGCGGACGTGAACATCTGCATGTATCGCGAGTTCGGCCGCATGCTCTGCGAAGGGCTCGAGGCACCGTACCTGCAGGCCCCCATCGGACTGCACAGCACCACCAAATTCCTGCGCACCCTGGGCGAGATGCTTGGCCTCGACCCGGAGCCCTTCATCGAGCGGGAGAAGCACACCACCATCAAGCCGTTGTGGGATCTGTGGCGGTCGGTGACGCAGGATTTCTTCGGCACGGCGAACTTCGCGATCGTCGCGAATGAAACGTACGCGCGCGGCGTGCGGCACTTCCTCGAGACCGAGATGGGGATGCCCTGTTCGTTCAGCTTTGCGCGGCGGCCGGGTGTCAAGCCGGACAACCAGGCGGTGCGGGATGCCATCAAGGCCACACCACCACTGATCATGTTCGGCTCGTACAACGAGCGGATGTATCTCGCCGAACTCGGCGCGCGCTCGATGTACATCCCCGCCTCGTTCCCCGGCGCGGTGGTGCGCCGGCATACGGGCACGCCGTTCATGGGGTACAGCGGCGCCACGTACATCATTCAGGAAGTCTGCAACCAGCTCTTCGACGCGCTCTTCCACATCCTCCCGCTGGGGACGGACATGGACAAGATCGACGCGACGCCGAGCCGGCTGCACAAGGAGCTGCCGTGGGCGGATGACGCCAAGGCGCTGCTCGACGAGCTGTGCGAGTCGTATCCCGTGCTGATCCGCATCTCGGTGGCCAAGCGGTTGCGTGATGCCGCCGAGAAGGACGCGCGCGAATTGAATGATCCGCTCGTCACGCGCGATCATGTGCTCGCGTCGCGGCGTGCGGTGAGCGGGGCGGCGGTGTAGATGGTGGCGGTGCGGGCGACCGTCGACCGGTCGCCGCGCAGCACGAGCTGTTTTCGATACATAGAACCCAGATTCGAAGGGGATGTCCGCGCACGGCGGGCATCCCCTTCGCTGCGTACGAGATAGACCTCCCACCCCGAACCGGCGCGCCCCGACGGAGGGACGCGGCCACCTTCTCGAGGATCAGCGATGCTCCAGTCCTACGTCTACCCCGCCCTGTTCGCCCTCGGCGTGTGATGGCTCTCGACGGTCATCATCTCCTGTAATCGATGGGCTCCCCCGCCCAACGTTCAAGTACACGTTGGCCGGTACCACCGTGCTCTTCGGGTTCTCGTTGTGGGGACTGGCCGCGACGCGCAACGACGGATCGCTCGAGGGCGTGTACCTCGCCTTCACCTTCGGCGTCCTCGCCTGGGCCTGGCAGGAAGTGTCGTTCTACACGGGCTTCGTGACCGGATCGCGCAAGCAACCGTGCAAGGAAGGGTGCTCGGGGTGGGAGCACTTCATTCACGCCGTACAGACGTCGCTCTACCACGAGCTGGCGATCATCGCCTCGGCGCTCGTGGTCTGGTGGATCACGCGGGGCGGCGTCAATCAGGTCGGCAAGTGGACGTTCCTCATCATGTGGTGGATGCACCAGAGCGCCAAGCTCAACGTCTTCTTCGGAGTACGAAATCTCAACGAGGAGTTTCTCCCCGAGCACCTGCGCTATCTCAAGTCGTTCTTCACCAAGAAGGGGATGAACCCGTTCTTCCCGATCTCGGTGACGGTGTCCACCCTCATCACCGCTGCACTCGTCGAGGCCTGCGTTCACCACGCGACGACCACGGCCGAGCTGGCTGGTCTCACCTTCCTCATCGCGCTGATGGCGCTGGCGATTCTCGAACACTGGCTGCTCGTGGTGCCCGTCAACGCGGGCAAGCTGTGGCACAGCGGGCTCGCGTCGCGCAAGGCCACCGTCGCGCCTGCAGACGTCACGGTCATCGCGGGCTTTCTCGGAGCGGGCAAGACCACGTTTCTCCGTCGCCTGCTGTCGGAAGGCCCGGTGGACGACAAGACCGTCGTCCTCATCAACGACTTCGGCGCAGCCGGCGTGGACACGTCTCTCGTCGGCACCCGTGGCGCCGACGTGGTGGAATTGCCGAACGGATGCATCTGCTGCTCGCTCAAGTCGGACCTGGCCGCGCAACTGCGCGACACGGTCCGCAAGTTCGCGCCGCGCCGCGTGCTCATCGAGCCGAGCGGAGTGGCCGAGGTGGCAACGCTACTCTCCGTGCTCACGCGTCCCGCTCTCGCGGATACCGTTGCATCGTTGCGCGTCATCACGCTGGTCGATGCGAGTGCGTTCCTCGCGGACTACCAGCGCATGCCGGAGTACTTCGAGGCGCAGATTGCCGTCTCGCCGACCCTGGTGATCAACAAGACCGACCTCGTGAGTGCCGCGCAGCGCCGCATGGTGGAGCACACGCTGCGCGCACTGACGCCGTCCGCTACCATCCTCTACAGCGAGTTCGGCGTGGTCGACCGCGACGCGCTCGCCACGGCGCTCGGCGCCGCGCCGACGGTGGAGGCGCGGACCTCTCCCGATGCGGCGGAGGCGATGGCATTGGATGGGCACGCGCCGGCGCACGCACATCACCATCATCATCACGAAGCGGAGCTCGGCTACGCCACGTGGGATCTCGCGCTCTCAGGCACCGTTCCGCTCGAGGCCCTCGAGCTGCTGCTGGAGCGGATGCGCGCCGGCGAATTCGGTGTCCTGCGACGCGCGAAGGGCGTCATTGAGGTGCACGGCGGGTGGGTGCGCTTCGACATCGCCGGTGGTCGGGTGAACGTCTCGGCGCATATCGCGGCGACCGGCGAGCGTGCGCGCGCCATGGCGATCGGGGAACGTGTGGAGCACGACGCGCTGACCGCCGCGTTTCGTGAACTCTCTGGCTTGCGCGAGCCGGCGATGGTCTAGCGCATAGCGCCGGCGTGCGCCGGCGCTATGCGGTGATGTGAGCGAGCAACGCGTCCATCGTGCCGCGCCAGTTGGCCTCGAGCGCGGCACGTGCGCCTGCCGCATCGTGGGTGCGCAGGGCCGCGATGATGGCCGCGTGCTCGGCGTGCGACACCCTCGGCGCGCGGGCCAGCGCGTACGCGTACTCGTAGCGACGCACCCGTTGCTTCGCGTCGGCGGTCAGGCGTCGCAATGTGCGGTTGGGACAGCGCGACAACAGCGCATCGTGGAAGGCGTCGTCTGCAGCGAGCCGCTCCTCCGGCGCCATGGCGTCGACCGCGAAGGGCGTGTTGCACGTCTCGAGGGTATCGAGCAGCGCGACATCCGCCGGGGGAGAGAGCGCGAGTGCCAGCGACTCGAGCGTCCAGAGGATCGGATAGCCGTCGATGATTTCCTCGCGACGCAGCGGGGCCACGGCAAATCCCCGTCCGGCATCCGCCTCGAGTAAACCACGCTGCACGAGTTCGACGAGCGCCTCGCGTACCGGAGTGCGGCTCACCCCAAGCTCCGCCGCCACCACGGTGTCCTTGAGCCTCGTCCCGGGGGAGAGTTCGCCACTGACGATGCGCTCGGCGACATCGCGCGCAACGTCTGCACGCAGCGGTCGCCGCTCGAGCAGGCGCGGCATCACGGGCGCGCCGACGCCAGCACGCGCGCCCACGCCGCGGGATCGGTGGCCCCCTCGGTGTTGATGAGCAGCACCGTGCAGTCCGGCGTCACGCCCAAGGCGGCGCAGGCTGTGGCGTCGGCCAGCAACCGACGCGCACCGGCAAGGCTCGCCGCACCGGACTCCCCCGCCTCGAGCTGTTCCCCTCCCAATCGCACCATCGCGTCGCGCGCCTCGTCGTCAGTGATCGAAACTGCCGCGGCAACGCCCGACCGCAGCGTGGGCCACGCCACCGACGATACCACGCCGGCGCGCAAGCCGGCCATGATGGAGGGCGAATCGGACACCGGCATCGGACGGCCGCGCTCAAGCGCGGCTTGCACACACGCAGAGCCCTCGGGTTCGACAGTGATGACACGGACATGTGGCGCGTACTCGCGGAAGAAAGTCACGGCGCTGGCGGCCAGCGCGCCCACGCCCGTGGGGACGAGCACGCAGTCGATCGCCGCGGCGGGTACCTGCTCCGTGGCCTCCTCGAACAGCGTGTGATATCCGCGCTGCACATCGGCCGCGAACCGCTGCACAAAGGCGGCCTCATCGTCGCGCGCCGTGTCGGCGCACAGCCATGCCGAGGGGTCCGCGCGTTGAGCGGCCTCCGCCGCATCGCAGGCGGCGTCGTACCCTCCTTCGACGCGCGTCACGTGGGCACCGTGCGACGCGATGGCGAGACGCCGCGCGTCGACCATGTCGTGCGGCACGAAGACGTGACACGGCCACCCCCACTGCGCGGCAAGCCAGGCGACGCCACGGCCATGGTTGCCGTCGGTCGCAGTGCACAACCGGCGTGGCCCCACCAGCGCAGCGGCATCGGCGATCGCCTGCATAGTCAGTGTGGCGCCGTCCGGCACGCCGCTCGCACGCCGGATGGCCTCATGAAGCGCCCACGAGGCGCCCAGCACCTTGTACGCGGGGAGATCGAATCGGCGGGCCTCATGCTTCACGAAGGTGCGAGCCGCTCGGTGGTCCACGATGGCGGGCGGCAGCGAGCGCGTCGGGGTCTCCCGATAGCCGGGAATGGAGCGATGGAAGTGGCGTGGCGCCCCGCGCAGGGTCTCGGGCGACGCGCGATCACCGTGCAGCGTCCACCGCGGATTGACGAGGACTCGTGGCGCCGATGGATCGAGACACATGGCGGAGCGGGAGGGGCATGGAGGATGGGGGCGGCCCCGACCGACCTCCCGAACGGAGACGGTCAACCGGGCTTCTTTTTTGCATACAATATACTATCCTCAAATATCGCGATAGCCCTCGACCCTCCAGCACGACGCCCGCCATGCGTTCTCGCTCTCGTCCGCTGTCGTCCGGCCGCGCCCGCGCCGCCTGCCTTATGCTGCTCTTCGCCGCCGCGTGCGCGCCCCAGGATCGATCCCCGGTGAGCGAGCGCGCCCCGGTGGCCCACGCAGAAGGCGATGACAGCACCACCCGCTGGCGATCTGACGGCTACGGCCTCTTCATCGAACGACGTGGCGATACGCTGCACCACTACGAGGTCACGGCGATCTCGTGCGTCCGCTCGCTGACCTCCATTCGGCAGAGCAGCCGCGGAGACACGATCCGATTCGTCGCCCCCAGTACGAATGGCGACCTCGGTGGCGTCGAGGACGCGTTCGACCTGCAACCCGGCCCCTCCCCTGATCGCCAATGGATGAGCGTCGATGGTGCCATCTCACGCATCGGCCTCATCCGCGACACGCAGCGTCCGGCGCGCTGCGACAGCACCGCTGCGGCGGACCCACGCGCGACATACGCTGTGTTCTGGCACACGTGGCACGAGCACTACCCCTTCTTCACGCTCAAGCGCATCGACTGGAACGCGGTCGACCGGGCCCATCGCTCCCGCATCGACTCCACCACGACGCCCCGCGCCCTCTTCGAGCACTTCCGCGAGATGATCGCGCCGTTCACGGACGCCCACACCTTCATTCATGCGACTACGCTCGATATCGGCTATGGCGGTGGACGACCACTCCCGTCCGGTTATGCGCGCAACGCCGATTCTCTCATCCGACACGTCATCGCCACGCGCTACCTGACGCAGGGGCTGCGTCCGATGCTCAACGGACAGATGGAGATCGGACGGCTCGCGGCAGACATCCCCTACGTGCGGCTCACCTCATTCGCCGAGTATGCACGCGATCCGCGCTTCGCCGTGCAGCTCGACAGCCTCGAAACGGCGCTCGACACGCTGCTCGTCGATGCAGACCGGTGGCGCGGACTCGTCATCGACGTGCGACAGAACGGAGGCGGATCGGACGTCTTCGGAACCGTCATCGCCGGCCGACTCGCCGACCGGGACTACGTCGCCTACGACAAGGTCATCCGCAACGACACCACCGTCGAGTCGGCGCGCACCGCTCCGCAGCGGGCAATGGTGGTGCGCTCGCCGCGACGACGCTTCACCGGACCGGTGGTACTCCTGACGGGCATCGAGAGTGTGAGTGCTGCGGAGACGTTCGCGATGGCGCTCATGGGGCGGCAACCTGCCGTCACGCGCATTGGTGAGCACACGCAGGGCGTCTTCTCCGATGTCCTGACGCGACGTCTCCCCAACGGCTGGATGTTCGGATTGCCAAACGAGATCTACCTGACCACGACGGGTGTGGCGTACGATGGGCCGGGCGTGCCGCCGGATATCACGGTGCCCGTGTTCCGCACCAGCGATGTGCGCGCAGGTCGGGATCCGGCGATCGAGCGCGCGTTGCGCATGCTCGCGGCGAGCGCAGCGGACTCACTCAGCGGGGCAGCACGCCGACCGTAACTTGCCGCATCGGTTGCGCGTTGAGCTCGGCCGCGATTCCATCCAAGTCGCGCTCAGGAAACGCGAAGAATTGTAGTGCTCGCTGAAGATCCTGCCACAGCAGCTCGTTGGCGTTCTCGTTCGTACCTCGCTGCCAAGGGCCGCGCGGATGGCAGAAGTAGACCTGACAGTTGGTCACCAAGGTGAACGCCAGACGTTCACCCATTGGTGCGCGCCCGAGCACTCGCGCGATGGCGCGACTCGGCGCGTCAGACTCGCGCCGGCGAGAGATCTCTTCGCGTTCCCAGAGTGACAGACGCAACGTCGCTACGCCGGCGCTGCGCACCAGCAGTCCGCCGGCGCGCCGAAGAACGTGTCGCACCGCCTTAGTGGAGCATACAATCGCGGCTGCGCCATCGGCATGCGTCTGGCCACTCCACACCAGCACGCGCAGTGGACTTGACCCGATTTCGTGGACGCCCGACTCGCTCCAATTTGGGGGCGGAGGTGGCACATGGGATCGAAGCAGGCGGGGGGACGGCGGGAGCGGCGGGCGTTCACGGCGGAGTTCAAGGCCGAGGCGCTCCGACTCGTCGACGCGCGGCGAGCGGACGGTGCCTCGTTGGCGCAGATCGGACGCGAGCTCGAGGTGCGGCCGGACCAGCTGCGGGCGTGGCGGCAGCAGCAGCGCGCCGCCGCCGGGGCGGGCGTGGCGCTGACGGGCGAAACGCCCGAGCAGGAGCTGCGGCGCTTGCGGCGGGAAGTCGCGACGCTGCGCCAGGAACAGGCGTTCGCAAAAAATGTCGCGGTGTACTTCGCGAAAGAGTCGCGATGAGGTACGCCGTCATCGCTCGCCATCGCGGCGAGTTTCCTGTGCGACTCATGTGCCGCGTGCTCGACGTGTCGGTGGCGGGCTTCTACGCCTTCCAGCGGCGTCCGGCGAGTTGGCGCGCCATTGTCGACGACGTGCTGATGGCCCATGTGCGGCTCGCGTTCGCCGCCAGCGGCGACACATACGGGGCGCCGCGCGTGCACCAGGAGTTGCGCGCGGCCGGCTTGCCGACCAGCACCAAGCGCGTCGCGCGCCTCATGCGCACGGCGGGCCTCGTCGCGCGGCCTCGGCGGCGGCGGCGCGTCGGGACCACGGACTCGCGACACCCCGACCCGATCGCCCCCAATCGGCTCGGGCGTGCATTTGATGTCCACGGCGTGGCGCGGGATCAGGTGTGGGTCAGCGACATCACGTACGTGCCGACGCGCGAGGGCTTTCTCTACCTCGCCGCCGTCATCGAGCTGCGCTCACGCCGCTGCATTGGCTGGGCGATGCGCGAGACGCTCGAGGTCGACGTCGTCCTGAGCGCGCTGCGCATGGCGACCACCGCGCGTCGGCCCGCGCCCGGGCTCATCGTCCACAGCGATCGCGGGAGCCAGTACGCCTCGGCGGCTTTCCGCACCGAACTGGCGGTGCACGGGATGCTGGCGAGCATGAGCGGCGCGGGCAACTGTTACGACAACGCGGTAGCGGAGAGCTTCTTCGCCACGCTGGAATGGGAGTGCATTCAACCGAACGACTGGCACACGAAGGATGAGGCGCGGCGCGCGATTTTCCGGTACATCGAGACGTGGTACAATCCTCACCGTCGGCACTCCACGCTGGGCTACGTCAGCCCGGCAGAGTACGACGCGCAGTGGCAGGCGGCCGCGTAGGCACCCTTAATCACGCGTCCACCGAATCGGGGTAAGTCAATTGCCGTTGGAGGTCGAAAGCGCGTGCACATTGTTCGTCGCTACAGCGTCGAACGCGATCTGGTGATGGTCGATCTGGACAGCGTGCGGTCTTGGCCGCTGTCAGACTCCGCGATATCCACCTTGACGGTTCGCCGAGTGACGGCGCGCCGCTGGCACCTCTCGAGGTAGCACAATGCGCATTCAGCCTTCCGTCATGACTGCCTGCCTCGTGTTCATTGCGTCGACGCATCTTTGGTCCCAACCCACCAACTCTCTTGCGCTGCTGCATGGTTTGAACTCCGGGCCCGACACGTGGTCGATACTGCAAAGCAACCTCACATCAAGTCTGCCTTCCCTACGCACGGGCGGTCCCATGCTCACATGGGGCGCGCGGGTTGCTACGCAGGCTGGTCAGGCGGAGTCGTTCTTCGCCGGTTTCGGAGTGACAGATTCCGCGCTCGCCCTTGGGCACAGCAATGGCGGGGTGGTTCTTCGCGAAGCCGTTCGTGAAGGGCGACGATTGAAGGTCGCAATGACCACCGGGTCACCGTTGCAAGGGGCGCCGATCGCGGCGGATGCCAACAGCGCAACGGGCCTCGCAGTGGCTGGTATCGTGGGGTACACCAATGCAGACATTGCATACCGATACAGTGGATTCTTCGGTGGGCCGTGGATTGTTGGACAAGCTCCGGTACGCGGGAACCTTGGGTGCGGAAGGCATCCTGTTATCGGCGGGTGGGCTGCTTTTCGCGTTACGCAGCCAAAACGTGCGGGTGGACCTCGAGCCATCCTCAGCGCTCATGCAAACACACAACGGCAACCTCGGCCCAGACACATTCGCAACCAATCGATGGCCGCTGGTGTACCAACTTTCCGACAATCGAGGGCTCCTGTGGAAGGGTCTGCTGCCGATCAACTTGGCCGCGACCGTATCGGCCGAAATCGAGAGTGCCGTACTGTTTCCGGCCATGTACGAGTACTTTCGTGACTACTGGTCGGATCCGCCGCACCCGCTCGAGTCGTATTGGGAGGAAGGAGCTCCGCTCTGGCTCTCGGCGACGAGCGTCAACTTGAGTTCACCTTTCTGGTGGTGCGAGGCGATCGGAGCGGCGGGAGGCTTCCCGACGTGCAATGGCAACGACGGGCTGATTCCTGCATCTCGGCAGGTGTGGCCCGGCGGCAACGGGGGAGCTGTGATCACGGGAAGTGTCAGGCATCTCGATGAGACGCGCCACATCGAATTTCTTGTGCCGACGATCGACTTCGCCCTTCGATCCCCTTAAGCAAACGCGGACACATCGATGTTCTGGCTGCGTGTTTTTGCATCGCGCACGTCGTGGTCTGCTGCGGCAGCGCTGTCCGTGATGGTAGGCTGCGCCTCCGAGCCTGGCACGGGACCGGCAACCACGTGGGCTGTGCGCGAATCGGGAAAGGGGCTCGGCATTATGCTCGGCGACACAGCGATCGTGCCGCTCACATCCCATGAGCTTGCCGCCTTCGTGGTTCCGTCCACGACGCCACTCTGGCGGGTACGGACGGGTAGTGGAAATGCGCTGGTGTGGGGCGGGAATGTGGTTGCCGCTGGCGACGTGGTCGCCATCGTCGACGACGGCCAGGTCCGTGCCTTTCGGAGGCGTGACGGCGCGGCCATGTGGACGCAACGCGTTGACTCCGTACGAAATGCCACCCACCTCCTGGCAGCCGATTCTTCGGGTATCGTCGTAGGGGCACAAGTTGGCGGACATGCGGGCATACTCGATCCGCGAACGGGTGCGTTCATCTGGCGTGCTCAGGCCCGTGGCGCCGCTGCAACCACCGTGCTCGCTGTTCCGTCTGTCGGCCGTGGCTTGGTCGCGTTCTGCACGGAGTTGGCCGCCCCAGGCCTCGAAGGACTTGTCGCCGTGTTCGATCGCTCAAGCGGACGACAGCTCTGGGAACGCGTGCTGCCAGGAGACGGGCCCGGACAACCTGCTCGCTGCTGGAGCGCAGCGATCCTGACGGACGGCGTGGTCATTGCGGGCAGCTCCACGGGGCGCGTCTACGGGCTCGACTCGGCAACCGGCGCCATCCGCTGGCGAACGGAGCCGCTCGTACCATTGACCCCACCCAACAGTGACTTCATGGCAATCGTGGAGACCGCGAGCGGCATCCTCGTGACGACTACCGGTCGCGTCCTGCTGCTGGTCGATCCGTTGACCGGCGCGGTGCGCTGGCGCCGCGAGTTCTTCTCCCTGAGCTCGTTTCAGCCGTTCCCTGCAGCGATTGGTGACGTGGCGGCTGTGACGGGGTTCAACGGGGAGTTCCTGCTGGTGGACGCCGCCACTGGCGCAGCGCGAGTCACCACGGGAACCGGCGCAGTGCTACCGTCGGCTGATCGCCCGCGGCGCCGGTTCCTCGTCACGGCGCTTTCCAGCTTTCGACTCGTGACGCCGTAGGCGATGCTGGAGCTCGGTAAGCGAGTCCGAACGGCGTGCTTCGACTGCTCAGCGAAGAGACGCGGAGCGCGCATCGGGCGGTAGCCGTATATCGCGACAGAAAGTCCAGACGAGCGCAGTCGCATCTAACCTGCCGTATGGGCCGACGGCGTGAACTCGCCGTGACAGCGGCGGCGGCGGCCTCCCCTCGCAGGCTACGTCGTGACCTCTCAGGAAGCTTTCCGCACATCGCTGCCCGTGGGCCGCACCAGAACTGGCATGAGGTGAGGTCGACGCGTCCGAGTGTGCAGAGTTCGATCGTTCACCTCGCACGTCGACACGAGGCCCACACGCTCGAAGGCCGTCGCGATACGGTTGCTCGGACGCACGGTCCACGAAACCGAGGGACGTCTCAGTGGGTTTAGCGCCGAGTGACGCGCTCCCCGACCTCGTTCCGTGGCAACAAGGCCAACCTGCCGCAGAAACCGTGCGCGGTGTGTGGACGTCCCATGACGTGGCGCAAGTCATGGGCCAAGAACTGGGAAGACGTCAGGTACTGCTCCGACGCCTGCCGCGCGCGCAAGCGCGACCGCGCACCAGACACTGGCACTGTGCGTGGCGGCTGACGTCACCGAGCCGTTGGTGGCATCGTGGCCACCTACGGCAGAGGGCGCGCGTGCCCGCATCGCCGCGATCGACCCCGCACGATACGCTCGGACGCGCAATGCGCTCGACGGCGCCGTCACCGGGCT
>JALOPS010000429.1 GCA_025453745.1 Gemmatimonadaceae bacterium
CGACTCGACGAATTCGGTGGTGCATTCCGACGGTCCGACGGTCGTCACCTATGGCGTGGCCGATCTCGTGGTCGTCGCCAAGGACGGTCTCGTACTCGTGACCACGATCGAGCGCGCGACGGATCTCAAGCAGCTCGTCGAGTCGCTGCCGCCGTCGGTGCGCGAGCAGTGAGCGACGGACGCGCGATCGTCTTTGTCGACGACGCCATCGCCGCGGGGTTTGCGCCGTTTGCCGCGACGCGCCCGCTGTGCAGCATGCGCGCGGGCGCGCTGTCGGGCATGGGGCGATGGCAGCTCGCGCTGCGCCCGACCACTCCACTCGCACGGCACTTCGTCGCCGCTGACGCACTGGTCGACTTCCCCGCGCGCTGGCATGGCGTGACGGCCGCACCGGCGATCGTGCCAGCCGGGACGATCGTGGTGAACGCACGTGCGCTGCCCTTGCTCCCGGCCGCAGCGAGTGCGGCATCACCGACAGTCGCGATGTGGCAGATCGGCGACGCGATCGCGGCCGTGCGTCTCGGCATGGATGTGTCGCGCGAGCAGTTGCGCGACGGCCTCGATGCGCTCGTGCAGCACGGTGCGGTGGGGACGGGTGCGATTGCGCGACTCGAGGGCGTCTGGCTCACCGCGGTGTGGGACCTGGTGGCAACGTTGCCGACGCTCCTGCCCGGCGACATCACCGCGCTCGCGCTGACGCTCGGGCTCACGGAGCTCGCACCCGGCGGCGGGCACCATCGCACGGGTGAGCATCCCGTCTGGGTGCATCCAACGGCAATCGTGGAGCCGTCGTGCCTGCTCGACACCTCGGCCGGACCCATCCTGCTCGAGCAGGACGCGCGGGTGCAGGCCTTCACGCGCCTGGTGGGGCCCGCCTACATCGGCCCGCACAGCAGCGTGACGACCGATCGCGTCGCCGTCGTCTCGCTCGGCCCCTACTGCAAAGTGCACGGCGAGATGAGCAACACGCTGCTCGCGGGCTATTCCAACAAGGGACACGACGGCTTCGTGGGCCACTCGGTGCTCGGCGAGTGGGTGAACCTTGGCGCGGGCACGATCACGAGCAACCTCAAGAACACGTACGGCACCGTGTCGCTCTGGACCCCCGATGGCGTGCGCGACACCGGGCAGCAATTCCTCGGCACGCTCTTCGGCGATCATGCGAAGACGGGCATCGGCCTGCGGCTGACGACCGGGTGCGTGATTGGTGCGGGCGCAAACTGCTTCGATGCGATGCCTCCCAAGATGGTGCCACCGTTCGCGTGGGGAAGCGGTGCCCCGTACGGTGCGCACGCGCTCGAGAAGTTCCTCGAGACGGCATCGCGCATGATGGCGCGCCGCGGCCAGTCGCTCGACGCGGATGGCGTGCGCCACTGGACGCGCGTACATGCCGCAAACGCGCGAGCGCACGGGTGAGCATGCGCGTGACGGTGCTCGGCAGCGGAAGCCGCGGCAACGCCATCGTAGTGGAAGGAGGCGGCATGCGCGTGCTGGTGGACGCGGGCTTCTCACCACGCGCGCTGCAGGCACGGCTCGCGGCCGCGCGCATGGCGCCGGAGTCGATCGATGCGTTGCTGCTCACGCACGAGCACACCGATCACGCCAGCGGCGCGGCTGATGCGGTCGCACGCTGGGGATGGCCCGTGGTCGCCACGGCGGGTACGTTCGCCGCGCTCCCCGCGCTGCGGGAGGCGTCACGCATGGTCCTCACGGCAACGAGCGCCCTCGCGCTCGGTGCACTCGACGTGGCGGCGGTGCCGATTGCGCACGACGCCCGCGAACCCGTCGCGCTCGTGCTCGCCGATCGACACAGTGGCGCGCGCGCCGCGATCGCGCTCGATCTCGGTCGCGCGCCGGATGACTTCGCGCAGGCACTCGGACCGCTCGATCTGCTCGTCATCGAGGCCAATCATGACGCGCAGCGGCTGGCCGACGGGCCGTACCCGGCGATGCTCAAGCGGCGCATCAGCGGCGGATCGGGACATCTCAGCAATGCGCAGACGGCGCACCTGCTTGGGGCCTGTGCTCGCGTGGGGCTTGGCGCGGTGATCCTGGCGCACTTGAGCGAAACCAACAACACGCCCGAACTCGCGCTCGGTGCCGTGCGCCCGGCCCTGCGCGCAGCCGGGTGGCGCACGCGCGCGCTGCACGTCGCGACGCAGGGCGCGGTCCTGCATCCGGTGGCCAGCGCACAGCGTGACGCACGGCAACTCGCGCTGGACTTGTAGCGCGGTGGTCCATCGCGCATGATCGACGGACGCGCCGACCGCGCGCCTGTTCCACTCTCCGCGCTCATGTCCACGACGTCACCACCTGATCAGGACCGGCCGGTCGAGCTGTTACCGATCGGTCCGACTTTTTCTCCAGCGCCCGTTTCCGGCGGTGAAGCGAAGCACCAGGATCTGCTCGCGGGCCCCACGTGGTCGTACGACCTCAAGGCCGCCGTGGTGGTGTTCCTCGTCGCGCTGCCGCTCTGCCTGGGCATCGCGCTGGCGAGCGGTGCGCCACTATTTTCCGGAATCACTGCCGGTGTGATCGGCGGCGTGGTCGTCGGTGCCGTCTCCGGTTCCGCCCTGATGGTCAGCGGCCCTGCGGCGGGGCTCACGGCCATCGTGCTCTCGGCGATCACCTCGTTGGGTTCATACGCGAAGTTCCTGCCGACCGTGGTGGTCGGCGGCATCGTGCAGATCGCGCTGGGGCTCCTCGGCGCCGGCGTGGTCGCGTACTACTTCCCGACGGCGGTGATTCGCGGGATGCTCGCGGCGATCGGGCTCATCCTCATCCTCAAGCAGTTGCCGCACGCGGTGGGCTACGACGCGGACTTCGAGGGAGACGAGACGTTCCGGCAGGCGAATGACGAGAACACGTTCAGTGCACTGACCCACGCGTTCGAGCGCATCGAGCCCACGGCGGCCATTCTCGCGCTCGTGGCGCTCGTCATGCTCGTGGCGTGGGATCGGAAGTGGGTGGGCCCGCTGCGTGCGATTCCCGGCCCGCTCGCCGTGGTGCTGATGGGCGTGGCCGCCAACCTCGTGCTGGCGGCCACGGCGCCAGCGCTCGCGTTGCAGGCGAGCCACCTGGTGCAGTTGCCGGTGCTGCAATCGCTGGGCGACACGGCCGCGCTGTTCACGACCCCGGATTGGAGCGTTCTCCGCTCGAGCGACGCGTGGCGCATCGCGGTGACGATCGGCATCGTGGCGAGTCTCGAGAGCCTGCTGAGCCTCGAAGCCACCGATCGAATGGATCCGTACCGGCGTGAAGCACCGGCGAATCGCGAACTGATGGCGCAGGGTGTGGGCAACATC
>JALOPS010000110.1 GCA_025453745.1 Gemmatimonadaceae bacterium
CTCGCCTGGGATGGGGAACGCCTGTTCCAGGCCGCGCGCTTCGCGACCGAGATGCAGTACCAGCACCTCGTGTTCGAGGAGTTCGCCCGCAAGATCCACCCGAACATCGATCCCTTCGTCTTCAACGCGGTGACCGACGACATCGGGCTGCCCAACGACCGCGTCGATACGCTGCTCGTGCTCGATCGCGCGGGCGGCACCGGGGTGCGACGCGAGACGGATGTGCCGCTCTGCAGCGGGGCCGCACTGCGCCTGCAACTGCTGGGGGATACGCGCGCGGCCTGCACCGCGCGCAACACGCGCCTCGACGAGGAAGACATCGATCTCGACGGGCAGCTCAACTTCTCGGCAGCGCAGGTCGATCGCGAGCGGTTCAAGCGCTTCGTCGTGGACCTGGGTGATCGCCGGCAGTGGACGCGCGTCGGGCGGTGCTTCACGCGCACCGATACGACCATCGCGGGGACGGTGGACGCCGGCGAGCAGTGCTGGGTCCAGGTGCGGCTCAACTGGCGCGCGCCCACCGACTCGCAGGGCGTCGCGAGCGATCGTCGCGTGCGCACCCTGCGCCTGACGATGATCTCGGGCGCGGATGCGCGCGACGACGAGTTCACGCAGCTCGCGCTCGGGCGCGTGAGACTCTCGGGGGCGCCGTGGCTCAAGCGGAGCGAGCGCCCGCTGGCCGGCATTGCGGGCGACTCGCTCAATGGCCGACCGGGCTACGTGGTGGCGTCACTGATCGGCACACAGGACTCGACGGCAACGCTCGTCTATCAATCGCCGCCGGGGGTGCTCGATCAGACGCAGCAGCGACAGACGGGGCTCGAGAACACGCGCATCCAGATCAACGAACGCGCGCTGCGGTTGCAAGCGGGTGTGCCCGGTGGTGCCTTCGCGCTCTACGATCGGGCTGAAGCCTTTTTCCGCTTTCCCGAAGGGCTCAAGAACTTCATGGGCTACCGCACGCTGCGGCTCTGGGCCCGCGGCCGCGGCAACGGGTGGGGTCCCAACGGCGAGCTGGATCTCTTCGTGCGCGTGGGGCGCGACGAACACAACTTCTATCTCTATCGCGCGCGCGCGAACGCCGGACCAACGGCCGCGGCATGGGAGCCGGAAGTGCGCATCGATCTGCAGCGCTTCTATCGCTTGCGCGCGCTGCTGCAGAACGCGTGGCTTCGGCAGTCCGCCGACTCGCTGCAGTGCACCGGCGCCGACCTCGAGCTCATCCGTCGCAGCGCCGTGCCGCGCGGGCAGTTCGTGCAGCGCTACGCGGCGTGTCGCGACGGCTACATGGTATACACCACGGATCCTGCCTCCACGCCGCCCAATCTTGCCGGCGTGCAGGAGCTTGCCGTGGGCTTCGTGCGTACCGACACGGTCGCCCGGTCGGCCACCGCAATTCTTCCCAACGACACGCTCGAGCTCTGGGTGAACGATGTGCGCCTCTCCGACGTCGTCGATGACATCGGCTTTGCCGGCGAGATCGGGCTGACGGTGCAGGGCGGGGAGCTCTTCGAGCTGCGACTGGGCGCGACGCGCCGCGATCCGAACTTCCGCCAACTCGCCGAGTCACCGACGTTCCTCACGCAGGACGGCGTGGATGTGTCGGCCACCGTGCGCCTCGACAAGCTGCTGCCGAAACGGTGGGGACTCGCGATGCCGCTCTCGGTGCACTGGAGCGGCGCATCGACGGCACCGGAGTTCATCGATCGTACGGACATTCCCGCCGCCGGGCTCGCCGGCTTGCGACAACCCAGGGCGAGCGGCGCGCAGTACGCACTGTCGATTCGCCGACTCGGTGGCGCACCGCCGACGTCACTGGTTGGCGCGATCGCGAGCGCGATGGCCGTGACCGCGACGTGGGGCAACGGCAACTCGCAGAGCGCGTTCCAGCGAGGTCGACGATCGGACTACAGCGTGCGCGCAGAGTGGGTGCTCCCCGGAACATCCGCCGGCGGCGCAGTGCTCGATACGGCGGGTGGTGATCCCTTTTCCGGTATCGCGCCCATCGCCCCCGCCGCACGTGACTCGAGCGGCACATTGCCGAGTTGGCTCGACGGTCTGCTCGGTCGGCTGCCCAAGGCACTGCGCGAAAGCGGCGCGGTGCGCGGGTTGCGCGACGGCGCATTCAACTGGCGCCCACAACAGTTCCGCATCAGCACGCAGCTCGGACGCACGAGTCAGCGGACGACGTCGTTCCTGCTCCCCGCGTCGTCGCTGCTCGATGCCGGGCGCGATGTCTTCGGGCTCGATCATACGTGGCGCACCACCGGCGTGCTCGAGTTCCGCCCCGCCGGCGCGCTCACCGCGCGCATGGACCTCGATCAGGCGATGGACCTGCGCGACTATCGTGGCATTGCGGTACCGCCCGGTCTCTCGGCACCGGTGGACCGCGGCGACGTCGCGTGGCGGGAGCGACAGCGGCTGCTCGGCCTCGACGTCGGCCTGCCGCGCGATCGCGCGGTGCGGTCACTCTTCTCCTTCGCGCCAGCGCTCACCTCGTGGTTCACACCGCGCATCGACTTCAGCACGAGTGCAACGGTCTTTCGCGACCCGAACGGCCGCTCGCTGCTGCGTACGGGTGATTCGACCGGCGCGTTCCGACTCCCACGCCGCGTGGGCGGCAGTCGCGCACTCACGCTCGGCGCGGTGCTCGATCCGGGTCGCTTCCTCGCGGCGCTGAGCGGCGAGCAGAGTGCCTGGCGACGCGTGGGGAAGGCGCTCCTGCCGATCGACCTCTCCTTCACACGGACGTACAACGCGAACTTCGACGCGACGCCCTTCGATCCGGGGCTCGGCCTGCAGTTCGGCTTTGCGGGGTTGGAAACCTATCGACAGCTCGATCGGCGCTCCTCCGCGCAAGCGGGCGACACACGCCGCCTCGCCGCCACGAGCACGCTGCAGTTGCCGCTGGCGCTCTCCATCACTGGCCGAGTTGAACAGATCGACACGGATCAGTGGAACCGTCGCGCGCTGGTGAATGCGCAAAGTCTCGTGGAAGGGCGGCAACGCATCGTCCCGGATGTGACGGTGCGCTGGAACTGGCGCGCCAAGCCGAGTGCCTCGTTCGTGCAAGCGCTCGGATGGAATGCGCGGTGGCTCGTCACCCGCCAGACGTTCCTGGCCCCCACGGAAGCGGCCGGCTTCGCGGATCAGAGCGCGAGCCGCGTCCGCTCGCTCCCGCTCTCGGGGTCGATCACCTGGGGCACGTGGCTGGGCGGCGTGACGACCAATGGATCGGTGAATGTGGCGCGCCGACAGGACGAACGGCCGGGCAGCCTCACCTCCGCGGACTCGCGCGACCTGAGCGTCGACATCAGCCGCGCCTTCCCGCTCCCCGGAAGCTGGAACTTCCGCAGTCCGCTCCGCACACGCATCGGGTGGCAGCAGAGTGAAACGGAAAGCATCGTCGCCGGGCTCGGACTCGGCGCCGGCACGCGCGCGGTCCTCGCGAACACGGGCCGCCAGGTATTCAACCTCAATGCCGATGCCGACGTGGGCGAGCAGTTGACGCTCAGCCTCACGGGGTCGCAGGTCCTGAACCTCGACCGCGCATTCAATCGCCGCCTCTCACAAACGGTGCTGAGCGCCGTGCTCAATCTCCGCTTCTTCAGCGGCGACATGCGGTAAACGAGTGCCCACGCTTCGGCGCGTGCGAAAATGATGAAGGCGATTCGCCCGCCCGCACATACCATCCGGGCACCTCCGCAACGAGTCGCCCGTGCCGCTACCCCTCGATCTCCGCGTCCTCGCCTGCTGCGCCGTCATCGGCGGCTCGGGCCTCGTCGCGTCGCACCAGCAGACGGCCGATCTCGAATCGGAGATGCGCCGCATTGCCTCGGCGCCCTCCGACTCCGCCGACTTCGTCGCCCATAAACGCGCGGTGGACTCCGCCGTGCGCGCGCGGGGCACCCGCAACGGACTGCCCCCCGCAGACCGCGCCATCCCGGGATGGCGCGACCGATGGTTCGGTACACCACGTCGCGACTCCCTGACGCCGCGCGCCGACGCCCGCATCCGGAGCGCCCGCACGCGCAGCGACACCAGCAACGACCGCGCCACACCCCGTCACGCCACAGGCGAACCCATCACGCCACCCATCGACGTAGACCGCGCCTCGGCGGCCGATCTCGAACGACTGCCACGCGTCGGCCCCGCACTCGCCCAACGCATCGTCGCACACCGTGACCGGTGCGGACCGTTCGCCACCCTCGAACAGCTCGACGAGGTGCCCGGCGTCGGCCCCGCACTCCTTCGCACGATTGCCGGGAGCGTGACGTTTTCCGGCACTCGGCGTCCATCCCATGCCTCCGGATGTACCGGGGGAACGCGCTAAGTGACTGCCGTGCGACACCTTCGCCGCGCGATGGTCGCAGAGCGCGCCGCACCGACGCTGGTCGCGATCCGCCCGACCCCCATGGCCGCTCCCGTCGCCAATCCGCCTGCCTCGCCACCCGGCGCCCCCGCCGGTGGACTCGCCGCGCCCCAGCGCGACCGGCTCGGCGAGATGCTGGTCAAGGAAGGGCTGATCACGCGCGAACAGCTCGCCGCCGCCCTCCAGGAACAACAGCAAAGCGGCACGCGACTCGGCTTCGCCCTCGTCAAACTCAATCTCGTCTCGGAAACGGACGTGGTGCGCATGCTCGCGCGCCAGTTCCGCATCCCCGCTGTCGACATCTCGAAGTTCGAAGTCGATCCGAAGATTGCCAAGCTCATTCCGTCGGAGCTGGCCACCAAGCACACCGTGCTGCCGCTCAAGCGCGACGGCCGCACGCTCACCGTCGCGTTCGCCGATCCGAACGCGCTCGGTGTCATCGATGACCTCAAGTTCATCACGCGCTACGATATCTTCCCCGTCCTGGCCGGCGAGTACACCATGCGCCAGGCCATCGAAAAGCACTACGAGCAGCCTGCAGAAGTCCAGATGCAGAACCTGCTCCAGGACGTGCTCGGTGAAGACCTGGATGACGTCGAAGTCATCGACCAGACCGAAGACGAAGTCGCTATCACGACGCTGCAGGCGCAGGTCGACGAGGCGCCCGTCGTCAAACTCATCAATGCGATCCTGACCGACGCCGTCAACAAGCGCGCGTCGGACATTCACTTCGAGTGCTTCGAACACGAACTCCGCGTCCGCTATCGCATCGACGGCGCCCTCGCGGAGGTCATGAAGCCGCCCATCAAGCTCAAGGCCGCCCTGATCTCGCGCTTCAAGATCATGGCGTCGCTCAACATCGCCGAACGCCGCGTGCCGCAGGACGGCCGCATCAAGCTCAAGGTCGGCAAGAAGGTCATCGACTACCGCGTCAGTACCCTCCCCACGCTGTTCGGGGAGAAGGTCGTGCTCCGTATTCTCGACAAGGGGAACCTCACCCTCGACCTCGAGACCTTCGGCATCGAGCCCCGCCCCGAAGCGGAGCTCATGGAAGCGATCGCCAACCCGTACGGCATGGTCCTCGTCACCGGCCCCACCGGCTCGGGCAAGACGACCACCCTCTACTCGGCGCTGTCGAAGATCAACACGATCGACTCGAACATCATGACCGCGGAAGACCCCGTCGAGTACAACCTCTACGGGATCAACCAGGTACTGGTGCGCAACGAGATCGGCATGTCGTTTGCGGCCGCGCTCAAGGCGTTCCTCCGGCAGGACCCCAACGTCATCATGCTCGGCGAGATCCGCGACCTCGAGACCGGCGGCATCGCCATCAAGGCCGCCCTCACGGGCCACCTCGTGCTCTCGACGCTGCACACCAACTCGGCGCCCGAGACGATCGTCCGACTGCTGGACATGGGGCTCGAGCCGTTCAACGTAGCGTCCGCGCTCAACGCGATCCTCGCCCAGCGCCTCGTGCGGCGCGTGTGCGCGAAGTGCAAGACCAAGTACACGCCGGACGATGCGGAACTCGCGGGCGCCAAGGTCAAGCGCACCACCACCATGCGCGAGCTGCGCTTTACCGAGGAGGCGCTGCAGAACGCGCGCAAGAAGGCCTCCGCGGAAGCGAAGCCACACCTGGAAGGGCTGTCGCTCGACACGACCATCGGCGAGCTACCCTTCTTCAAGGGCGCCGGGTGCGAGGCGTGCGCCGGCACCGGCCTCAAGGGGCGCCAGGGTGTCTACGAGGTGATGTTCGCCACGCAGAGCCTCAAGCGGCTGATCATGCAGAGCGCCGACGTGCAGACCATTCGCGATCACGCGATCGAGGGCGGCATGCTCACCCTGCGCATGGACGGCTGGCTCAAGGTGCTCAAGGGCGTCGTCCCGCTCGAACAGATCATCCGCGAGACCTCGGCATGATCGCCATGTCATCGTCCGCCACTCACCCCCGGCACGACCATCACCAGGCTGGCCCGGCACGGTATCCCCGCTCGGCCTCGCTCGTCTCACCCGTCGGAACCCCCGCCACGCCATGACGACTACTGCCACTGCCGCCACGCCGCAGCTGACGCTCTCGCTCCGGACGCTCCTCGAGGAGCTCATCGAGCGGGGCGGATCCGACCTGCACCTCACCGCCGGCGATCGCCCGAAGATCCGCGTCGACGGCGACATCGTCGACTCGCTCATCGAGCACGTGCTCGCCCCGCGCGACACGCTGCAACTGGCCTACTCGGTGCTCACCGAGAACCAGAAGAAGCGCTTCGAGATGGAGGACGAGCTCGACTTCTCCTTCGGCATCCAGAACCTCTCGCGCTTCCGCGGGAACGTCTTCAAGCAGCGTGGCTGCGTGTCGATGGTCATCCGCCAGATCCCCTTCCAGATCAAGACGTTCGACGATCTGGGACTGCCGGGCGTCGTCGCGCGTTTCGCCGAAAAGCCCCGCGGACTCGTGCTCGTGACGGGACCGACCGGCTCCGGCAAGTCGACCACCCTCGCGGCGATGATCGACAAGATCAACCGCGAACGGAAGGGACACATCATCACGGTGGAAGACCCCATCGAGTTCATCCACCGCCACAATCAGTGCATCATCAACCAGCGCGAAGTCGGCTCGGATACCAAGAGCTTCGCGTCGGCCCTCAAGTACGCACTCCGTGAAGACCCCGACGTCATCCTGATCGGCGAAATGCGCGACCTGGAAACCATCCAGGCGGCGCTCACGATCGCGGAAACCGGCCACCTCGTCTTCGCGACGCTGCACACCAATAGCGCCGCGGAAGCGATCAACCGCATCATCGACGTCTTCCCGAGCAATCAGCAGAGTCAGGTGCGGGCCCAGCTCGCGTTCGTGCTCGAGGGGATCATCACCCAGACGCTGCTCCCCCGCACGTCGGGGCGCGGCCGCGCGATGGCCGCCGAAATCCTCGTGGTGACGCCGGCCATCCGCGCGCTAATCCGCGACGACAAGGTGCACCAGATCTACTCGCTCATGCAGTCGGGCAAGAAGTTCGGCATGCAGACGCTCAACGACGCGCTCTACGAGCTCTACGTCTCCCGCGTGGTCTCGGCGGACGAGTGCGTGCGCACCTCGAGCGATCCGGGCGAGTTCCTGCGCATGATCGGCAAGTCGGTCGATGAAGTGTCGGCGGCCACCGCGCCGAACCGCCCCGCGCCGGGCGGGGCACCCGCCGGTCGCCGCTGATCGCGGAGCCCGCCGAGCGCGGAGCCTTCGCGCGCACAGTGTGAGAGATGGAACGCTCGGCGTGACCCGCGAAGGCGGGCCGCCGAGCGTCGTTGGACGGAGCGGATCGCCCCCGAAGGGCCCCGCAGGATCATGCTTCTTTTCGAGGGAACGGCGGGATGCCAACCTTTGCCTACACCGCTCGCGCCACCAACGGCGAGCTCAAGTCGGCGACGATCGATGCCAACACGCGCGATGACGCCGTCGCCCAGCTCAAGCGCCAGCGGCTGACGGTCGTTCGCGTCGATGAGGAGAAGCCCAAGAAGGTGGGCCGCGGCAAGATCAAGATGCGCGACATCGTGATCTTCACGCGACAGTTCTCCACGATGATCAACTCCGGCCTGCCGCTCGTGCAGGCCCTCGACATCCTGGCGCGCCAGTCGGAAGACCCCAACCTGCAGGCCGTGACCCGCCAGGTGGTCGCCGACGTCGAGACGGGCTCCACGCTCGCCGACGCGATGAAGAAGCACCCGCGCGCCTTCAGCGACCTCTACACCAACATGGTCGCCGCCGGTGAAGCGGGCGGTATTCTCGATACCATCCTGCTCCGCCTGGCGACGTTCATGGAAAAGAACGACGCCCTCGTCCGCAAGGTGAAGGGCGCGATGATCTATCCCGGCGTGATCATGTGCGTCGCCGGCCTGGCGATCATGATCCTGCTCTGGAAGGTCATCCCGGTCTTCAAGGACATGTTCGCGTCCGTCGGTGTCGAGCTCCCCGCGCCCACGCGCGTGGTCATCGCGCTCTCGGCGTTCGTGAACGGCTACTGGTACATGATCATCGCCGCAGGCGTCGGCGGCGCGTTCTTCCTCAAGAAGTACTACGCCACCCCGTCGGGGCAGCTCGTCATCGACAAGCTGCTGCTCGCCTTCCCGGTGCTGGGCGACGTGCTCCGCAAGTCGGCCGTCTCGCGCTTCACCCGCACGCTCGGCACGCTGATCTCCTCGGGCGTCAGCATCCTCGACGGCCTCGAGATCACGGCCAAGACGTCGGGCAACCGCGTCATCCAGGACGCGATCATGGAGTCCCGCTCCTCGATCGCCGGCGGTGACACGATCGCCGCGCCGCTCCAGAAGTCGGGCGTGTTTCCGCCCATGGTGATCTCGATGATCGCCGTCGGTGAACAGACGGGCGGCCTGGACGAAATGCTGTCCAAGATCGCCGACTTCTACGACGAAGAAGTGGATGCGGCGGTGAGCGGGCTGCTCTCGCTGCTCGAACCGGTCATGATCGTGTTCCTCGGTGTGGTCGTCGGCGGCATGATCGTCGCGATGTACCTCCCGATCTTCGACATGATGAATGCGGTGAAGTAGCACGGGCCCCGGGCGGAAGCACGCGCCTCCGCCCGCGGGGACTCCGCGGGACATCGATGACTCGCGATGGATCGACCGCACGAACAGCGGGGCCCAGGCACACGCCTGGGCCCCGTTGTTGTTCGCGAATCGCGGCGAGTGGCGGTCCGCGGGGGCCGCACGCGCGATGCTCGATGCGACCAGCCGCGAGCGGTGCACCATGACGTCCGCGCGGTGGACGGCGCACGGCAGCACACGACGGGCGCGCGTCGGACGCCAACCTGTCCAGCGTGGTCTTCCGGCGGGCGCGAGCCGCTGGCTGACCGACCCACGTCAGAATCGTGCGGAAAAGGTATCGTACAGTGCGCGTAGAAAGTAGGGTAAAATTTGCGTACAGGGTAGCGAAAACACTGCGGACAAGGTAGTGTACAAGTGCCGCTTCACGGCCCGGAGACGGATTTCGATAGGCCTCCTCGCTTTCGCCTCCCAACATGAACCAGCCAGTCGGGTACTCGCGCCGCATCATCGACGCCGAACTGGACGAGCTGCTCCCCGCCTTGCCGGCGATTGCGCTCGAGGGACCGAAAGGAGTCGGGAAGACGGCCACGGCGTTGCGACGCGCACGCACGGTCTACCGTCTGGACGTCCGCGCCCAGCAGCTCGCCGTCGAAGCTGCGACGGAGGTTGCTCTCCGCGCGCCGGCCCCCGTCCTCTTCGACGAATGGCAGCGCTACAGGGCGATCTGGGACGACGTCCGCCGAGCGGTGGATGGGGGGGCGGCGCCGGGGAGCTATGTGCTGACCGGCTCGGCGGTCCCATCGCACCAGGACGGCGCGGGACCGACGCACACCGGCGCCGGACGGATTGTTTCCCTTCGTATGCGTCCCCTCTCCCTCGCGGAGCGCAACCTGGGCCCCGCCACCGTGCGTCTGACCGACTTGCTCCACGGTGGGCGGCCAGAGATCGGCGGGACCTCGAGGGTGGATGTGGTCGCGTATGCCCGGGAGATCGTTGCCTCGGGCTTCCCCGGCATTCGCGCGTTGCCCGGCCGCGCCCGTCGTGCGCAGCTCGATGGATACCTGACCCGTGTGGTCGACCGCGACTTCGAAGAAGCCGGCCACAAGGTGCGTCGTCCCGACGCGCTTCGACGCTGGATGCGCAGTTACGCGGCCGCAACCGCTACGGTGACCACCCTGGAGAAGATCCGCGACGCGTCGACCGGCGGCGAGGGTGAGACGCTGGCCAAGACGTCGGTGCTCGCCTACCGCGATGTGCTCGAGCGTCTGTTCCTGCTCGAGCCGGTGCCCGGGTGGCTGCCCAGCCGCAACCATCTCAACCGACTCACGCAGGCGCCTCGGCATCACCTGGCCGATCCCGCCCTCGCGGCTCGACTGCTCGGCGCGGACGAAGGGGCGCTGCTGCACGGGGTGGTGTCGCCCCTCTTCGACGACGCCATCCATCCTCCGGATCGGCGCATGAGGGCAGTCGCCCCGCGCGATGGTACGCTCTTCGGACAGCTCTTCGAGTCACTGGTGACGCAGTCGGTTCGCGTCTACGCGCAGTCTGCAGAGGCCACGGTCCACCATCTCCGAGTCGAGGACGGGCGACACGAGGTCGACCTGATTGTGCAACGCAGCGACCACCGAGTCGTGGCACTCGAGGTCAAGTTGAGCCCGGTCGTCGCTGACGATGATGTGAAGCACCTGCTCTGGTTGCGTGAGGTGCTGCAGGAGGACCTCCTCGACGCGGCAGTCATCACGACCGGCACGCAGGCGTATCGCCGGCGAGATGGAATCGCCGTCATTCCGGCTGCACTGCTCGCGGCCTGATGTCTGTTGACCGCCGAGCCCGACGGTTACTGGTCGCGCCGATGACCGACGGGTATCCGCCCTGTCGGGCGACGCCCCCCGCCGCGAGCTTGGCCGTCATGCCTCGACTGCGCTGTACTGCGAGCCGTGCCGTGCTGGTGCTCCTGGCGTGCGCCGCTGGCGCATCGGCGCAACCATCACGCGCCCTCGCGCCGCCTGACGCGCTGCGTCGCGACACGCTCGTCCTCTTCGACGGGCGCCGCATCCCGCCGCTGCCGCTTCTCCTCTCCGTCCGCGAGCAATTCGACCTGCGCGTACGCTGGCTCGAGGAGCGCCACCGCCGGCTCCTCCCCATGATGCGCGCGCATGGCGTGCACATGTGGATCGTGATGAACGAGGAGTTCCACAACGATCCGCTCACCGAACACATTGCCCCGCCGCTGACCTATGTGAGCCGCCGCGATGCACATGTGTTCGTCGATGGCGGTGACGCCGGGTTGCTGCGCTACTCCAACTACTGGCGCCCGACGGCGACGTACGCGCGCTTCTTTCAGCCGCTGCCCGCACCGCGATCGGACCGTGGCACATCAGATCTTACCGTGGGCCTCCGGGAGCTCGTGGCGCGGACACAGCCCAAGAGCATTGCCCTCGCGATCGGTGGTACGCGTGGGCAGGACAGTGGACTCTCGAAAGACTCGTACGAGCTGATCGTCAACGCGATCGGCCCCGAGTACGCCGCGCGTATCATTCCGGCTGCGCCCCTCATCGAGGAGTATCTCGATGCGCGACTGCCCGACGAGCTCGCGCACTACCGCACGCTCGTTGAGGCGACCGATATCCTCGCACAGCGCGCGCTGTCGAATGAAGTGATCACGCCAGGCAAGACCACCGCCGCCGATGTGGGCTGGTGGTTTGCCGATCAGATCGCGCGACTCGGCGTGGGTGCGGCGCCGTGGTTCGAAATCCACACCGCGGTGCAGCGGTTCGATGCCGCAACGGGGAAGATGATCCCTTATGTGCACCCGGCGCCGGACTCACTCGTCTTCCAGCCGGGTGACGTGATCCATCTCGACTGCGGCTTCAACTACCTCGGCTTCGCGAGCGATTGGCAGAAGGTGGCGTACGTGCTGCGCGCTGGGGAAACCGACGTGTCACCCGGCCTCAAGACTGCGCTCGCCAATGGCAACCGCACGCAGGAGGCGTTGCGCACCACGGCGCGCGCGGGCATGACAGGCTACGAGGCGGCTCAGGCGACCATCGCTGCACTCGCTGGCGCCGACTTCACGCC
>JALOPS010000430.1 GCA_025453745.1 Gemmatimonadaceae bacterium
CGAACAGCGCTTCATTCGAGAGGCGTGCAGAGACGAACGCCACCACGCGCCCGGTGCCGAGCGCGCGACCGGCCGCGGCGAGCGCGTCATCCCACTGCGCGGCAACCAGCCCGTCGCGGCCGGCCCTGCCGCGCACGAGTGGCGCGTCGAGTCGGTCTGTGCGCTCGAGCCAGCGATAGTCGAGCCGCCCCTCGTCGCAGAGGTAGAACTGGTTCACATCCTCGTTGGAGCGCGGACGGAAGCGCGCGACCGTCCCGTCGCGCGTCTCGAGCACCATGTTGCACCCCTGCGAGCAGTTGGGGCACACGGAGGCGGTGCGATCCAGCTCCCACGCACGCGCCTTGTTGAGGAAGTCCTTGCTCAGCAGTGCGCCCACGGGGCAGAGATCGACCACGTTGCTCGCCCACGCGTGCGTGAGCCCTGCATCGGGGTGAATGCCGATCAGCGCGCGGTCGCCGCGCTCGCTCACATTGAGCACCGGCTCCTTGGCCACGCTGTCCATGAAGCGCACGCAACGCGTGCAGAGGATGCAGCGGTTGGCGACGTAGAGCACGTCTCCACCGAAGTCCTCCACCGGGTTGAAGCGCTTGGGCTCCAGGTAGCGCGACTCGGCGCGCCCTTCGGCGAAGGTATAATCCTGCAGCTCGCACTCGCCGGCCTGATCGCACACCGGACAGTCGAGCGGGTGATTGATGAGCAGGAACTCGAGCACACCCTTGCGCGCCTCGAGCGCCTTGGGGCTGTGCACATGCACCACCTGCCCTTCGCCCACGGTGGTTGCACACGACGGCGCGAGCTTGGGGAACTTCTCGACTTCCACCAGACACATGCGGCACACGCCGGCCACGGGCAGACCGGGGTGGTAGCAGTAGTGCGGAATGAGCACGCCAACCGTCTTGGCCGCTTCGAGGATCGATGTCCCCTCGGGCACCACCGTGGTGCGCCCTTCGATGGTGAGCGTCACCATCTTGGGGCCCGGAGGCGGTGGCGGCGGCGCCGCAGGCGCGGGAGCAGCAGGTGCAGTCATGAACGTGCTCCTCAGGCCGCGACCGGCTTGAGCGCCGTCACACCGAGTGGGGGGAGCACCGGAATGCCCTGCATCGTCACACGGGCGCGATCCGGGCGAATCTTGGCTTCGAACTCATGGCGGAACTTCTTGAGTCCGCTCACCACCGGCGTCGCGCACGAGTCGCTCAACACGCAGATGGTCTTGCCGGTCATGCCGTCGGCGATGGCGAGGAGCGTGTCCAGATCCTGTGCGACGCCTTCGCCATCGCGAATGCGCTCGAGGATCTTCGTGGTCCACGCGGTGCCTTCGCGGCACTGCGAACACTGTGCGCAGCTCTCATGGGCATAGAAGCGCGCGAGGCGTGCGATCTGCCGCACCATGCACTGCTGGTCGTCGAAGACGATCACGCCACCGGAGCCGAGCATCGTGCCGGCGGCCACGAAGCCCTCGTAGTCCATGATCGCCGTCTCGCACTCTTCTGCGGTGAGAATCGGCACCGACGAGCCGCCGGGAATGCACGCCTTGATCGCGCGACCCGGCAGCGGTCCGCCGCAGAGCTCCCAGAGGAAGTCCTTGAACGGAAAACCCATCGCCACTTCGTAGTTGCCCGGGCGCGCGATGTTGCCGCACACCGAGAAGAGCTTGGTGCCGGTGCTCTTGGGATTGTCGGGACGGCCAAACGCCTTGTACCAGTCGGCGCCGTTCTTGACGATGTAGGGTGCGGCGGTGAGCGTTTCGACGTTGTTGATGGTCGTCGGCTTGGCCCAGAGGCCAGCGACGGCCGGGAACGGCGGCTTGATGCGCGGATTGCCGCGTTTGCCTTCGAGCGAGTTCATCAACGCGGTCTCTTCGCCGCAGATGTACGCGCCCGCGCCCTTGTGCACGTGCACCACGAGCTTGCGTCCGGTGCCCATCGCGTTGTCACCGAGAATGCCGGCTGCCGTCGCTTCGCGCACCGCGGCGGTGACCCGTTCGTACGGTTCGGTGAACTCGCCGCGAATGTAAATGTAAGCGGTGTCGGCGTAGATCGCATGGGCCGCCAGCGCCACGCCTTCCACCAGACCATGCGGCGTCCACCGCATGATCTCGCGATCCTTGAACGTGCCCGGCTCCGACTCGTCGGCGTTGCAGAGGATGTAGTGCTGCTTGCCGTCGGGCTTCATGAAGGACCACTTGAGCCCCGTCGGAAAGCCCGCGCCCCCCCGACCGCGCAGGCCGGAGTCCTTGACGACGTTCTGCACGTCCACCGGGTCCATGCCCAGCGCCTTCTCGAGCGCTTCGTAGCCACCACGCGCGCGCCACCCCGCGAGCGTGCGCGCCTCGGCGTCACCGAAGTACTTCGACAGCACCGGCGTCTCGCGCGGGTGCGATGGATGCGGATAACCCATGCTGGTCGTTCGGTCGGTCGGGCCCCTACGGCAGCGCCGCGAGAATGCGCGGCACACGCTCGGGGGTCACGGATTCGTGCACGTCGAGATTGATCTGCACCGGCGTTGCGAAGCCGCAGGCGCCGAGACACTCGACTTCGATCACGGTGAACTTGCCATCGCTCGACGTGACACCGAGCTCGCCGCAGCCGGTCTCCTCGAGAAAGGCCTTCACGACGTCTTCGGCGCCACACACGTTGCACGGCGTGGTGGTGCACACCTGGATGAAGTGGCGCCCCACGGGGTGCTGGTGATACATCGTGTAGAACGTCACCACGCCCTTCACGTAGGCCGGCGTCAGCTCGAGCTGCTCGGCCACCTCGGCCATCGCCTCATCGCTCACCCAGCCACGCGACTCCTGCACCATCCAGAGCGCGGGGAGGAGCGCGGCCATCTTCGCGGGATACTTGGCGACCGTCTCGTCGAGCTGCTGCTTCATCGCGCCCACGAACACCGGTTCGTAGGGTTCGTGCGCGTGCGCATGTTCGGGGGCGCGCACAAGCGCGCCTCCGGCGGCAGAGGGCCCGTGGCTCATCGGTCCACCTCGCCAAGCACGATATCGATCGACGCATTGATCGCGACGACGTCGGAGAGCAGGTGCCCTTCGACCATGCGCGGAATCGCCGAGAGATTCACGAAACTCGGCGGACGGATGCGCCAGCGCACCGGCTTGGAGCTGCCATCGCTCACGAAGTAGTACCCCTTCTCTCCCTTGGGACTCTCGACCGGGACGTAGCACTCGCCGATGGGTGGGCGCGGCCCTTCCATGACGAGCTTGAAGTGATGGATCATCGACTCCATCCCGCTCGTCG
>JALOPS010000431.1 GCA_025453745.1 Gemmatimonadaceae bacterium
GGCCCGGTGAAGCCGTACCTGATCGGCGGCGTGGGCTACTACGACACGAAGCTCAACGGCACCGACGCCACCCGCAAAGTGGGGTACAACTACGGCGCCGGAGTGAAGTTCGGTCTGACCGGTGCCAGCGTCTTCGTCGAAGCTCGCCTCCACCAGATCAACGACGCGACCTTCGACGTCGGCGGGAATCGCAGCACCGCGAAGTTCATCCCGGTGACGATCGGCATCATGTTCTGATGGACGGAACGCCGTGACGCTGTGCGCCTGAGGACCGGTGCCGCGTGACGGACATCGTGTTTGCCGGCAACCGCGCCATCCCTGACCGTCGTGGTGACGGGGGAGCAGGGCGCGGGCGGCGGCGTCATGTGATTTCTGTGTGGCCATGGTCGTCTGACCGATGGCCCCTTCGCACACGCGCTCCCTCCAACATTCAGATCCGATGACCAACATTCGCAGACTGCTCGCCGGTGTCGGCGTCGCACTGGCGCTGACGGGCGTGGCTGCCCCGGTACACGCCCAATTCTCGATCGGCTTCGCCGGCGGCGCCACGACCCCATCCGGTTCGCTCAGCGACCGGACGGACATGGGCTACAACGGCATGGTGGCCTTGCAGGCCAGTGTCCCGCTGATCCCGTTCAAGATTCGCGCGGACGTGCACTACAACAGCTTCGGCGGCACGAGCTTCACGAACGCCCTGAATCAGGCCACCGAAGGCACTGACTCGCGCGTGATCAGCGGCTCGCTCAACGCCGTGTTGTCGCTGTTGCCGGGCCCGCTGCCGGTGAAGCCGTACCTGATCGGCGGCGTGGGCTACTACGACACGCAGTTCTCCGGCAACTCGAGCTCGCGAAAGATGGGCTACAACTACGGTGCGGGCGTGAAGGTCACGAAGCTCTTCATCGAGGCCCGCGTGCACAGCGTCCAGAACACCACGTTCAACGTCGCGAACGGCCGTACGACGTCGAAGTTCATCCCGATCAGCGTCGGACTGATGTTCTGATTCTGACGCGCGCTTGACGGGAACTGCAACAGCCTGATCGCAGAACGGAACTGCCGCAGAACAGCGCAGCCGCGGAACAGCGTGGTACGAGAAGGCTGCCGGACGCACGTCGACCGATGAAGACATGGGGGTGCGGCTCGAATCTCCGAGCGGCACCCCCATTTTTTCGGTTCATCCGGGAATTCCGGGAAACGCCGCGCGGATTTTGAGAAAGAAGTAGGCGTCATCGCGGTAGCCGTAGGCCATGCGCTTCAGGACTTTGATCTTGTTGTTGCAGCCTTCGAGGATGCCGGTGGACAGCGGATAGCGGCAGTGGGCGACGATGCCGTGGAGGTGCCGCTCGAGCAGGGCGACAAAGCGCCGGAGTGGCGCGAGGCGACTCGCCCGGGCGCGGCGGCGCCACTGCGTCCACCAGCGGCGCGCCGCGTGCTCGGCCTTATACTGCCACAGCTGCTTGAAGTCGTCCTTGAGGACATACACGGTGAAGAGCGCCCGGTTGGCGGCGAGGAGTTCGCGCAGGCGGACGCGCTCCGGGGCCCGCAGGTTCGGGGCGTTTTTCAGGAGGAGCCACCGGGTGCCCTTGATGACGCGCCGGGCGTCGCGGACGATCCCGTCGCCGGCCGCGCGGGCAATGCGATTGGTCTCGTCGACCCGGACGCGATCCACGACCTCCTGCCCATACCGGGCGATCAGGTGGAAGGCATCGTAGACCAGCGCCGCCTGCGGGCAAAAGCGCTGCACCTGCACCGTGTATGGGCCCCAGAGATCACACGTCACCGCCGTGATCTGTGCACAGCGCGTCGGCCCGAGCGCGGTGAAGAACCCTGCCAGCGCGTCATGGCCACGGCCGCGCACCAGCCAGACCACGCGCTTCGTCACGACATCGAGCACGATGGTCACGTACCGATGGCCCTTTTCGATGGCAAACTCGTCAACCGCGAGCTGCGTCAGGCCGTCGAGGTGGTCTTCCATGCGCCCCAGGCGCCGCTGCAACGCGCGCTGGTCGATCTGCTTGACGGTGTCCCACCCGACGCGAAACCACTGCGCCACATGCTTGAGCGGCAGGACTTGGGCGAGGCCGGCGATCTTCGCGGCCAGCCGCGTCGTCATGCGGGCGTACTTGTCGAGCCAGGGCACGGCTTCGACCGTGGGACCACACCGTGGACACTCCACGCGGGCGCGCGGCACGAGGAGCCACGTGTCCCACTCCATGACGGCCAAGTCCCGCACGCGGCGGGTCGTGGTCTCATGCACCCGCGTGACCGCCGCGCCGCACTGGCTGCAGCGCTTCACGTGGTCGGCCGTGGGGCGCAACTCGATCACCAAGCGCGGGGCCGGCGCCCCGTGCACATCGGGCGCGGGCGTCGCGTCCGTCGTCACGCCCGCGACCTCAAACCCCTCCCACCCGCCGACCTGCTGCAACAACCCGATCAAGCCGCTCGCGTCTGGTGCTGGCATCGTCGCGCCTCCGATGCCTCCACGATGTCACACCGAGCAGTCCTTGTCAGCTGACCACCCCGGAATTCCCGGAAGAGCCATTTTTTCCCTGCTGTTCTGCGGCCGTGCCGTACCGCGGCAGTTCCGTTCTGCGATCAGGCTGTTGCAGTTCCCGTTCAGCAGCTCCCGAACTACTTCACGCCAACGCCGCGCGGCCAGCGTCGAGTTGCGCCTTCACGGCACTGACCGCCGTGCCACCGGGCACGTTGCGACGGTCGACGCTGGCTTGCGCCGACAACGCATCGAGCACGTCAGGGCCGAACGTGGGATGCGCGGACATGAAGGCGGAGAGCGGCAGCTCGTGCAGTTCCACCTTCGCTTCCTCGGCCTGTCGCACCAGTGACCCCACCGCGCCATGTGACTCGCGGAACGTCACGCCGCGCAGCACGAGGTAGTCGGCCAGGTCGGTGGCCATCATCACCGAGGTCACGGCGGCCGCCATGCGATCGGTGCGGAACGTCAGTTCGTCCACGGCGCCGGCCACGGCCGGCAGCACCAGCGACATCACGTCCACTGCGTCGAACAGCGCACGCTTGTCGTCCTGCAGGTCCTTGTTGTAGCCGCTCGGCAGACCCTTCAGCGACATCACGAGTGACATCAGATCGCTCGTCACCCGCGCCGCACTGCCACGCGTGAGCTCGAGCGCGTCGGGATTGCGCTTCTGCGGCATCATGCTCGAGCCGGTCGAGAAGGCGTCACCGAACTGCACGAAGCCGAACTCGCTGCTGCCGAA
>JALOPS010000432.1 GCA_025453745.1 Gemmatimonadaceae bacterium
GTACGCCAAGCAGCTGCGCGAGAAGCAGAAGGTCAAGCGCGTCTACGGCATGAGCGAGCGGCAGTTCCGCAACACGTTCGAGAAGGTCGCGACGCAGCCGGGCATCACCGGTCACAACCTGCTCGCGGCGCTCGAAAGCCGCCTCGACAACGTGGTGTATCGCATGGGCTTCGCCTCGAGCCGCAAGGCCGCGCGTCAGCTCATCCGGCACCGCCACATCGAGGTGAAGGGACAGCTCGTCGACGTGCCCAGCTACGCGGTGGCACCGGGCGAGGAAGTGCGCGTCAAGCAGGCCTCGCGCGAGCTCGCGATCGTCGCGGCGGCGCTCGAGCAGGCTGCGCGTGGCACGACGCCCACCTGGCTCGCGGTCGACAAGGAGTCCTTCTCCGGTCGTCTCCTCGAGAAGCCCACGCGCGATCGCATCTCGCTGGCGGCGCAGGAACAGCTCGTCGTCGAGCTCTACTCGAAGTAACCGGGCGCGCTCCGGCGCGACCGACGGCCCGGTGGGCGCCCCGCGGCGCCACCGGGTCGCTCCCATATCGGGAGGGAAGGCGCGGGGAACATGCGGGAGCGGTGCACACAGCACGCGCTCCCCGGTCGGGACCCTGATTCCCATACGGGGCTGCCACGCATCAGGGGCGGGGCAGCGCGTCGCCGGCTCAGCCGGTGAGACCGCCTACGGAGGCACGTCGTACTCATGACTCGCTTGATCGATCTGACTGGTCTGGTTCGCCCGCAACTCGTCGAGGCCACGCGCCACGACGACTCGCCGAATGTGACGGAGTTCCGCGTCCAGCCCCTGGAGCGCGGCTACGGCCACACGTTCGGTAACGCCATGCGTCGCGTGCTCCTTTCCTCGCTCCGCGGCTCCGCGGTGTGGGCGTTCCGCGTCGATGGCGTGGTGCACGAGCATCAGACCATCGCCGGTGTCGTCGAAGACGTGCACCAGATCATCGGCAACCTCAAGACGCTCACCCTCGCGCTCCCCGAAGACGTCGACGGGACGGTCCTCCGCGTCACCAAGTCGGGACCCGGCGTCGTGCGCGCGGGCGATATCCAGAGCACCAACGGCGTGCGCATCATCGATGCCGCGCATCCGCTGTTCACGATCTCCGATGATCGCGAACTCACGATGGAGCTCTACGTCAACAAGGGGCGCGGCTACGTCGAGTCGGATGCACATCCGGCCGATCGCTCGCTCCCGGTCGACGTCGTGCGCATCGATGCGGTCTACAATCCGGTGCGGCGCGTGAACTTCGCCGTCGCCGAAACGCGCGTCGGGCAGCGCACCGACTACGATCGGTTGACGTTGACGGTGGAGACCAACGGCACGCTCACGCCCGAAGAGGCCGTGAGCTACGCGGCCGCGCTCGCGCAGACGCACTTCCAGTACTTCGTGGGCTTCGGGTCTGCCGCGTCGGCACCCGTTTCGGCGCCGGGCGAGGCGTCGGGGTCGGAGGGGCATCGCCTCGCCGAGCTGTTCCGCACCCCCATCGACGACCTCGAGTTGTCGGTGCGGTCGGTGAATTCGCTCAAAAATTCCAATATCCGCTCGCTGGGCGACCTGGTGCGCCAGACCGAGACGCAGATCCTGCAGGTCAAGAACTTCGGCAAGAAGTCGTTGCAGGAGATCGCGGACCTGCTCGAGCGCTTCGGGCTGAACTTCGGGATGCGCTTCGAGGAAGCCGGTGATGGCGGCGTTCGCATCACCGAACAGGGCACCCCACCGAGCCGCGCTGCCGCCAGCGCGCCGGATGACGAGGACGAGGAGTAGACACATGCGGCATCGCAATGCCAACCGGAATCTTCGCCGGACGAGCGAGCAGCGGCTCGCCCTCCTGCGCAATCTCGCGACGTCGCTGATCGAGCAGGGCGCGATCGAAACCACCGAGGCCAAGGCCAAGGAGTTGCGCCCCTTTGTCGAGAAGCTCGTCACCAAGGCCCGCACCGGCACGCTGCACGCGCGTCGACTGGCGGGCCGTCACGTCCAGAAGCGCGAGGCCGCGGACAAGCTCTTCCAGGAGCTCGGTCCCAAGTTTGCCACGCGCGCGGGCGGGTATACGCGCATCCTGAAGACCGGCCACCGCAAGGGTGACGGAGCCGACATGGCGCGCATCGAATTCGTCGACGCCTGAGGAACCTGACCATGGCCCAGATTCAACGTCATCGCTGCTATTCGTGCGGCAAGGGTGTTGCCTTCGGCAACAACGTGTCGCACGCGAACAACAAGACGCGTCGCGTCTATCGCCCCAATCTCCAGGTCGTCCGCATCCTCAAGGATGCCAAGGTGATCAAGGTGAAGGTGTGCACGCGCTGCCTCGCCGCCGGCAAGGTGCAGCGCGCGCCGCGCGGCGAAGCGCTGCAGCAGGTGCTGGCGGCCGCCGCGGCGTGATGTGTCCGACCGGCGCGCGCGCCGGTTGATCGAGTACCGACGGGGAGCCCAGCATCGGCTCCCCGTTCTCGTATCCCACTTCCGCTCACCCGCTGCGCCGCATGCCTACCGCGCTCATCACCGGCATCACCGGACAAGACGGCTCGTACCTCGCGGAGCTGCTGCTCGCGAAGGGCTATCGCGTGGTCGGCGTCGTGCGCCGCAGCTCCACGACGCCGTATGAGCGGATCGCGCATCTCGTCGATCGCATCGAACTCGTCTCCGCCGACCTGCTCGACCAGACCTCGCTCACCGACGCGGTGACCGCCACGAAGCCCGACGAGATCTACAATCTTGCCGCGCAGAGCTTCGTACAAACCTCCTGGACGCAGCCGGTGCTGACGGGCGAGTTCACCGCGCTCGGCGTGACGCGCGTGCTCGAGGCGATGCGCAAAGCGGCGCCCGAGGCCCGCTTCTATCAGGCGTCGTCGAGCGAACAGTTCGGGCAGGTCGTCGAGGTGCCGCAGCGCGAGAACACGCCGTTCTATCCGCGCAGCCCCTACGGCGTGGCCAAGCTGTATGGCCATTGGATCACGGTGAACTACCGCGAGAGCTTCAACCTCTTCGCCGTGTCCGGCATCCTGTTCAACCACGAGTCTCCGCGTCGTGGGCTAGAGTTCGTGACGCGCAAGATCTCCGATGCGGTCGCACGCATTCATCTCGGCAAGGCCACCGAGGTGCGGCTGGGCAACCTCGACGCGCGGCGCGATTGGGGCTTTGCGGGCGACTACGTGGACGCGATGTGGCGCATGCTCCAGCGCGACACACCGCGCGACTACGTGATCGGGACCGGGGCGA